>LJNS01000084.1 GCA_001303245.1 Gammaproteobacteria bacterium SG8_30
GACGGCGCGATGAGGATGCCGGCGCTCAGGTGAGGGCCGGGCTCCGGCAGGCACTCGAAACGGGGCAGCTCGGACAGCGCCACGTTCATGCGGAAGCTCGCCGAGCCATTGCGCCAGCGAGACATGCGGTCCCTGAAACCGGGGTCGAGGTCGCCGGCGTCGATGAGGGAGAGATAGAGCAGTTTGGGATTGACTGCAGAGGCGACCGCCCGGGCCCGGATCTCGGTGCCGGACTCGAGCTCGACGCCGACGGCGCGGCTGCCCTCGACGATGACGCGGCGCGCCCCGGCCTCCGTGCGGATGTCGACGCCACACGCCTCGGCCTCGCGGGCCATGGCCTGGGTGATCGCGCCCATGCCGCCGACGGCGTGGCCCCACACTCCCTTGCGGCCGTTTACCTCGCCGAAGCAGTGGTGCAGCAGCACGTAGGCGCTGCCGGGCGTATAGGGGCTCGCATAGTGGCCGACGACCGAGTCGAAGCCGTACACGCCTTTGATGGCATCGGAGTCGAACCAGCCGTCGAGCACCTCGCCCGCGCTGCGGGTGAAGAGCAGCAGCTTCGGCATCTCGCCGAGGCCGCCGCCCGCATTCGGCGGAGTGAGCAGTACGAGCTCGCGCAGCACGTCGACCACGGCGTCGAGCATCGCCGCATAGGCAGGCAGGCGCTCGGCGTCGCGCGCGGAGTGGGCGGCGAGCGAACGCTGGGTCTCGGCGAGGCTATTGCCGATGCAAAGGTGCGAGCCGTCCGTCCGGGGTGCGAAGTTGAGCAGGGGCCGCTCGAGGATCCGGAGCCCGTGCTCGTGCAGGCGCAGGTCGCGGATGACCTGCGGATGCAGCAGGCTCACCGTGTAGCTGGCGAGCGAGTTGCGAAAGCCGGGATGGAACTCCTCGGTGACGGCGGCGCCGCCCACGACAGGGCGGCGCTCCAGCACGGTGACCCGGAGCCCGGCCCGGGCGAGGTAGCAGGCGCAGGTGAGGCCGTTGTGGCCGCCGCCGATGATGACGACGTCGGGGGAAGGGGAGCGGGACATGCCGGGATTATGGGAGCGGATGGCGGATGGCGGATAGCGGAGGTGAGTCGTGAGCCGTGAGCCGTAAGAGAGGAGAACGTGATAAGCCCAGGTTGTCTGCGATCCTCCGTCCGACTCACGGCTCACGGCTCACGGCTCACGACTCACCCCCTTGCCTTCCCCTGCCGTCAGCTGTATAAACAGCCAGTAACTGTTCATCCATACAGGTGTTGCCATGTCGGATCTCACCCCGCGCCAGCGCCAGATCCTCGCGTTCATCCAGCAGTGCATCGCCGATGACGGTCTGCCGCCGACGCGGGCCGAAATCGCCGGGGCGCTCGGGTTCCGCTCCGCCAACGCAGCGGAGGAGCACCTGCGCGCGCTCGCCCGCAAGGGCGTCATCGAGCTCAGGGCCGGTGCCTCGCGCGGCATCGTCCTCAAGGACGTGCTGCGCGAACAGCTGGGGCTGCCTCTCGTGGGCCGCGTCGCCGCCGGCCGGCCGATCCTCGCGGAGGAGCACGTGGAAGCCCGCTACCAGATCGATCCGGACCTGTTCACGCCGCGCCCGCATTACCTGCTGCGGGTCAGCGGCATGAGCATGCGCAACGTGGGCATCCTCGACGGCGACCTCGTGGCCGTGCATCGCTCGCCCGACGTGCGCAACCGGCAGATCGTCGTCGCTCGCCTCGAGGACGAGGTCACGGTGAAGCGCTACCGGCAGGAAGGCACGGTCGTCTGGCTGCTGCCCGAGAACCCCGACTTCGAGCCGATCCGCGTGGACCTGCGCGAGCAGTCGCTCGTGATCGAGGGCGTCGTCGTCGGCGTGCTTCGGCGCGGCAAGGGCGTGGACACGATGCAGTAGCGATACGCAGCACGCATCGAGGTCCCTGCCATGAGTTCCCAGCGGCTCGATGAGCTGCTTCGGCATCCTTCCGTCTGGTGCGCCGCCGGCACGCGGAACGGGCCGAAGACGTTGCCCACCGGTTTTGGCCGGCTGGACGAACGCCTGCCCGGCGGGGGCTGGCCGCTCGACACGCTGATCGAGCTGCTGCTGCCCGCCCCGGGAGTGGGCGAGCTCGAGCTGCTGGTTCCCGCGATGCGCGCCTTCGGGCACGCCGGTTCCGGGTCGCGACGCTGGATTGCCTGGCTCGCACCCCCCTACCTGCCCTATGCCCCGGCGCTGGCGAACGCAGGGCTCGATCCCGGCCGCATGCTCGTGGTGCGGCCCAGGGGACTGTCCCCGCAGGGGACTGTCCCCTCTTCACGGGGCCTGCGACCGGGGTGGCGAGGAAGCCCGCGACGGGGACTGCGACGGGGACTGTACCCGCAGGGGACTGTCCCCTCCTCGCAGTCCTCCTCGCAGTCCGTCGAAAGCCCTGACCCGACGTTGTGGGCCATGGAGCAGGCGCTGCGCTCACGCGCCTGTGCCGCTGCGCTCGGCTGGAGCGATGCCGCGGAGACGACAGCGCTGAGGCGTCTCAAGCTCGCCGCGGAGGAGGGCGGCAGTCTCGGCATCCTGTTCCGCCCGGCGCAACGGGCGCGGGAACCTTCCCCTGCGGCGCTCAGGCTGCTGCTCGAGCCGCGCGACGGGGCGCTCGACGTGACAATCCTGAAGTGTCGCGGCGGCACGCCAGGGAGGGTGGAGGGAGTGGTGAGAGGTGAGCCATGACTCACGACTCACCGATTCCCTCATTTCCCATGTCCTCCCCCAACCTCGACCTCTTCCCGGACACGCCGGCCGCGCCCGCAGGGCCCCGGCTCGTGCCGGCTGCGGCGGCGGGCGCTGCGCCGCGTGCGGCACGCGAGCTGTGGCTGTGCCTGTGGCTGCCTTCCCTGCCGCTCGAGGCGCTGGGCGAGCGGGCAACGGGCCCGGCCGCCTGTGCCGTCATCGAGGGCGAGGGCTCGAGGCAATGGGTCGCAGCGGCGAGCGAGGCCGCGCGACGGCAGGGTATCCGGCCGGGTCTCGGTCTCAATGCAGCGCTTGCCCTGGTGCCCGGCCTCGACCTGCGCGAGCGGCGACCGGATGCCGAGGCCGCGCTGTTGCAGCGGATAGCGGGCTGGGCGATACGTTTCACGCCGGTGGTGAGCCTCGAGCCGCCGGCCGCATTGCTGGCCGAGGTGCGTGGCAGCCTCGGCCTGTTCGGCGGTGCCGAGGCGTTGCGCCGGCGTGCGGCGGGCGAATTGCAGGAATGCGGGCTCGTCGCCCGGGCATCGATCGCACCCACGCCCCGGGCCGCCTGGTGGCTCGCGCGTGCCGCCCGGGAAGAGGCCGTCCAGTCGCTGGACGCACTGCCTTCGCTGGCTGCGCGACTCCCGGTCGCGTGTCTGGGCTGGCCGCCCGAGGCGATGCGCACCCTCGTGACGCTGGGTGTGCGCACCATCGCCGACCTGGCGCGCTTGCCGCGCGAGGGGATCGTACGCCGTTTCGGACCGGCGCTGCTCGACGAGCTGGACGAGGGCTTCGGGCGCAGGCCGCAGCCGCGACGCCGTGCGGTGAACCCCGAGCGCTTCGACGAGATACTCGAGTTGCCGGCCGAGAGCGAGTCGCTCGCCCTCGTCGAGGCTGCCCTGTCCCGCCTGCTCGAGCGCCTGCAGGCCTTCCTGCGCGCCCGCGCCGCCGGCATCCGTGGCCTTGCGCTCGAGCTCAGGCACCGCGACGTCCAGGCGACCCGCCTGAGGCTCGGCCTGGCGCGACCCACCGGGGACGTGGCGCACCTGCTCGGCCTGTTGCGCGAGCGGCTCGAGCGCACGCCGCTGCCGGCTCCCGCGCGTGCGTTGCGCCTGCGCTCGACGATCGCGACGCCGCTCGTCCTGGCGAGCGGTGCGCTGCCTGGGGAGGGCGCGCAGCGGGTCGATCCCGAGGCCGCGGCCCGGCTGGTCGAGCGCCTGCGCGCCCGGCTGGGAGCCGAGGCGGTGTTCAGCGTCTGCCTCGTGCCCGAGCATCGCCCGGAGTCGGCCTGGCGCGTGGCCGAGCCGGACGTGGCATCGCCGGTCGCGGCAGGCCACCCCCGCCGCCGGCGAAGCCTGCGAAAAAAAGGCCAGCCCCCTGCTTCGGAAGAAAAGGGGACTGTTCCCTTCTCTTCACGCCCGCTGTGGATGCTGGCCGAGCCGCAGCGCCTGCTTCAGCAGGAGGGGGTGCCGCTGCACGAGGGCCGCTTGCTCGAGCTCGGCAGCGGGCCGGAGCGCATCGAGACGGGCTGGTGGGACGGCCGGGACGTGCGTCGCGACTACTACATCGCTCGCGCGCGATCGGGTCTGCGCCTGTGGGTCTTCCGCGAACGGGATCGGGGCGGCGGTTGGTGGCTGCACGGCGTCTTCGGCTGATGCGCTATGCCGAGCTGCACTGCCTGAGCAACTTCACCTTTCTCCGCGGCGCTTCCCGCCCGGAGGAACTCGTCGCCCGTGCGGCCGAGCTCGGCTATGCGGCGCTCGCCGTGACCGACGAGTGTTCCGTGGCGGGTGCCGTACGGGCCCACGTGGCGGCGCGCGAGCGCGGCTTCCGGTTGCTGCTCGGCAGCGAGCTTGCGCTGGAGGACGGGCTGCGCGTCGTCTGCTTGGCGACCGGCCGGGCCGGCTACGGTGCGCTGTGCCGGCTGATCACCCGTGGCCGTCGCTCGGCGCCGAAGGGCGGCTACCGGCTGGGGCGTGCCGACCTCGAGGCCGCCGGGCTCGACGACTGCCTGCTGCTGTGGCTGCCGGGTCGGCAACCCGAGGCGGAGGAGGGCGTCTGGCTGCGCGAGCGTTTCGGTGGCCGGCTCTGGCTCGCCGTGGAGCTCGCGAGCGGTGGTACCGACCGCGAGCGGCTGCGGGAGTTGACCCTCCTCGCCGCCCGCCTCGGGCTCCCGGCCGTCGCCAGCGGCAACGTCCACATGCACGAGCGGCGCCGGCGCGCGCTGCAGGACACGCTCACCGCCATCCGGCTCGGCGTGCCGCTGCGCGAGGCGGGCCTCGCCCTCGCGCCGAACGGCGAGCGCCACCTGCGTACGCCCGGCATGCTCGCTCGCCTGTACCCGCGCGAGCTCCTGGAGGCGACCCTCGAGGTCAGCGACCGCTGCCGCTTCTCCCTAGACGAGCTGCGCTACGAGTACCCGGAGGAGATCGTCCCGCCGGGCAGGACCCCCGCCTCGCATCTGCGCGCGCTCACCGAGGAGGGCATCCGGCGCCGCTGGCCGGAGGGCGAGCCGCAGGCCGTGCGCGCGCTCGTCGAGCACGAGCTCGGCCTGATCGCCGAGCTGGGCTACGAGCGCTACTTCCTCACGGTGCACGACCTCGTCGCGTTCGCACGCGGCCGCGGCATCCTCTGCCAGGGGCGTGGCTCGGCGGCCAACTCCGCGGTCTGCTACGCGCTCGGCATCACCGAGGTCGACCCGTCGCGGATGTCGTTGCTGTTCGAGCGCTTCATCTCGCGCGAGCGCAACGAGCCGCCGGACATCGACGTGGACTTCGAGCACGAGCGGCGCGAGGAGGTGATCCAGTACCTCTACGCCCGCTACGGCCGGCATCGCGCCGCCCTCACCGCGACGGTGATCAGCTACCGCCCGCGCAGCGCGATCCGCGACGTCGGCAAGGCACTCGGCCTCGACCCGCTGCAGGTCGACCGGTTGGCGCGCTCGATGCAATGGTGGGACGGCAGGGAGGTCGACGAGGCGCGCATCCGCGAGGCGGGATTCGATCCGGCCAACCCGCTGATGGTCCGCCTCCTCGGCCTCACCCGGGAGCTGCTCGGCTTCCCGCGGCACCTCTCACAACATACCGGCGGGTTCGTGATCTCCCGCGGTCCGCTCGAGGAGCTGGTGCCGATCGAGAACGCGGCCATGCCGGAGCGCACCGTCATCCAGTGGGACAAGGACGACCTCGACGAGCTCGGCCTGCTCAAGGTCGACGTGCTCGGCCTCGGCATGCTCACCGCCATCCGGCGCGCGCTGGACCTCGTCTCGGCGTTCCGCGGGCGCAGGCTCTGCATGCAGGACGTCCCGCCGGAGGACCCGGCCGTGTACGAGATGATCTGCCGCGCCGACACGGTCGGCGTGTTCCAGATCGAGTCCCGCGCCCAGATGGCGATGCTGCCGCGCCTGAGGCCGCGCAGCTACTACGACCTCGTGATCGAGGTCGCCATCGTCCGCCCGGGCCCGATCCAGGGACAGATGGTGCACCCGTACCTGCGGCGGCGCAGCGGCGCGGAGGCCGTCGTCTACCCGGGGCCTGGGGTGCAACAGGTGCTCGAGCGCACGCTCGGCGTGCCGATCTTCCAGGAGCAGGTCATGCAGCTCGCCGTGGTCGCCGCCGGCTTCTCACCCGGCGAGGCCGACCGCCTGCGCCGTGCCATGGCGGCATGGCGCCGGAAGGGATCGCTGGGGCCTTTCGAGCAGCGCCTGGTCGACGGGATGCGGGAGCGCGGCTACGAGGAGACCTTCGCCCGGCAGGTGTTCCAGCAGATCCTCGGTTTCGGCGAGTACGGCTTCCCGGAATCGCACGCGGCGAGCTTCGCGCTGCTCGTCTACGTGTCGGCCTGGCTCAAGCGGCACGAACCGGCGGCCTTCTGCTGCGCGCTGCTCAACAGCCAGCCGATGGGCTTCTATGCGCCGGCCCAGCTCGTCCGGGATGCCCGTGCGCACGGCGTCGAGGTGCGACCGGTCGAGGTCAATGCAAGCGACTGGGAGGCCACGCTCGTGCCGGACGAGGAAGGCGAGCCGTCACTGAGGCTGGGCCTGGCGCTCGTCCGGGGTCTGTCCCGGGAGGGCGCTCGCCGGATCGTCGAGGAGCGGAAGCTGCGGTCGTTCGACTCGGTGCAGTCGCTGGCCGTGCGGGCGGGGCTCGATCGCGGCGACCTCGATGCGCTGACGGCCTCCGGCGCGCTCGCGGATCTCGCCGGTCACCGTCATCGCGCCGCCTGGCACGCGAGCGGCGTCGAGCAGCCGTTGCCGCTCGTTCCGCAGCCTGTCGTCGCCGAGGGCCTGCCCATGCTGCGTGCACCGTCGGAGGGCGAGGACATCGTCGCCGACTACCGCGCACTGGGGTTGACTCTCGGTCGTCATCCGCTGGCGCTGCTGCGCGGGCGCCTCGCTGCGGCAGGCTGGCTCACGGCAGCGGAGCTCTGGGAGCGTTCGCCGGGCGAGCGCGTCCGCGCGGGAGGCATCGTGGTGACGCGCCAACGCCCGGGCTCCGCCTCAGGCGTCACCTTCGTGACCGTCGAGGACGAGACGGGGCAGGTCAACCTGATCGTCTGGCGGGACCTGAGCGACCGTCAGCGCACCGTGCTGCTGGGCGCGCGACTGCTCGGCGTGAGTGGCGTGGTGCAGCGGGAAGGAGACGTCCTGCACGTGGTGGCCAGGCGTCTCGAGGACCGCTCGCGGCTGCTGGGGGAGCTGGAAGCGCAGTCGAGGGATTTCAGGTGAGCAGTGAGCGGTGGCTCACGACTCACTTCCTCCGGCGCCTCCCGCGCGCGGTGTCTGCCTCCCCGACGTCGTAGTCGTCGAAGTCCGCCAGCAGGTCCGCCGTGCGCCGGTCCTCGAGGAAACGCTCCAGCTTGCGCCAGGCCGGCTCCGGGCCCGTGCGCGAACTGCGCCGCTTCCGCGGCGTCTCGAGGTCGCGGAAGATCTCGTCGAGGTCCTCTTCCTCGTCTTCGGAGTCGACGAGGTCGTCGTCCTCTTCGTCGTCGAAGCTGTCTTCCGGCTTTTCGCTCATGCAGCAGATCCCGTGCGCATGCAACCGGTGGAACACTCCCAAAGCGACAGTGTCGCGGCGCCCTTATAAGATGCCGCGCCGTCGTCCGCAAGGGGGGCTTTAACGGACCAGCTGATTGAGCTCGAAGATGGGCAGCAAGAGTGCGAGGACGATCACGAATACGAAGCCGCCCATCAGCAGGATCATGAGCGGGCCGAGGATGCCGACGGCCGTGTTGATCACCCCATCGAGCTCCCGTTCCTGGTTGTCGGCCGCCCGTTCCAGCATGGACTCGAGCGCGCCGCTGGTCTCGCCGCTCGACACCAGGTGGATCAGCATCGGCGGGAAGAGCTTGCTGGTTCCGAGCGAGCGGGCGATCGGGGCGCCCTCCCTGACGCGGATGGCGGCTTCCTGGACCGCCTCGCGCATCGGCACGTTGGTGACGACTTCGCCCGAGATGCGCAGCGACTCGAGCACGGGAACCGCGCTCGCCGTCAGGATTGCAAAGGTGCGGGAGAAGCGCGCCGCGTTGTTGCCGCGAGCGACGCGGCCGACGAGCGGCAGTCGCAGCTTGAAGCGGTCGAATCGACGGCGGACATCCGGCTGGCGGAGCATGCGCCGTGCGACGAAGATCGCCAGGGCGACGGCTCCGACGATGGCCCACCACCAGCCGCGGATGAATTCGGACATCGCGATGAGGATCTGGGTGAGGATCGGCAGCTCCCGATCGCCCGCCTCGAACACGCGGACCACCTCCGGTACGACGTAGCCCAACAACAGTGCGACGATGCCCAGGCAGACCACGGTCAGCAGGATCGGGTAGACCATGGCGTTGCGGATGCGCTGCTGCAGGATCTGGCGATTCTCCGTGTAGTCGGCCAGCCGTTCGAGCACCGCATCCAGGTGCCCGGACTGCTCGCCGGCGGAGACGGTGGCCCGGTAGATCTCGGGGAACACGCCCGGGAAGGCCGCCAGCCCCTCGGCCAGCGTGCGGCCTTCGACCACACGCGAGCGCACGCCGGCCAGCACGCTCTTCACGCGCGCCTTCTCGCTCTGCTGGGATACGGCTGCGAGTGCCTCCTCCAGCGGCAGGCCCGAACGGACGAGGGTGGCGAGCTGCCGGGTCAGGAGCGCGAGGTCGGAGGCACCGACGCCCCGGCGCAGCGAGAAACGCCCGAGGCGGTCCGGCTTGGTGTCCGCGACCTCGGCGACGTCGACCGGAAGCAGGCCTTGCTCGCGCAGCGAAGCACGCACCTGCCGCGCCGAGTCCCCCTCCAGGACACCGCGGCGCTCGCGGCCCGAGGGGTCGAGCGCCGTGTACTCGTAGGCGGGCATGGTCAGTCTTCGTGCGTGACGCGGAGCAGCTCTTCGAGCGAGGTCACTCCCGCGAGCACCTTCATCCGGCCATCGTCGCGGATGCCCGGCGTCACGCGCCGCGCGTGCCTTTCCATCTGCATCTCGCCCGCGCCGTCGTGGATCATGTTGCGGATGGTGTCGTCGATCACGACCAGTTCGTAGATGCCGGTGCGGCCGCGGTAGGCGGTCGCGGCGTCCGGCGAGGGCCGATACAGCGTGGGCGAGGACGCGTCCGCCGGAATGTTGAGCAGGCGGCGCTCGTAGTCGCCGGCCTCGTAGGGCACGCGCGTGTCGGGATTGAGCTTGCGCAAGAGGCGCTGCGCCAGCACGCCGATCAGCGTGGAGGAGAGCAGGAAGGGCTCGATGCCCATGTCGCGCAGGCGCGTCACCGCACCGACCGCGGTGTTGGTGTGCAGCGTCGAGAGCACCAGGTGCCCGGTGAGGGCGGCCTGGACGGCGATGTGCGCCGTCTCCGTGTCGCGGATCTCGCCGACCATCACGACGTCCGGGTCCTGGCGCAGGATCGCGCGCAGGCCGCGCGCGAAGGTCATCTCGACCTTGGTGTTCACCTGGGTCTGCCCGATCCCGTCGATGTAGTACTCGATCGGATCCTCGACCGTCATGATGTTCCGCGAGTGGTCGTTGATGCGCTCGAGCGCCGCGTACAGCGAGGTGGTCTTGCCCGAGCCCGTCGGGCCGGTCACGAGGATGATGCCGTGCGGCTTGTGGATCAGCTCGTCGACCATGGCCTGGACGCGCGGCTCCATGCCGAGCGAGGCGAGGTCCAGGCGCCCCGCCTGCTTGTCGAGCAGTCGCAGAACGACGCGCTCGCCGTGCCCCGAGGGCATGGTCGAGACGCGCACGTCCACGGCGCGGCCTGCGATGCGCAGGCTGATTCGACCGTCCTGCGGCAGCCGCTTCTCGGCGATGTCGAGGCGCGACATGACCTTGATGCGGGAGACCAGCAGCGGCGCGACGGCCCGCTTGGTCTGCAGCACTTCCCTCAGCACGCCGTCCACCCGGAAGCGCACCCCGAGGCGGTTCTCGTAGGGTTCCACGTGGATGTCGGAGGCGTTCTCCTTGATCGCCTGCGTGAGCACGGCGTTGATCAGCCGGATGACCGGTGCGTCGTCCTCGCTCTCCAGCAGGTCGGAGGGCTCCGGCAGGCCCTCGGCCAGCCCGGCGAGGTCGGTTTCGCCCTCGATGCCCTCGACGATCGAGCCGGCCTCGCCGCCGCCTCCCTCGTACGCCTTGCCGAGGAGCTGCTCGAAGGTCGCCGGGCTCGCCCGCTCGATCACGACCGGCATGCCGAGGAAGCGCTTCAGCTCCGCGACGGCGGTCGGTGCCGCTCCCTCGCGGTAGACCACCTGGGCTTTGCCGTCCGCCACGGAGCGGACGAACACTCCGTGCCGCTTGGCGAAGGCGAACGGCACCCGGGGTGCCGGGCTCATCCGAACCGGATCGACCGCTGCGTTCATCATCTCAGGTCCCAGGCTCTGCGGTTGCCGCAGCTTCGCCGGCGGCACCCTCCATCCCCGGTATGGTTTCAGCGGCGCCGTCGCGGCCGGCCGTTTCCGCGCCAGGCACCGGCTGCGCCGGCGCAGTGGGCCCCTGCAGCTCGGGCAGGGT
>LJNS01000018.1 GCA_001303245.1 Gammaproteobacteria bacterium SG8_30
TGACGGCGGCGTTGACGAAGGTGATGGCGGAGACGCACGGTGGCGAGGTGAGTGCGTTTGACCAGATTGACAAGGCGCCGGAGGAGAAGGCGCGGGGCATCACGATTTCGACGGCGCACGTGGAGTATCAGTCGACGAACCGGCATTACGCGCACGTGGACTGTCCTGGGCATGCGGACTACGTGAAGAACATGATCACGGGTGCGGCGCAGATGGACGGTGCGATTCTGGTGGTATCGGCGGCGGACGGTCCGATGCCGCAGACGCGCGAGCACATTTTGCTGGCGCGGCAGGTGGGTGTGCCGTACATCGTGGTGTATCTGAACAAGTGCGACATGGTGGACGATGCCGAGTTGATCGAGCTGGTGGAGATGGAGGTTCGGGAGCTGTTGTCGAAGTACGAGTTCCCGGGCGATGACACGCCGATCATCCAGGGTTCGGCGCTGAAGGCGCTGGAGGGGGATGCGGGCGAGCTGGGCACGCCGTCGGTGGTGAAGCTGGTGGAGGCGATGGACGCCTACATTCCGACGCCGGAGCGTGTGATCGACAAGCCGTTTTTGATGCCGATCGAGGACGTGTTCTCGATTTCGGGTCGTGGCACGGTGGTCACGGGGCGTATCGAGCGCGGCATCGTCAAGGTGAACGACGAGGTGGAGATCGTCGGCATCAAGGAGACGACCAAGACGACCTGCACGGGCGTGGAGATGTTCCGCAAGCTGCTGGACGAGGGGCAGGCGGGCGACAACGTCGGCGTGCTGTTGCGCGGCACCAAGCGTGAGGAGGTGGAGCGCGGGCAGGTGCTGGCGAAGCCCGGGTCGATCACGCCGCACACCAATTTCGAGTGCGAGGTGTACGTGCTGACCAAGGAGGAGGGTGGGCGTCACACGCCGTTCTTCAAGGGTTACCGGCCGCAGTTTTACTTCCGCACGACGGACGTGACGGGGACGATCCAGCTGCCGGAGGGCGTCGAGATGGTGATGCCCGGCGACAACATCAAGATGACGGTGGAGCTGATTGCGCCGATTGCGATGGAGGAGGGGCTGCGCTTCGCGATTCGCGAGGGCGGTCGCACCGTCGGCGCCGGCGTGGTGTCGAAGATCCTCAAGTAAGGCAGACCAGCATGGCTACCAGTCAGAACATCCGCATCCGCCTAAAGGCGTTCGACCACAGGCTGATCGACAACTCCGCCCGGGAGATCGTCGAGACGGCCCGCCGGACCGGCGCGACCGTCCGCGGCCCGGTGCCGTTGCCGACCAAGATCGAGCGATTCACGGTGCTGGTCTCTCCGCACGCCGACAAGGACGCGCGCGACCAGTACGAGATCCGCACCCACAAGCGCCTGATGGACATCGTCAACCCGACGGACAAGACCGTCGACGCGTTGATGAAGCTCGAGCTGCCGGCCGGCGTGGACGTACAGATCAAGCTGAATTGAGGTTTCCGGGCGGCTTGTACCGCCCGCAGGAGCCGCTATAATAGTCGGCTCGCTTTGCCCCCCGGCGGGCGCCCGGCGACAGCCGTGGCGCCGCGGTTTTTTGGGGCTCAAGGGTTCCGGCTGGGTCGCCGGGTACAAGGAAAGCAGCGTCGGCCAATCGCAGCCGGCGCGGTGCAACGAGGATAAAAGGTCATGACCATTGGTCTGGTCGGCCGCAAGCGCGGCATGACTCGCGTGTTCACCGACGCCGGTGAATCCGTGCCTGTGACGGTCATCGAGGCGCTCCCCAACCGCGTCGTGCGGGTCAAGGAGGGTGACCGGGATGGCTACCGGGCCATCCAGGTGACCGTGGGGTCCCGCCGTGCGTCGCGGCTCAGCAAGCCGGTCGCCGGGCACTTTGCCCGCCATGGCGTCGAGCCCGGCGATACCACCCTCGAGTTCCGGCTCGCCGACGGCGAGGGCGCCGAGCTGAAGTCGGGCTCGGAGCTCAAGGTCGACCTGTTCAGCGCCGGCCAGGTGGTCGACGTCACCGGTACCACGATCGGCAAGGGCTTTGCGGGCACCATGAAGCGTCACGGCTTCGCGGGCGGCCCGGCCAGCCACGGCGCCTCGGTGGTGCACCGTGCCCCCGGCTCGATCGGCCAGCGCCAGACACCGGGCCGCGTCTTCAAGGGCAAGCGGATGTCCGGACGCATGGGGGGCGAGCGCAGCACCGAGGAAAACCTCCGCGTGGTCGAGGTCGACGTCGACCGCAACCTGATCCTGGTCAGCGGCTCCGTGCCCGGCGCCGAGGGCGGCTCGGTCATCGTCCGGCCCTCGGTCAAGGCCGCGGCACAGACGCGCCGCAAGTACATCGCCCCGGCGAAGAAGTGATCCGAGGCACCCGCGATGAAGCTAAAGCTTGTTAACGGCGGGGCCAGCGGCTCCGAAATAGAAGTCAGCGACGCGACGTTCGGCCGCGAGTACAACGAGCCGCTCGTCCACCAGGTGCTGACTGCCTACATGGCCGCCGGCCGTGCCGGCACCAAGGCACAGAAGACCCGCGCCCAGGTGCGGGGCGGCGGCAAGAAGCCTTGGCGCCAGAAGGGCACCGGCAGCGCGCGCGCCGGCTCGTCCCGCAGCCCGATCTGGGTCGGCGGCGGCAGGGCCTTCGCTGCCAGCCCGCGCAGCTACGAGCAGAAGGTGAACCGCAAGATGTACCGCGGCGCCATCCGCTCGATGCTGTCGGAGCTCGCCCGGCAAGAACGCCTGGTCGTGACCGACGGGCTCGACCTGGAGGCGCCGAAGACGAAGATGCTGGTAGGCAGGCTCAAGGACCTCGGCCTCGACAGCGTGCTGATCCTGGTCGAGGCCTTCGACGAGAGGCTGCACCTGGCGTCGCGCAACCTGCCGGCCGTGCAGGTGCTGCCGGTGGCGAGCCTGGATCCGCTGAGCCTGGCGCGCCACGACAAGGTCCTCGCGACCGTCGGCGCGCTGCGCATGCTCGAGGAGCGACTGGCATGACCACGACGACCAGGGCCTCCAAGGAGAGGCTGATCAACATCCTGCTCGCGCCGCACGTCTCGGAGAAGAGCGCGCGCGTCGCCGAGGAAGGCGGCCAGTACGTATTCCGCGTCGCGGGCGACGCGACCAAGCCGGAAATCAAGGCCGCGGTCGAGTTCATGTTCGACGTCAAGGTCCGCTCGGTGCGCGTGCTGAACCAGGTGGGCAAGCGCAAGCGTTTCGGCCGCTTCGAGGGTCGTCGCTCCGGCACCAAGAAGGCCTACGTGCGGCTGCAGGAAGGCCAGGCGATCGAGCTCGGCGGTGTAGAGGCCCCCTGAGGGCCCTGCTAAGGAACGGAAGGCAGAACGATGGCATTGAAGAAGCTCAAGCCGACGTCCCCGGGAACGCGCTTCCAGGTGCGGCCGGACCGCTCGGCCCTGCACAAGGGCAAGCCCGAGCGCAGCCTGACCACGTCCAAGTCGTCGACCGGCGGCAGGAACTCGTCGGGCCGCCTGACCACGCGTCACCGCGGCGGTGGCCACAAGCGGAAGTACCGTGTCATCGACTTCCGCCGGGACAAGGACGGCGTGCCGGCGCGCGTCGAGCAGGTCGAGTACGACCCGAACCGCTCCGCCTACCTGGCGCTGCTGCTGTATCGCGACGGCGAGCGCCGCTACATCCTGGCACCGAAGGGCCTGGCCGCCGGCGACGAGGTGCAGTCCGGCCAGGACTCGCCGATCAAGCCCGGCAACGCCATGCCGCTCCGGAACATCCCGGTGGGCTCGACGGTGCACAACATCGAGCTCAAGCCCGGCAAGGGTGGCCAGCTGGCACGCGCCGCCGGCAACTCGGCCCAGTACACCGGCCGCGAGGGTCACTACGCCATCCTGCGGCTGAAGTCCGGCGAAATGCGCCGCATCAACATCGACTGCCGCGCGACCCTGGGCGAGGTCGGCAACGACGAGCACAACCTGCGGACCTTCGGCAAGGCCGGCGCCATCAGGTGGCGCGGCATCCGGCCGACGGTGCGCGGCGTGGTCATGAACCCGGTGGACCACCCGCACGGCGGCGGCGAGGGCCGCGCCGGCCAGGGCAACCCGCACCCGGTCTCGCCCTGGGGGTGGCACACCAAGGGCAAGAAGACGCGCAAGAACAAGCGCACGGACGGGTTCATCGTCCGCCGCCGGAAGTAATCAAGGAGCCTCGGACACCATGGCACGTTCGCTGAGGAAGGGCCCGTTCGTCGACCTTCACCTGGCCAAGAAGGTCCAGGTCGCGCGCGAGAACAACGACCGGCGCCCGATCAAGACCTGGTCGCGCCGCTCGATGGTCCTGCCGGACATGGTCGGGCTGACGATCGCGGTCCACAACGGCCGGCAGCACGTGCCGGTCCTGGTGACCGAGAACATGGTCGGGCACAAGCTCGGCGAGTTCGCACCGACGCGCACCTTCAAGGGGCACTCGGGCGACCGCAAGTCGGAGTGAGGACAATGCAGGTTTCCGCCAAGCTGCGCCACGCGCGCATCTCGCCGCAGAAGTGCCGCCTGGTCGCCGACCTGGTGCGCGGCCAGCCCGTCGGCCAGGCGCTGCAGGTGCTCGCCTACACGCCAAAGAAGGGTGCGAAGCTCGTGCGCAAGGTGCTCGAGTCCGCGATCGCCAACGCCGAGCACAACCTCGGCGCCGACATCGACGAGCTGAAGGTCGCGCGGATCGAGGTGGACACGGCCCCGGTGCTGAAGCGCTACCACGCGCGCGCAAAGGGCCGGGGCAACCGCATCGTCAAGCGCCTGAGCCACATCACCGTGACGGTCGCCGACGGCGCGGCCAGCTGATAGCCGCGCACACAGGAACGGAGCAGGACATGGGTCAAAAGGTCAATCCGGTTGGCATCCGCCTCGGCATCACCCGCGACTGGACCTCGCGCTGGTACGCTGACACGAAGAGCTTTCCTGCGCACATCCAGACGGACTGGGTATTGCGCGACTTCCTGAAGAAGAAGCTCGCCGAGGCCTCGGTCAGCCGCGTCTACATCGAGCGCGCCGCCCGCAAGGCCAACATCACGATCCACACGGCGCGGCCGGGCATCGTGATCGGCAAGAAGGGCGAGGACATCGAGAGACTGCGGGTGCAGGCTGCCGAGCTGATGAAGATGCCGATCGCCGACGTGCGCATCAACATCGCCGAGATCCGCAAGCCGGAACTCGACGCGACGCTCGTCGCCGAGGGCATCGCCCAGCAGATCGAGAAGCGCGTGATGTTCCGCCGAGCCATGAAGCGCGCGGTGATGAACACCATGCGCAGCGGGGCCCTCGGCGTGAAGGTGCGCGTCGCCGGCCGCCTGAACGGCGCGGAGATCTCGCGCGCCGAGTGGACCCGCGAGGGCCGCATCCCGCTGCACACCTTCCGCGCCGACATCGACTACGGCACGGCGGAGGCGCGAACGACCTACGGCGTGATCGGCATCAAGGTGTGGGTGTTCAAGGGCGAGGTCTTCGAGCGCGAGGAATCCGAGGGCCAGGCCCCGGAGGAAGGGGCGCCGGCGGCGGCCGAGGCGCCGGCGGGCTAAAGCGCCGGGAGTGACTGAACCATGATGCAGCCAAAGCGCACCAAGTTCCGCAAGCAGCACAAGGGCAACCTCAAGGGGGTCGCCACGCGGGGCAACAGCGTCTCCTTCGGCGACTTCGGCCTGAAGGCGACCGGCCGTGCGCGCATGACGGCCCGCGAGATCGAGGCCGCCCGCCGCGCGATGACCCGTTACGTGAAACGAGGCGGCCAGATCTGGATCCGCGTGTTCCCGGACGTACCCATCACGCAGAAGCCGATCGAGGTGCGCATGGGCAAGGGCAAGGGCAACGTCGAGTACTGGATCGCCCGGGTCACTCCGGGGAAGGTCCTGTTCGAGATCGAGGGCGTGCCCGAGGCGACCGCCCGGGAGGCTTTCAGGCTGGCGGCCGCCAAGCTGTCGGTGTCGACCACTTTCGTCAAGCGGCAGGTGCGCTGATGAACGTCAAGGAACTGCGCAAGAAGTCGATCGCCGAGCTCAAGGAGGAGCTGCTCACGCTCCGCCGCGAGCAGTTCAACCTGCGCATGTCGGCGGCCGCCGGGCAGCCGGCGCGGCCCGACCAGTACGGCAAGGTGCGCAGAAACGTGGCGCGGGTGAAGACGGTTCTGAACGAGCTCGAGCGCGCCAGAGGCGCCGGGAGTGAGGCGTAATGGCCGAGATGCAGGAAAACGCGGGGCAGCAGGGCGCGACGGCGCGCACGCTGAGCGGCACGGTCGTCAGCAACAAGATGGACAAGACGATCACGGTCGCCGTGGAGCGGGTGATGAAGCACCCCACCTACGGCAAGTACGTGCGTCGCACCACCAAGCTGCTCGCGCACGACGAGAACAACGAGTGCAACGAGGGCGACACCGTCGACATCGCCCAGTGCCGGCCGCTGTCGAAGCGCAAGGCCTGGACGCTGGTGCGCGTGGTGTCGCGGGCCACGGTCGCCTGACGGCGGGGAGAACGGGCAGATGATCCAGCATCGTACGAGGCTCCAGGCCGCCGACAACTCCGGCGCGCGCGAGCTGATGTGCATCAAGGTGCTCGGCGGCAGCAAGCGCCGCTATGCCGGCGTCGGCGACGTGATCAAGGTCAGCGTCAAGGACGCGATTCCGCGCGGCAAGGTGAAGAAGGGCGAAGTCTACGACGCGGTCGTAGTGCGGACCCGGAAGGGCGTGCGGCGTCCGGACGGCTCGCTGATCCGCTTCGACGGCAACGCCGCCGTGCTGCTGACCAACAAGCTCGAGCCGATCGGCACCCGCATCTTCGGGCCCGTGACGCGCGAACTGCGCACCGCGCAGTTCATGAAGATCATCTCGCTCGCGCCGGAAGTGCTCTGACGCGGGCGGAGGTAATGAGATGAACAGGATCCGCAAGGGCGACACCGTCGTCATCACGACCGGCCGCGAGAAAGGCCGGACCGGCACGGTCATCCGCGTGCTGGAGGACGACCGTGTTGTGGTCGAGAACGTGAACATGGTGAAGAAGCACCAGAAGCCGAATCCGAACCGGGGTACGCCGGGCGGAATCGTGCAGAAGGAGGCGCCGATCCACGCGTCGAACGTGGCGCTCTGGAACCCGGCCAGCAAGAAGGCGGATCGGGTGGGATTCCGGAAGCTCGAGGACGGCCGCAAGGTCCGGTACTTCAAGTCGGACGGCGAAGTGGTTGACGCGTGAGCGTGGAGAATCTGGATATGGCTTACACGGCCAGGCTGCACAAGCACTACCACGACGTGGTGATGCCGAAGCTCAAGCAGGAGCTCGGGCTCGCCAACGACATGGAAGTGCCGCGGATCAGCAAGATCACCGTGAACATGGGCGTCGGCGAGGCCGTCGCGGACAAGAAGGTCATGGACGCCGCCACCGAGGACCTCGCACGTATCACGGGGCAGAAGCCCTCGGTCCGCACGGCGCGCAAGTCCGTCGCCAACTTCAAGCTGCGCGAAGGCCTCGCGGTCGGCTGCAAGGTGACGTTGCGGGGCGCTCGCATGTACGACTTCCTCGACCGCCTGATCAGCATCGCCATGCCCCGCATTCGCGACTTCCGCGGCGTGAGCCCGCGATCCTTCGACGGCCGCGGCAACTACACCTTCGGGGTGCGCGAGCAGATCATCTTTCCGGAGATCGCCTACGACCAGATCGACCAGCTGCGCGGGATGGACATCACCATCACCACCACGGCCCGCGACGACGCGGCCGGCCGGGCGCTGCTCGAGGCATTCAATTTCCCGTTCAGGAAGTAAGCAAACGATGGCCAAGACCAGCATGATCGAGCGCGAGAAGCGCCGCGAGAAGACGGTGAAGAAGTACGCCGCCAAGCGGACCAAGCTCAAGGAGGAGATCCGCGACCCGAAGGCCTCGCCCGAGGAGCGTGCGGCGGCCGTCGAGGCGCTGCAGAAGCTGCCCCGGGATGCGAGCCCCTCGAGGCTGCGCAATCGCTGCGCGATCACCGGCCGCCCGCGCGGCACCTATCGCAAGTTCGGGCTGGCGCGGAACAAGCTGCGCGAGGCGACCATGCGCGGCGACATTCCGGGACTCGGCAAGTCGAGCTGGTGAGGTAACGGACATGAGCATGACCGACCCGATCGCGGACTTCCTGACCCGCATCCGCAACGGCCAGGCCGCCGGCAAGGCGGAGGTCAGCGTCGCCTCCTCGAAGCTGAAGGTGGCCATTGCGCGCGTGCTGAAGGACGAGGGCTACATCGAGGATTACGCTGTCCGCCAGGACGGTAGCAAGGCGACGCTCGTAGTGGCGCTGAAGTACTTCCAGGGCCGCCCGGTCATCGAGCGTCTCGAGCGGTTCTCGAGGCCCGGACTGCGCCGCTACAGCGGCAAGGACGGGCTGCCGAAGGTGCTCGGCGGGCTCGGCGTGGCGATCGTCTCCACGCCCAGCGGCGTCATGACGGACCGCGAGGCCCGTCGCGCCGGACAGGGCGGCGAAGTCCTATGCGTGGTGGCTTGAGGCCGCCTGGGAACAGTTCAACAGGGATCTCTGACGTCATGTCGCGAGTAGCCAAGAAGCCGGTCGATCTGCCGCAGGGCGTGACCGCCACGATCAGCGCCGAGTCGGTCACCGTGAAGGGCGCCAAGGGGGCGCTCACGCTGCCGCTCGCCCGCGGCGTTTCGGTGGCGCAGCAGGAGAAGCAGCTCGTGGTGCAGGCCGATGGCAAGGGGGGGCGCAAGTCGCTCGTACCGGTCGCCGGAGCTACCCGCGCGCACCTGGCCAACATGGTCGAGGGCGTGTCGAAGGGTTTCGAGCGCAAGCTCGAGCTGGTCGGCGTGGGGTTCCGGGCCCAGGTCCAGGGCAAGGCCCTGAACCTGACGCTCGGCTTCTCGCATCCGGTGAACTACACGGTTCCCGAGGGCGTGACCATCGAGACGCCAAGCCAGACCGAAGTCCTGGTCAAGGGCATCGATCCGCAGAAGGTCGGCCAGGTGGCCGCCGAGATCCGCGGCTTCCGCCCGCCCGAGCCCTACAAGGGCAAGGGCGTGCGCTATGCCGGCGAGAAGATCGTGCTCAAGGAAGGCAAGAAGAAGTAAACGCAATGGCACAGCTCAGCAAGAAGGACAAGCGCACCCGGCGCGCGACGCGCGCCCGGGCCAAGATCCGGGAGTGCGGCACCGCGCGGCTCACCGTGCACCGCACACCGCGCCACATCTACGCGCAGGTGATGAGCCCCGACGGATCGAAGGTGATCGCGTCGGCCTCCACGATGCAGAAGGACGTGACCGAAGGCCTGGAGGGCACCGGGAACGTGGCCGCCGCCGCGGCCGTCGGCCGGGCGATTGCCGAGCGCGCAAAGGCCGCGGGCGTCACGAGCGTGGCATTCGACCGCTCCGGCTTCATGTATCACGGCCGCGTCAAGGCCCTCGCCGAGGCTGCCCGCGAGGGCGGCCTCGAGTTCTGATCCAGGGGAACACGGTAATGGCACGAGTTGAAAGGGGCCCTGCGAGCGACGACCTGCTGGAGAAGCTGGTCGCGGTCAACCGTACGGCCAAGGTGGTCAAGGGCGGACGCCAGTTCGGCTTCACGGCGCTGACCGTCGTGGGCGACGGCGCCGGCAAGGTCGGGTTCGGCTACGGGAAGGCCCGCGAGGTCCCCACGGCCATCGCCAAGGCGATGCAGCAGGCGCGCCGCAACATGATCAACGTGCCGCTCCGCAGCGACACGCTGCACTTCCCGGTGCAGGGGCGCCACGGCGCGACGCGCGTCTACATGCAGCCGGCGTCCGACGGTACGGGCGTCATTGCGGGCGGCGGCATGCGCGCCGTGTTCGAGTGCGCCGGCGTGCGCAACGTGCTCGCCAAGAGCTACGGCTCGCGCAATCCCATCAACCTCGTCCGGGCGACCTTCGATGCGTTCAAGCGCATGACCTCGCCCGAGTCGATCGCCGCCAAGCGCGGCAAGACGGTCGAAGAGATCCTGGGCTGAGCCATGGCCACGAGCAAGCTGAAAGTGACGCTCAAGGGCAGCCTCGCCGGGCAGCTCAGGAACATCCAGGCCTCCGCGCGGGGCCTCGGCCTCAAGCGCGTGCGCGATAGCCGCGTCGTCGACGACACGCCGGAGAACCGCGGCATGATCCACACCGCCCGCCACCTGCTCGAGGTCGAGCAGGCCTGAGGAGCAGACGACCATGCGACTGAACGACATCAAGCCCGCTGCGGGCAGCAAGAAGCCGAGGCTCCGCGTCGGCCGCGGGGCCTCCGCAGGCCAGGGCAAGACCTGCGGCCGCGGCGTCAAGGGCCAGAAGGCCCGCAAGGGCGGCTACCACAAGGTCGGCTTCGAGGGCGGCCAGGTGCCGCTGCAGCGCCGCCTGCCCAAGGTCGGCTTCCGCTCGGCGATCAAGCGCACGCGCGCCGAGGTGACGCTGACGGATCTCGTCAAGATCAAGGCGGACGTCATCGACCTCGAGGGGCTCAAGGCGGCGAGCGTCGTGCCGGCGGCCACCGAGAAGGCGCGGATCATCCTCTCCGGCAAGATCGAGCGGGCCGTGACGGTCAAGGGCCCGGCGGTGTTGGTGACCAAGGGTGCGCGGGCCGCCATCGAGCAGGCCGGCGGCAAGATCGAGGACGGTGGCGCGGCCTGACGGCCGCCAGCCTGAACGGAGCGGGAATTGGCCACTTCGGCATCCAACCCGGCCCTGGCACTCGGTGACGTCGCGCGCTTCACTGAGCTGCGACACCGGCTGTTCTTCCTGCTCGGTGCACTGATCGTGTACCGGATCGGAACGTTCGTGCCAGTTCCGGGCATCGACATGGCGGCCATGGCCCGGCTGTTCGACCAGCAGGAAGGCACGATCCTCGGCCTGTTCAACATGTTCTCGGGCGGCGCGCTGTCGCGCCTGTCGATCTTCGCGATGGGCGTGATGCCCTACATCTCGGCGTCGATCATCATCCAGATGATGGCGGTCGTCGTGCCGTCGATGGCCGCGATCAAGAAGGAAGGGGAGTCCGGGCGGCGGAAGCTCACCCAGTGGACCCGCTACTTCACGTTCGTGCTGGCCATGTTCCAGGGCCTCGGCGCCGCGACTGCGTTTCAGAACCAGGGGGTGGCGATCAACCCGGGTTGGCAGTTCGTGATGGTGGCCACCGTGACGCTGGCCTCCGGGACGATGTTCCTGATGTGGCTCGGCGAGCAGATCACCGAGCGCGGCATCGGCAACGGCATTTCCATGATCATCCTCGCCGGCATCATCGCGGGCCTGCCCGCCGCGATCGGCGGGACGCTCGAGCAGGTCCGTTCGGGCGAGATGAATCCGGCCTTCGCGATCCTCCTGGTGCTGCTGGTGGTCGCCGTCACCGCGTTCTGCGTGTTCGTCGAGCGCGCCCAGCGACGTATCCCGGTCAATTACGCCAAGCGCCAGGTGGGACGCCGCATGTACGCAGGCCAGACCAGCCACCTGCCGTTCAAGATGAACATGTCGGGCGTGATCCCCCCGATCTTCGCCTCCTCGCTGCTGCTGTTCCCGGCGACGCTCACGAGCTTCTTCGCCTCGGGTGCCACCGGCGAGGGGGGCTGGCAGGCGATGCTGCAGAACATCTCTGCGGCCCTCGGCTACGGCCAGCCGCTGCACATCTTGCTGTACGCGGGCCTGATCATCTTCTTCTGCTTCTTCTACACGGCGCTCGTGTTCAACTCGCGCGAGACGGCCGAGAACCTGAAGAAGGGGGGAGCGTTCATCCCGGGCATACGGCCCGGGCAGCAAACCGCCGAGTACATCGACAAGGTGCTGACCCGGCTGACCGTCTGGGGCGCCCTGTACGTCACCGCGGTGTGCCTCATGCCGGAGCTGCTCACCGCGTATGCGCGGGTGCCGTTCTATTTCGGCGGCACCTCGCTGCTGATCCTCGTCGTGGTCGCGATGGATTTCATGGCGCAGCTGCAGGCGCACCTGATGTCGCACCAGTACGAGGGCCTGATGAAGAAGGCCAACCTGCGCGGCTACGGCCGTTCGGGAGCCCCTCGCTGACGGGGCGTCCGGCGCCCCGGGGAGTGGAGAAATGAAAGTTCGTCCATCGGTCAAGAAGATCTGCAAGAACTGCAAGATCGTGCGCCGCAAGCGCGTCGTGCGGGTGATCTGCTCGTCGGATGCCCGCCACAAGCAGCGTCAGGGCTGACGGCGTTGAGGCAGGTCCGTTTTTCACGTATACTGCTGCGTTTTCCGCGGCTCAGGGGTCGGTACACATGGCTCGCATAGCCGGCATCAACATCCCGGTCAACAAGCACGTCGTCATCGGGCTGACGCACATCTACGGCATCGGCCGCCCGGCGGCGAAGGCCGTCTGCGAGGCCGCCGGCGTCGAGCCTTCGACCAAGGTCCGCGACCTGACCGAGGCCGAGGTCAACGCGCTGCGCAGCGCGCTGACCCGACTGACGGTCGAGGGCGACCTGCGGCGCGAGAACGCCATGGCGATCAAGCGCCTGATGGACCTCGGCTGCTACCGCGGCATGCGTCACCGGCGCGGGCTGCCGGTGCGCGGGCAGCGCACCCGCACCAACGCGCGCACCCGGAAGGGCCCGCGCAGGGCTGCCGTCAAGACACACGCGCAGCCGGGCAAGCGCTGAGGCCGCCGCGGGCGCCGGAACACAACCAGGTTTTTCTCGGGTAACGCACAGCAATGGCTGACAAGCAGTCAGGATCGGCGGCCGCCAAGGCCCGCAAGAAGGCGAAGCGCCAGGTGTCGGATGGCATCGCGCACATTCACGCCTCGTTCAACAACACGATCGTGACGATCACCGATCGGCAGGGCAACACGCTGTCCTGGGCGACCTCCGGCGGCTCCGGCTTCCGTGGCTCGCGCAAGAGCACGCCCTTCGCGGCGCAGGTCGCGGCCGAGAAGGCCGGCACGGCAGCGCAGGACTACGGCCTGAAGACGGTCGAGGTCCGGGTGCGCGGACCGGGCCCCGGCAGGGAGTCCGCGGTGCGCGCGCTCAATGCCTGCGGCCTCAAGGTCACCAGCATCGGCGACGTGACTCCGATCCCCCACAACGGTTGCCGTCCGCCCAAGAAGCGGCGCGTCTGAGGTCCGACTGTCATGGCGAGGTATCTCGGTCCCAAGTGCAAGCTCTCGCGCCGCGAGGGCACAGACCTGTTCCTGAAGAGCGCCGTCAAGCCGCTCGAGAGCAAGTGCAAGCTCGAGGTGCCCCCGGGCGGCATCAAGGGCGACCGCCGCACGCGCCTCTCGGACTACGGCCTGCAGCTGCGCGAGAAGCAGAAGCTGCGCCGCATGTACGGCGTGCTCGAGCGGCAGTTCCGCAACTACTACGCCAAGGCGGCCGGCCGCCCCGGCTCGACCGGTGAGAACCTGCTGCGCTACCTGGAGGCGAGGCTCGACAACGTCGTCTACCGCATGGGTTTCGCATCCACCCGGGCCGAGGCCCGGCAGCTCGTCAGCCACAAGGCGATCACGGTCAACGGCGACGGGGTGAACGTGCCCTCCTACCAGGTCAAGCCCGGCGACGTCGTGTCGGTCCGGGAGAAGGCCCGCAACCAGGCCCGCATCGCCGCCGCACTCGGCATCGCGACGCAGGTCGGGCTGCCGGACTGGGTCGAGGTGGACGAGCAGAAGCTGTCCGGCACCTTGAAGACCCTGCCGGACAGGGACCAGATCCTGCCGGACATCAACGAGAACCTCGTTGTCGAGCTCTATTCGAAGTAACAGGTGACGGTCATGCAGCCATCTGCCACGGAGTTCCTGAAGCCCAAGTCCGTCAAGGTCGCGACCATGGCGCCGCGCCACGCGCGCATCGTGATCGAGCCCTTCGAGCGCGGCTTCGGCCACACGCTGGGCAACGCGCTGCGGCGCGTGCTCCTTTCGTCGATGCCGGGCTGTGCGGTCACGGAGGTCGAGATCGACGGGGTGCTGCACGAGTACACCAGCATCGAAGGCGTCCAGGAGGACGTCGTCGACATCCTGCTGAATCTCAAGAGCATCGCCATCCGCATGCATGCGCGCAACGAGACGGAGCTGCGCCTGCACAAGAAGGGTCCGGGCCCGGTCACCGCGGGCGACATCCAGGCCGACCACGACATCGAGATCCTCAACCCGGACCTCGTGATCGCCACGCTCAACAAGGCCATCGACCTCAACATGACACTCAAGGTCGAGCGCGGACGCGGCTACCGTCCGGCGGCGCAGCGCGTGGAGTTCGAGGAGCAGACCCGCCCGATCGGCCGGCTGCTGCTCGACGCGTCCTTCTCCCCCGTGCGCCGGGTGACCTACGGCGTCGAGGCCGCCCGCGTGGAGCAGCGTACGGACCTCGACAAGCTGATCATCGACATCGAGACCAACGGCACCATCGATCCGGAGGAGGCCATCCGGCGCGCCGGCGCGATCCTGAAGGACCAGCTGACGGTGTTCGTCGAGCTGGAGGGCCAGGGCGAGGTGACGGCGCAGCCCTCCGGGCCGCTTCCGGACCCGATCCTGATGCGCCCGGTGGACGAGCTCGAGCTCACGGTTCGCAGCGCCAACTGCCTCAAGGCGGAGAACATCCACTACATCGGCGACCTCGTGCAGCGCACGGAGGTCGAGCTGCTGCGCACCCCGAACCTCGGCAAGAAGTCCCTGACCGAGATCAAGGAGGTGCTGGAGAGCCACGGGCTGACGCTCGGCATGCGCATCGACGGATGGCCGCCGGCCAGCCTGCGTCGCGACGACGAGCTCAAGTCGGCCTGAGCCGACGAGTCGAGGAACGAAGCAAGATGCGCCACCATCTTTCCGGTCGCCAGCTCTCGAGGAACAGTGCGCACCGCAAGGCGCTGCTGCGCAACATGGCGGCGGCGCTGCTGCGCCACGAGACCATACGCACGACGCTGCCGAAGGCCAAGGAGCTGCGCCGCGTCGTGGAGCCGCTGATCACGCTCGGGAAGAACGACAATCTCGCGGGGCGCCGGCGCGCCTTCGCCCAGCTGCGGGACGCGGAGGTCGTGACCAAGCTGTTCGAGGACATCGGCCCGCGGTTCAAGGCCCGGGGCGGCGGCTACACGCGGATCCTGAAGATGGAGCCGCGTCCAGGTGATGCCGCGCCGATGGCCCTCATGCAGCTCGTGGAGGAGAAGGCCGAGGCTGCCGCTCCCGCCCCGGAGCCGAAGAAGAAGGCGGCCAAGAAGCGCGCGCCCAAGAAGCAGGCCGCGACGACCGGCGAGGAGGGCGCCAAGAAAGCGCCGCGCCGCCGCAAGAAGGCAGCGGCAGGCTGATCGCGCGGGCAGGACGAGATTCCACGCCTCGAAGGCCGTCTAGCTGCGGCCTCCTTGGTCGCCAGTGGAGGAGCCGGGGTCGAGCCCCGGCTTTCTTTTTCGTGAGCCGTGACTCGTCAGAGTCTGGCGCCCACTTGAAGAGCCTGGCACCGCATCCTGTGCTGTCACGACTCACGACTCACCGCCCCCCAGCTTCTCCCTTCCTGATCCCGGCAGGGGCTGCTATAACGACCTGCCACCTCGCATGCGGCGAGGCAATGGCCCGATCAGCGGAAGAAGGAAGGGGGACCCCATGAGCCTGGCTTCGGAGTTCAAGGAATTCGCCATGCGCGGAAACGTCATCGACCTCGCGGTCGGTGTCGTGATCGGCGGAGCGTTCGGCAAGATCGTCTCGTCCCTGGTGGACTCGATCGTCATGCCGATCATCGGCGCGCTGACGAGCGGCGTCGACCTGTCGGAGCTGGCCGTGAACATCGGTACCGACGAAGCGCCGGTGCTGATCAAGTACGGCGCCTTCATCCAGGCGTCGGTCGACTTCCTGATCATCGCCCTCGTGATCTTCATGACCCTCAAGGGCATCAACAAGCTCAAGCGTCCGCCCGAACCCGCCGCGCCGGCCGAGCCGCCGCCGCCGCCCAGGGAGCAGGTCCTGCTCGAGGAAATCCGGGACTTGCTGAAGCGCCAGGCCTGAGCCGGACGGCAGGCGTCGCGCTGCGGGGTGGCCCCGCCGCGACGCCGCCCCCTTCAGGACGGCGCGACATCCGCGGCGTGCCGGGCAAAGGCCTGGCGCGTCAGGTTGAGCGAGCCTGACGGCGTGGCGACCACGTTGTCCTCGATGCGGATGCCCCCGCAGGGACGCAGCGCGTCCACCGAGGCCCATTGGATCAGCATCCGTCGTTCGTCGGCCGCCGCTGCGGCGAGCAGCGTCTCGATGAAGTACACGCCGGGCTCGACGGTCACGGCGCAGCCCTCGGGAAGCTCGCGCGTCAGCCGCAGCCATGGGTGCCCCTCGGGCCGCGATCTCTCGCCTCCCTCCGGGCCTGCCATCAGCCCGCCGACGTCGTGTACCTGCAGTCCCAGCAGGTGACCGACGCCGTGCGGGAAGAACGTCCGGGTGAGGCCGCGCTCGACTGCTTCCTCCGCGGCCGTCCGGATCACACCGGCCTCGGCCAGCAGGTGGCCGATTCGGCGATGCGCCTCGAGGTGCACCTCGCGATAGTCGACGCCCGGACGGATCATGCCCACGAGGTCCCGTTGCACGTCGTCGAGGCCCGCGACGAGGTCGGCGAACAGGCCGGCTCCGGCGGAATGTGTGCGGGTGATGTCGCTGGCGTATCCCGCGCAGGGAGCGCCCGCGTCGATCAGGAACGACCTCCGTGTCATCGGTGCCTGGCGCTCAAGACGCTGGTAGTGCAGGACGGCTGCGTGCTCGTTGAACGCGATGATGTTGTTGTACGGAAGTTCCTCCTCGCGCAGCGATGCCGCACGGCAGTACTCGAGGTGGACCTCGTACTCGCTGGCGCCGCCACGGTACGCACGCTCTGCCGCAAGATGGGCCGCGGCCCCGCGCAGGCTGGCCCGACGCAGGCATTCGATCTCGTAGGGTGTCTTGGCCGCGCGCTCCCATTCGAGCGGGCGGAGCAGGGCCGGCGGATTCCAGGTCCCCAGGCCGTCCCATGCGGGATCGGGCGCGCCCAGCAGGGCCCATCTTCCCGTTCGGGGCGCGTGCAGCGGGACTTCGTCTGCGCGATGCACGATCACGACGTCGAAAGACCGCACCCAGTCTCCGCCGGGAAGCGCCGGGGGCTGGTGCCAGAAATCCGTCTCCTGAAGGAAGATCAGGCGGGGAGGGCGGCCCGGTCGGAAGCACACGGCGCAACCCGGCTCCGGTTCCGGCACCCAGAGCTTGAACCACGGGTGCGCCTTGAACGGGTAGGGCAGGTCGTCTCCGAACTGCATCGGTGGCGACCCCGCGAGCACGAGTACGCCATCGAATCGGGCGCGTTCGAGCGCCGCCGCCGTGCGTCGCGACACTTCGTCCAGGTGTTCTGCAAACCTTGCTACGGGCGCCGGGTCCACTTGTGTTCCCCTGTCTCGGGAAAGACACACAGATTACTTGGTAAAGCTCGAGGTGTCGCAGTATTGCGACGCCTGGTTTCCTTCAATCAGCTGCGCAAAAGGCCTATAATCGCGGGCCCGGCGAACGATGGTGCGCTGCTCTGACGTGCCACGGTCACCGCGTTTCCAGACTCCCACTCTCAACTTTCGACCAAACTCTGGGGTAACGATGATGAATGCGAAGATCTTGGGCGCCCTTGCCGTGGCGCTGGTGATGGCCGCCTGTGGTGGCAAGAAGGAAGAAGCTGTCGCGAAGGCCGAGCAGGCTGCGGCGGAGGCCAAGCAGGCCGCCGGTGAGGCCGCGCAGGCCGCTGGCGAGGCCGTCACGGCCGCGGGCGACGCCGCTGGCGAGGCGGTCGAGGAAGCCGCCTCCGATGCCGCCGGCGCAGTGAGCGAGGCCGCTGAGGACGCCGCGAGCGCGGTGGGAGAGGCTGCCGACAAGGCCGCCGAAGAGGTCAAGGAAGCGACCTCGAAGGAGTAATCCTTCACAGGCTGACGAGCCGGGCGGCTGGCGCGGGGGAACCTGCGGCACCGTCCGGCTTTTTGTTTCAAGGAGCGCCAGGCCGGACATGGCTGTCAGCATCCGTGATGCCCGCAGGCTGCCCGAGGACCGGGACTGGATCGAGCGCACGTACGGGGACTATCTCGACGATCTGGCCGCGGGCTCGACAGGCGTTTTCCCTGCATTGACCGTCACCGGCCAGGGAACGGTCGACTTGCTCGCGCCCTGGTTCCGCGACGAGCGCGTCACGCCGCTGGTCATCCTGCAGGACGGTCGTGCGGCAGGCTTCGCGGTCGTGCAGCGCACGACGATCGCGCGAGCAGGCCCCGGGGCCTGCCACAAGCTGACCGAGTTCTTCATCCGCGAGGAGAGCCGGCGGCTCGGTCTCGGCCGGGCGGCCGCCACCCTGATCTTCGACCGGTTCGAGGGCGACTGGATCGTGACCGAGACGCTGCGGCACCGCGGGGCCGTGGCATTCTGGCGCAGGGTCATCGCGGGCTATACTGGCGGCCGCTACCGCGAGCGCAGCTCGTCGTACGAGGTGCAGCACAGCTTCCGCAGCGGTCCACGCAAGTCGCCGGGAGAGCAACATCAGGAGTAGCCCATGCATCGCTGGCTGCGGCTTCCTGCGGTCATCCTCGCAGGCTGCATGGGGGCCGTCGTCGTGAGTCACGCGGCGTCGCGCCCCGTCGGATTGCCTTTCGCGACGCGTTCCGAGGCCATGGCGCCCCGTGCCATGGCGGCGACCAGCCAGCCGCTCGCCACGGAGGCCGCACTCGAGATCCTGCGGCGCGGCGGCTCAGCCGTCGATGCGGCGATCGCCGCCAACGCGGTGCTGGGCCTGACCGAGCCGACCGGCAGCGGGATCGGCGGCGACCTGTTCGCCATCGTCTGGGATCCCGCCTCGGGCAAGCTGCACGGCTTGAATGCCAGCGGCCGGGCGCCGCGCTCGCTGTCGCTCGACTACTTCAGGGAGCGCGGCATCGAGCGCATGCCTTCCTACGGGCCGCTGCCGGTCACTGTGCCCGGCGCCGTGGACGGTTGGTTCGAATTGCATGGCCGCTTCGGCCGGCTGCCCATGAAGGACGTACTCGAGCCGGCCGTCCGCTACGCGCGCGACGGCTTCCCGGTGACCGAGGTGATCGCCTTCGCCTGGGAGCGCAACGTCCGTGCCCTGCAGGAGTTCCCGGGTTTCCGCGAGACCTTCATGCCCGATGGTCGCGCACCGGCAAAGGGCGAGATGTTCGCCAATCCGCGGCTCGCCCGCACCTACGAGACCCTCGCGCGGGAGGGACGCGACGCGTTCTACCGGGGCGACATCGCCCGCAGGATCGCGGCCTACATGGCGGAGAACGGCGGCTTCCTGAGCTACGAGGACCTCGCGGCGCACCGCTCCGAGTGGGTCGAGCCGGTCTCGACGACCTACCGGGGCTATCGGGTCTGGGAGCTGCCCCCCAACGGTCAGGGCATCGCGGCCCTGCAGATGCTCAACATCCTCGAGGGCTACGACATCGCAGCTATGGGACCGGGCAGCGCCGACTATCTGCACGTCCTGACCGAGGCCAAGAAACTCGTCTTCGAGGATCGCGGCCGGTACTACGCCGATCCCGACTTCGCCGACGTGCCCGTGGACCGGCTGATCTCCAAGGAGTACGCGGCGGCCCGGCGGGCACTCATCGACCCCGAGCGGGCGGCCGACACGTACTCGCCCGGCGACATGCCGCCTGCCGGCGCCGACACGGTCTACCTGACGGTAGCCGGACCCGACGGGATGATGGTGTCGCTCATACAGAGCAACTACCGCGGCATGGGGTCGGGGATGACACCAGGCGACCTCGGTTTCGTGCTGCAGGATCGCGGCGAGGGGTTCTCGCTGAAGGCCGGCCACCGGAACGCGCTCGAGCCCGGCAAACGGCCCTTCCACACGATCATCCCGGCCTTCGTGACCCGTGACGGCAAGCCCTGGATGAGCTTCGGCGTGATGGGCGGCGACATGCAGCCGCAGGGACACGTGCAGATCATCGTCAACCTCGTCGACTTCGGCATGAACCTGCAGGAGGCGGGCGACGCACCCCGGCTCCAGCACGGGCTCAACCAGCGCGGCGAGCATCGCGCCGACGAGGAACTCCGCGACGGCGGCGTCGTCCTGCTCGAGACGGGCTTCCCGCCCGAGGTCGTCGAGGCGCTGCGGCGGCGCGGCCACGTCGTGTCGGAGGACCAGTCCGGTTACCGATTCGGCGGCTACCAGGCAATCCGCCGCGATCCGGTGACCGGTGCCTACACGGGCGCGACGGAATCCCGCAAGGACGGCCTCGCCGCCGGCTATTGACGGTCGCGCCCCGGCGACCGGGCCCGCGGACGTCAGTGATGAGCGTGATGGTTCCCGCCCGCTTCGTCTGACCCCGCCGCGAAGACCCGGATTTCGGTGCGCTGCTCGCCGGCGACCTCGAACTCGAGCACGAGGGGAATGCGCTCGCCCTCCGCTAGCGGCTTGCGCAGGCCCATGAGCATCAAGTGCATCCCGCCGGGCTCGAGCACCACACGCTCGCCCGCTCCCACGTGCAGCGGCTCCACCTTCCGCATCCTGGCGACGTCCCCGTCGTGCACGGTTGCGTGCACCTCCACCTTGTCTGCCCGTGGCGAGGAGGCCGACAGCAGCCGGTCGGAGCGCGCGCCTCGGTTGTCGATCACGAGGTAGGCAGCCGCGACCGGTGAGCCCGGTGGCGTGGCCCGGGCCCAGGCCCGCTCCAGCTTCATGCCCTCGCCTTCGGCGCCGGCCGCGAGCGCAGCAAGCGCCAAGGTGGCTCCGACGATGCGGGCTGCGCGCTTCACTTCCATGGGCTGGTTCTCCCGTACATGCATCGGCTCCGGCATCAGGCCCGTCTGCGCACGGTGGCGCGGCCCCGGGCGCGCTCCAGCATCGGTGCCAGGTAGCGCCCCGTGTAGCTCCCGGCAGCACGCGCGATCTGCTCGGGAGTTCCCTCCGCGATCACCCGGCCGCCGCCGTCGCCGCCCTCCGGGCCCAGGTCGACGATCCAGTCCGCCGTCTTGATCACGTCGAGGTTGTGCTCGATCACGATGACGGTGTTGCCTTCGTCCCGAAGCCGGTGCAGCACGGCGAGCAACTGCTCCACGTCGTGGAAGTGAAGGCCGGTCGTGGGCTCGTCCAGTATGTAGAGGGTGCGGCCGGTCGAGCGCTTGGACAGCTCCTTGGCCAGCTTCACCCGCTGGGCCTCGCCTCCGGACAGGGTCGTGGCGTTCTGGCCCAGCCTGATGTAGGAGAGGCCCACGTCCATCAGCGTCCGTAACTTCGCTGCCACCGTCGGCACGTTCTGGAAGAACAGGAGGGCATCCTCGACGGTCATCTCGAGCACCTCGTGGATGCTGCGGCCCTTGTAGTGGACCTCGAGCGTCTCGCGGTTGTAGCGCTTGCCCTTGCACACGTCGCAGGGCACGTACACGTCGGGCAGGAAGTGCATCTCCACCTTCAGCACGCCGTCGCCCTGGCACGCCTCGCAGCGCCCGCCTTTCACGTTGAAGCTGAAGCGCCCGGGCTGATAGCCCCGCGAGCGCGCCTCCGGCGTGGCAGCGAACAGCTCGCGGATCGGCGTGAACAGGCCGGTGTACGTCGCCGGATTCGACCGTGGCGTGCGGCCGATAGGGCTCTGGTCGATGTCGATGACCCGGTCGATCTGCCCGAGCCCCTCGACGGTCTCGCAAGGCGCAGCGTCGTAGGAGGCGTCGTTGAGGTGCTCCGCGACCCGCCGGTAGAGCGTGTCGTTGACGAGCGTGGACTTGCCCGAGCCCGAGACGCCGGTCACGCAGGTCATGAGCCCGAGCGGGAAGTCGACGGTGACCGACTGCAGGTTGTTGCCCGTGGCACCGACGACGCGCAGCTGGCGCTTGCGATCGCGCGGGCGGCGCCCGGCGGGGACCTCGATGCGGCGCTCGCCCGACAGGTATTGCCCGGTCACGGATCCGGGCTCGCGCTCGATCTCCGTCGGCGCTCCCTGCGCGACGACCCGGCCGCCGTGGACGCCGGCCCCCGGCCCGAGATCCACCACGTGATCGGATTGGCGGATCGCGTCCTCATCGTGCTCGACGACGATCACCGTGTTGCCGAGGTCGCGCAGCCGGTGCAGCGTGTCGAGCAGGCGCTGGTTGTCGCGCTGGTGCAGCCCGATGGACGGCTCGTCGAGGATGTACATCACGCCGACGAGGCCCGAGCCGATCTGGCTGGCGAGCCGGATCCGCTGCGCCTCGCCGCCCGACAGCGTCTCCGCGCTGCGGTCGAGGGTCAGATAGTCGAGGCCCACGTCCACAAGGAAACCGAGCCGGTCGCCGATCTCCTTGACGACCTTGCGCGCGATCTCGCCGCGCCATCCGTCGAGTCGCAGGCTGGCGAAGAACTCCTGCGCATGCCCGACCGACAGGGCGGACAGCTCGGGCAGGCTCCGTCCGCCCACGAACACGAAGCGCGCAGACCGCGTCAGTCGGGTGCCCTCGCACTCGGGGCAGGTGCGGGTTCCCAGGTAACGCGAAAGCTCCTCGCGGACGGACAGCGACTCCGTTTCGCGGTAGCGGCGCTCGAGGTTGTTGATCACGCCCTCGAAGCGGTGCCTCCGCCGGACGGTCCTGCCGCGCGAGTCGAAGTAGCGGAACTCGATCTCCTCGTCGCCGCTCCCGTACAGGAGCACGTCGCGGCTCTTGTGCGGAAGCTCGTTCCAGGGTGCCTCGGGATCGAACCCGTAGTGCTGCGCGAGCGCCAGGACCATCTGGTAGTAATAGGCGTTGCGCCGGTCCCATCCGCGGACCGCACCGCCGGCGAGGGACAGGTCGGGCGCCGATACCACGCGTGCCGGGTCGAAGAACTGCTTCACGCCGAGGCCGTCGCAGGTGGAACAGGCGCCCGCGGGATTGTTGAACGAGAACAGCCGGGGCTCGAGCTCGGACAGCGAGTAGCCGCAGAGGGTGCAGGCGAACTTGTCGGAGAAGACCAGCTCCTCGCGGTCCGGTTCCTCGAGGAAGGCGACGCACGCGACACCTTCGCCCAGGCGCAGGGCCGTCTCGAAGGACTCCGCGAGCCGCTGCGCCAGGTCCGGGCGCACCTTGAACCGGTCGACCACGGCCTCGATGGTGTGTTTGCGCCGCAGGTCGAGCTTGGGGGCCTGATCAAGCTCCATCAGGCTGCCGTCCACCCGCGCTCGCACGAACCCCTTGCCGCGAAGTTCCTCCATCACCTGCAGGTGCTCGCCCTTGCGCTCCTTGACCACCGGCGCCAGGAGCGCGAGCGGCGTGCCTGCCGGCAGCCTGAGGACCTGATCGACCATCTGGCTCACCGTCTGGGCGGCGAGATCGAGCCCGTGATCCGGGCAGCGCGGGATCCCGGCGCGGGCATACAGCAGGCGCAGGTAGTCGTAGATCTCGGTGACGGTACCGACGGTCGAGCGTGGGTTGTGCGAGGTGGACTTCTGCTCGATGGAAATCGCCGGCGACAGGCCCTCGATGGTGTCGACGTCGGGCTTTTCCATCATCGACAGGAACTGCCGCGCGTAGGCCGACAGCGACTCGACGTACCGGCGCTGACCTTCCGCATAGATCGTGTCGAAGGCGAGAGACGATTTCCCGGAGCCCGACAGGCCCGTGAAGACGATCAGGCGGTCGCGAGGCAGATCCAGGTCGAGGCCCTGGAGGTTGTGGGTCCTTGCCCCGCGGATGCGGATGGTCTGCGTGGTCATGCTGCGGAGGGAGGCGGAGGAAGAAAGCCCTCAAGCATACGCGCCCGAGCCCCGGCGCTGCAAAGCCCTCTTCGCGCGCCCGAGTGCGGCGGCTCCGCTGGCGAGTCGCGCCAAATTCCGGTGAAACGGCCGGAATCGCGCGGTGACCAGGCGGCCCGTGCCGTCTAGAATAGGCCTTGCAACAAGACCGGGACCGGCGCGCGGGCCCGGCGGGGATTTCCTGACGCAGATCGAGGTGAGTTCCATGGCGCGAGGCATCAACAAGGTCATCCTGGTCGGCCACCTGGGGCAGGACCCACAGAGCCGTGCGATGCCGAGCGGCAAGTCCGTGGTCAATCTGCGGGTCGCAACGACGGACCAGTGGCGTGACAAGGCGACGGGTGAGAACAAGGAAAACACCGAGTGGCACAACGTCGTCATGTTCGACCGGCTTGCCGAGATTGCGGCCGAGTACCTGCGCAAGGGGTCGCAGATATATGTCGAGGGCAAGCTGCGGACGCGCAAGTGGCAGGATCGCGAGGGCCAGGATCGCTACACCACCGAGATCGTCGCCAACGAGATGCAGATGCTCGGGGGTCGTAGCGGTAGCGGTGGCAGCTACGAGCGCAGCACTCCGCCTGCGAGGGAGGAGCCTGCACAGGCCAGCCGAACGGGACCGTCGGGCGGTGGGGACGACTTCGACGACGACATTCCGTTCTGACTCCCGGCGACGACGCCGCTTCGCCCTTCATCGACTCGCGCACGCGCCGCCCTGCCTCCGTCGCTGCGCGGGCGGCCCGTGCGACCCCAACTGTGAACCCGTCCACAGGCTCGGGCACGACTTGGGGCGGCTGTGACTTAACGGCTGTAAGTTAGCGATTCACGAGTGAAAACCGGTCCGGCAACGGCCGGCGTCGGAGGAATTGCGCTTGCAGCCTGGCTCGGGGGCACACGGCAAGGCGGTCGCCTTGGAGATCCGGCGCTGGTTCGCCGACCGGGGCGGCCTGGCGGCGGTCGTCGCCTGCGCTGCGGCGGTCGCCGCCGCCGGGGTGGCTGCCACCGGGCCGGTGGCCGTCCCGCAACAGCTGCTGGCTGCGGCCCCGCTGCTGATCTCACTGATCGCGCTGCTGGTGGCGTGGCGGACATCCACCTACTTCGACCTGCCGCGCGAGCGTCGCTATGCCTGGCGCCTGGTGTCACTCGCGCTGCTCGGGGTCTTGGCCACAGGAGCCGCTGTCCAGGCCTTCTCGGCCCTGGCCGGAACGGTGACCCGGCTGAGCACCTGGACCCTGCCGGCGGCCGACCTGATTTTTCACGCAGTTCTGGCCGGGGGCATCGGCGTACTGGTCCACTCCTGCCGGGACGGCGCGCCGCGCGCCCGCTTCTGGCTCGACGCCATGGCCGTCGTGCTGTCCTTCGGCGCGCTGCTCTGGCTATTCGTGCTTGCGCCGCTCGTCGAACAGGTCGGGCCGGGGGCGGCCCTGAGGCCGACCCTGGACGCCGTCCTCCTGATGCTCGCGGCGTTGCTGCTGATCCGCAGGGCGGGCCGCCTGCGCTCGGCGGCCGGCGCGTGGGTCGCTCTGGCGACGGGGCTGTTGCTGGTGGGCGACCTCCACGCGGCCTGGAACGCCGGCAAAGCCCAGGCGCTCACGGGGGTGACGCACGGCGTCTGCTACGCGTTGCTCGCGGTCGCAGCCCAGGCGGATTACCTCGGTGCCAGCCGGATCGATCGCAGGTCCGGCCTGCGTCCCTGGAGCTGGGGCGACGCTGGCATCCTGCCGTTCGCGGGCCTGCTGATGGCGATGGGCATCCTCGTGTACGACCGCGCCCCCGCCTGGCGCGAGCCCGGCGTGCTGCTGTTGTTCGTGGTATGCGCCGCCGGACTGTTGTTGATCGGCCGCCAGCTGCTGGCGACGCGTGAGGTGGCACGCTTCGAGGCGAACGCCGCGAGGACGGCGGCCGAGGCGCGGTTTTCCTCGCTCGTGCGCAACTCCTCGGACGCCATAGCGATCGCTGCCGAGGACGGCAGGCTGTTCTATGTCACGCCGTCCGCCGAGCGGGTCTTCGGGCTGCGGCCGGAGGAGCTGGTCGGGCGCCGCATGACCGAGCTCGTCGCGCTCGAGGACCGGGCCCGCCTGCAGGAGTTGTTCAGCACGTCGCTGGCGCAGGCCGGGGCGTCCGCGACCCTCGAGTTGCGCGTCCCGCGGGGCAAGGACCGGCACCGGATCATCGAGATGGTCGCCACCAACCTGCTCACCGAGCCGTCGGTGGCAGGCTGCGTGCTCAACATCCGCGACGTCACGGATCGCAAGGGACTCGAGGACCAGCTGCGGCGCCTGGCGTTCCACGACCCGCTGACGCTGCTCGCCAACCGGGCGCTGTTCCGCGACCGCGTGGAGCACGCGCTCGCCGTCTCCCGTCGCCGCGGCAATCGGGTCGCGGCCATATTCGTCGACCTGGACAACTTCAAGAAGATCAACGACAGCATGGGTCACGGGGAGGGAGACCGGGTGCTGCGGGCCACCGCGCAGCGTCTCTCCAAGTGCACACGCAACGGCGACACGGTCGCCCGCCTGGGCGGCGACGAGTTCGCGATCCTCACCGAGGACGCCGCGCACGCGGACGACGTCATCGAGGTCGCAGCCCGGATCGTGGAGGCGCTGAAGGAGCCGTTCCCGTTCGCCGGATCGAGCCTGCGGGTGGCCGCGAGCGTGGGCGTCGCCTTCGCCGACGAGGCGGACGGCGTGGAGGAACTGTTGCGCAACGCGGACGTGGCGATGTACCACGCCAAGGAACAGGGCAAGAGCCGCTACGCCGTGTTCCAGCCGGAGATGCAGCGGGAAGTGCAGGACCGGCTGCGCATCGAGGCCGACCTGACGCGCGCCATCCACCGCAACGAGCTGAGGCTCTTGTACCAGCCGATCGTCGACCTAGGCTCCGGCTACCTGCTCGGCGTCGAGGCGCTCGTCCGCTGGCAGCATCCGGAGCGTGGCCTCATCCCGCCGGCCGAGTTCATCGAGGTCGCGGAGGAGACCGGCCAGGTCGTGGGGCTCGGTCGCTGGGTGCTGCACGAGGCCTGCCGCGAGGTCCGCGAGTGGCAGCGACGGATGCCACTCGGCAAGCAGCTGCGCGTCGCCGTCAACGTATCGGGCCAGCAGCTGCAGGGAGGTGACCTGGTAGCCGAGGTCACGGGCGCGCTCGAGCACACCGGGCTGGACGCCGGCGCGTTGGTGATCGAGATGACCGAGAGCGTCGTCATGCAGAACACCGAAGAGACCTTCGCCAAGCTGAGCCGGCTCAAGCGACTCGGTGTGCGCATTGCCATCGACGACTTCGGTACCGGCTACTCGTCGCTCTCCTACCTGCACCGGTTTCCGATCGACATCCTGAAGATCGACCGTTCGTTCGTGCAGCGGCTCGGCGAGGAACGCGACGGGACGGAGCTCGCGCGGGCCATCATCACGCTCGGCGAGACGCTCGGGCTCGAAGTGGTCGCGGAAGGCATCGAGTACGAGCACCAGCTTCGGGAGCTGGTGGAGCTCGGATGCGTGGCGGGGCAGGGCTACTACTATTCGAGGCCCGCGTTGCTGCGCGAGATCGAGTACTCGCACCACGCCAAGCTCCGCAAGGCGTTCGTCAGAAGCCTGCCGCCCGAGGCGGGCACCAGCGCCACCGGGCGCTTCAAGCGACCGGAGATCCCGGACGACCTCGGTATCGACCTCGGAACGGTGGCAGGGCTCGGCCGGTAAGGCTGGCGGGAAGGCTTGCCTTTCAAGGACTTGACTGCCCGAGCGTGGCCGGCGGAGGGGCCTGCTGCCCTTTCAATCGAGCCCCCAAAACCGCTACCCTAAACGCCGTTTCGTCACCCACCCGCGAGGCCGGATGGCCGGTCGTCTCTACATCACGACCTTCGGCTGCCAGATGAACGAGTACGATTCCGCCCGGATGGTGGACGTGCTGCGCGAATCCCAGGGGCTCGAGCTCACGCGCGATCCGGAACTGGCCGATGTCGTGCTTCTCAACACCTGCTCGGTTCGCGAGAAGGCGCAGGAGAAGGTCTTCTCGCACCTCGGCCAGTGGCGGCTGCTCAAGCAGCGGCGTCCCGGCCTGATCATCGGGGTCGGAGGGTGCGTCGCCAGCCAGGAGGGGGAGGGAATACGCGAGCGGGCCCCCTACGTCGATCTTGTCTTCGGGCCCCAGACCCTCCACCGGCTGCCGGAGATGATCGCCGCGCTGCGCTCGAGCGGGCGCGCCCAGGTCGACGTCTCCTTCCCCGAGATCGAGAAGTTCGACCGGCTGCCGGCGCCGCGCGCGGGGAGTGCGACCGCATTCGTCTCGGTCATGGAAGGCTGCAGCAAGTATTGCAGCTTCTGCGTCGTGCCCTACACGCGCGGCGAGGAAATGAGCCGGCCGCTCGCCCAGGTCATCGCGGAGGTCGAGGCGCTCGCGGTACAGGGCGTGCGCGAGGTCATGCTGCTCGGCCAGAACGTCAATGCCTATGCCGGAGCGATGGACGGCGGTGCGGAATGCGATCTCGCGACGCTGATTCGCTTCGTCGCCCGCGTCCCGGGCATCGAGCGCATCCGCTTCACCACCTCGCACCCGCTGGAGTTCACCGACGCGCTGGTGGAGGCCTACGCCGAGGTGCCGAAGCTGGCCAATTACCTGCACCTGCCGGTTCAGAGCGGCTCGGACCGTGTCCTGGCCAGGATGAAGCGGGGCTACACCGCGCTCGAGTACAAGCAGAAGGTACGCAGGCTACGAGCCGTGCGGCCCGACATCAGCCTGTCCTCCGACTTCATCGTTGGTTTTCCAGGCGAGACCGACCGCGACTTCGAGCAGACCATGAACCTGATCGCCGAGGTGGGCTTCGACCAGTCCTTCAGCTTCATCTACAGCCGCCGGCCCGGGACGCCGGCAGCGTCGCTTCCGGACGACGTGCCGCAGGCGATCAAGCAGCAGAGACTCGCACTGCTGCAGCGGCGCATCGACCAGCAGGCGCTCGGGATCAGCCGCGGCATGGTCGGGACCGTGCAGCGCGTGCTGGTCGAAAAGCCGTCCAAGAAGGATCCCAGCCGCCTGGCCGGGCGTACGGAGAACATGCGCTGGGTCAACTTCGACGGCCCTGCGGGGCTGCTCAATGGCTTCGCGGATGTCCGGGTCACCGAGGCACTCCCGAATTCGCTGCGCGGCAGACTGGTCGGCCCGGTGGAGGTTCCCGCTCCTCGCGTGGCCGCCGGTGGCTGAGGCGCGGTTGGACACCGGGCCGCAACGCGAGGTCTCCTTCGAAGGCGCGGGCAACGATCGCCTGGCGGCCGTCTGCGGCCCGCTGGATGAGCACCTGCGACAGATCGAGGACCGGCTGGGTCTCCAGATTCGGCGCCGGGGAATGCACTTCTCGGTCGTCGGCGGCCAGGCGGACGCCGGGGCGGCGATCCTGGGCGAACTCTTTGCGCGGTCCGCCACGGGGCCGGTCACGCCGGAGGACGTCCACCTGGCGATCCAGGAATCGGGAATGGAAGGGCCGCCCGAACCCGACGCGCTCGCGGTGCGCACGCACCGCGGCCTGATCCGCGGACGAGGCAGCAACCAGGCCGGCTACCTGAAGAACATCCGCGATTACGACCTGACCTTCGGCATCGGCCCTGCAGGCACGGGCAAGACCTACCTCGCCGTGGCCAGCGCCGTCGACGCGTTGCAGCGTGACGCGGTGCGGCGGCTGGTGCTGGTGCGCCCGGCCGTGGAGGCCGGGGAACGCCTCGGCTTCCTGCCGGGCGACATGGCGCAGAAGGTCGACCCCTACCTGCGGCCCATGTACGACGCGCTCTACGAGATGATCGGCTTCGAGCGGGTCGCGCGACTGATGGAGCGCAACGTGATCGAGGTCGCGCCGCTCGCCTTCATGCGCGGGCGCACCCTAAACGAGTCGTTCGTCATCCTGGACGAGGCGCAGAACACGACCATCGAGCAGATGAAGATGTTCCTGACGCGCATCGGGTTCGGGTCCAGGGCGGTAGTGACCGGCGACGTGACGCAGACGGATCTGCCGGCCCACCGGCGGTCCGGGCTGCGTCACGCGATGGACGTGCTCGCCGACGTACCGGGCATCGCGTTCACGCTGTTCACCGCCCGGGATGTCGTGCGGCACGCGCTGGTCGCCCGGATCGTCGAGGCCTACGAGCGTGACAAGGCGAGCGGGGACGAGACGTGAGCGGCAGGGGCCGGGGGACGCGATGCGAGATCTAGCCCGCGTGCAGTACGGTACGCGCAGGCCCTATGCGCCAGCCGTCGCGAGCCTGCAGGGCTGGACGCGCGCGGTCCTTCCCGCGACCCTGCGGGGCGCCTGGCTCGGGATCCGCGTCGTCGACGAGGCCGAGGGCCGGCGGCTCAACAGAGACTACCGGGGCAAGGACGGGGCGACGAACGTGCTGTCCTTCGGTGCCGGCGGCTTGCCGGCGGGGTCGGGAGGCTTCCTGGGCGACCTCGCGATCTGCGCGCCGGTTGTGGCGCGCGAGGCGAGGGAGCAGGGCAAGGACCTGCGCGCGCACTGGGCCCACATGGTGGTCCACGGCACGCTGCACCTGCTCGGCTTCGACCACGAGCGCCGGGCCGACGCAGCCAGGATGGAGGCGCGGGAGCGCGAGGCGCTCGCCGCGCTGGGATTCGGGGATCCTTACGAGGCCGGACGGGGATGAGCGAAGAAGGTGGCAGAGCGAGCTGGCTCAGGCGACTGGTGGGCGGCGGGGAGCCGCGCGACCGGGCCGAGCTGGTCGCGCAGCTTCGTGAGGCCGGCGCCCGCGAACTGATCGATGCGGATGCACTGTCCATGATCGAGGGCGTCCTCGAGGTCGCCGATCTCCAGGTGCGCGACATCATGGTGCCCCGCTCGCAGATGGTCGTCCTCGAGCGCGATTGCCCGCCCGAGGAAATGCTGCCGGTGATCGTCGAGTCGGGCCACTCGCGCTTTCCGGTGATCGGCGAGGACCGCGACCAGGTCGTCGGCATCCTGCTCGCGAAGGACCTGCTGCGTTACTTCGGAGAGGAGGGGGACGGGTCCTTCGACATGCGCGAGATGCTGAGGCCCGCCGTTTTCGTGCCGGAGAGCAAGCGGGTCAACGTCCTGCTCAAGGAGTTCCGGGTCAGCCGCAACCACATGGCGGTCGTCGTCGACGAGTACGGCGGCGTCTCCGGGCTCGTCACCATCGAGGACGTCATCGAGGAGATCGTGGGCGACATCGCCGACGAATACGACATCGAGGAGGACCAGACGATCCGGCGCGAGGGCGAGCGCCAGTACGCGGTGCACGCCCTGGCGCGAATCGAGGACTTCAACGAGTATTTCGGCGCGACCTTCAGCGACGAGGAATTCGACACGATCGGCGGACTGGTCATGCACCAGTTCGGACGCCTGCCGAAGCGCGGCGAGTCCGTGACAATCGAAGGCTTCGAGTTCAGGGTGTTGCGTTCCGATCGTCGCCGGATCGACCTGCTGCGGGTAGTCTGCCCGCGGGAACTGACTCCGCCCGGTGACGCGGGCGCGTGAACTGATGCAGCTGCCCTCGCTCGCGACGCGCTACGGCGCGTGGTTGGCGCTCGCCTCCGGGGCCGCCTGTTCGCTGGCCTTTGCACCCGGCGCCCTGTTTCCTCTGGCCGTCGTCTGTCCGGCCGTGCTGGCCCTGCTCTGGGAGGGTGCCCCGCCGCGCCGCGCCGCGGCGCTGGGCTTCGCCTTCGGTGCCGGCCTGTTCCTGTCGGGCACCTACTGGATCTACACGGCAGTCCACGTCTTCGGCAGGGCACCGATCTGGCTCGCCATCTTCCTGATGCTGGGCCTCGTGGCCATCATGGCGACTTACTATGCGCTGGCAGGCTGGCTGCTCGCGCGCTTCCTGCCCCGGCCCGGGGTGATGCGCCACCTGCTGGCGCTGCCGGCGCTCTGGGTGCTGATGGAGTGGCTGCGCGGCTGGCTGTTCAGCGGGTTTCCGTGGCTCGAGACGGGCTATGCCCACAGCGACTCGCCGCTGGCCGGCTTCGCGCCGCTGGGCGGCATCCACCTGGTCACGCTGGCCTCGATGGTCACGGCCGGCGCCCTGGTGTCGAGCCTGCTGGGAGGTGCGCGCGAGAGGGTGACCGCGATCGTCGTCGTGGCGTCGCTGTGGACGACGGGCGTGGCACTGCGCGAGCGCAGCTGGACCGATCCGGTCGGCAGCGACATCTCCGTGGCCATCGTTCAGGGAGCGATTCCGCAGGACCTGAAGTGGGAGGAGTCGCATCGCGCCGAGACGCTGCGCCTCTACCGGAGCATGACGGAGCAGGTCCTGGGCACCGACCTCATCGTCTGGCCCGAGGCGGCGCTGCCCAGCCTCGCCCACGAGGCCGGGCCGTACCTCGCCGGCCTCTGGGAGGAGGCCGAGGAGCAGGGCTCGGACCTGATGCTGGGGCTCTTGCGCTACGACGAGCTCACCGGTCGCTATTACAACGGCCTGCTCGCTCTCTCCGGGGGCGAGGCAGGGTGGTACTACAAGCGGCGCCTGGTCCCGTTCGGGGAGTTCTTCCCGGTGCCGGCGTTCATGCGCCGCTGGATGCGGCTGATGAGCCTCACCTACGTGGACATGTCGCCCGGCGCGGACGACCAGCCCCCGCTCAAGGCCGCCGGACAGAAGATCGGTGTCACCATCTGCTACGAGGACGCCTACGGTTCCGAGCAGCTTGCCGTGCTCGAAGAGGCGACGCTGCTCGTCAACGTGACGAACAATGCTTGGTTCGGGGACTCGACGGCTCCGCACCAGCAGTTGCAGATGGCGCGGTTCCGGGCGCTCGAGGCCGGACGCTACCTGGTGCGCGCGACCTCCAACGGCATCAGCGGCATCATCGGGCCCGACGGCACGGTGGTCGAGCGCGCGACGCAGTTCGTCCCCGAGGTGCTCGAAGGCCGGGTCCGTCCTTTCGCCGGGCTCACCCCATATGCGCGCACCGGCAACTGGCCGGTGCTGGTGCTGTCGTTCTGCGTCTGCGCCCTGTCCGCGTACTTCGGCCGGCGCCGCGGCGCGCCGTCGACGCCCGACGCCTAGCTCCGGCTCGGTGTCGGCCCGCAAACGGCGGAAGCGCGAATCGACCCGTGGGTCGCGCTCAGCCGTCCTGCTCGGCAAGGCGCGTCGCGTAGGGCCCGCGGGCGGATAGCAATAGCAGCGCGGCGCACGGTGCCGCCAGACCGACGATCCACGTCATGGAATCGGCGATGCGCAGCTCGTCGCCGAACGCGTAGTCGTTGACGAATCCGGTCATGAAGGAGCCCAGGCCGATGCCGGCGAGATTCACGCAGAACAGGTAGACCGCGGAC
>LJNS01000019.1 GCA_001303245.1 Gammaproteobacteria bacterium SG8_30
ACAACACCTCGCTCGACGACATCGCGCGGACCCTCGGCGTCACCAAGCCGACCATCTATTACTACGTCGAGAACAAGGAGCAGCTGCTGTTCGAATGCTTCCTGGCGGGGCTCGGGCCGATCCGCCAGGGCATCGCGGCGGTCGAGTCCTCCGCGGCGCCCGGCCGCGAGCGCCTGAACGAGGTCGTCCGGCACTATGCGCGGGCCATTGCGTCGCAGTTCGGGTGGTGCATGGTCCGGGCCGAGGACCAGGACCTCGGACCGGAGCTGCGTGCGCGCATCCAGTCGCTCAAGGCGGAGATCGATCGCGGCATGCGCCGGCTGCTGGCTGCGGGGATCGAGGACGGCTCGATCGAGCCCTGCGATCCCAAGATGACGGCCTTTGCCATGGCCGGCGCGCTCAACTGGATCGCGCACTGGTATCGCTGCCCCGCCGCGACGGGCAGCGGGTCGGCAGACCCCGAGCCGGCTGAGACCGGGTCCGGGTCGACCTTCGTCGTGGAGACTTTCGTTTTTTTGCAGGGCAAAATGCGCGGCCACGTGGGTGGAGCCGGGCACGAGGCCCGATCGCAGGGGGAGACATCGTCATGAGCAAGGATTCGATCGTCATCGTCTCGGCCCGGCGTACGCCGGTCGGGGCCTTCCAGGGTGTCTTCGGCTCGGTGCCGGCCACCGAGCTCGGGTCGGCAGCCATCCGGGCCGCCGTCGAATCGAGCGGCCTGCAGCCGACCGACATCCAGGAGGTCGTGATGGGCTGCGTGCTCTCGGCCGGCCTCAGGCAGGGCCCGGCCCGTCAGGCGGCCCTCGGCGCCGGCATCCCGCCGGGAACGCCGACGACGACCGTCAACAAGCTGTGCGGCTCCGCCATGAAGGCCATCATGATGGCGGCGGACAGCCTGCGAACCGGCGACGTCGACATCGCCGTCGCCGGCGGCCTCGAGTCCATGACCAACGCGCCATACCTGCTTCCGAAGGCGCGAGGCGGCTACCGCATGGGCCACGGCGAAATCCTCGACCACATGTTCTACGACGGCCTGCAGAGCGCCTACGACGGCAAGGCCATGGGTCACTTCGCCGATGCGACGGCGGCCAAGTACGGCTTCACGCGCGAACAGCAGGATGCGTTCGCGACCGAGTCGGTGCAGCGTTCGGTTCGCGCGATCGAGTCCGGGGCGTTCCGCGAGGAGATCGTCCCGGTGACGGTCAAGACGCGCAAGGGTGAATCCATCGTCGAGCAGGACGAGACGCCCTTCACCTGCGACATCAAGAAGATTCCCTCGATGAGGCCCGCCTTCAACAAGGACGGCACCGTGACCGCGGCGAGTTCCTCGTCCATCTCCGACGGCGCCTCGGCGCTGGTGCTGATGCGGGAGTCCGCGGCGGCAGAACGCGGCGTCAAGCCGCTGGCCCGGCTGCTCGCCTACGCGAGCAACTCGCACGAGCCGGAGTGGTTCACCACCGCGCCGGTAGGCTCGATCAAGAAGGTGCTGGCGAAAGTCGGCTGGAAGGCCGGCGACGTCGATCTTTACGAGGTCAACGAGGCGTTCGCGGTCGTCACGATGGCCGCCATGCACGACTGCGGTCTCGACCACGCAAAGGTCAACGTCAACGGCGGCGCCTGCGCGCTCGGCCACCCGATCGGCGCAACCGGCGCCCGCATCACCACCACGCTGCTGCACGCGCTCAAGGCGCGCGGCCTGAAGCGCGGCCTGGCGTCGCTGTGCATCGGCGGCGGCGAGGCGACCGCGCTGGCGGTGGAGATGCTCTGAGGCGGTGACTCGTGAGTCTCGTGAGTCGTGAGTGGTGAGTCGGAAGATGAGAATCAGGCGACCGCCGATCTAGTCTCCTGACGGCTCACGGCTCACGATCCCGCCCCCACGACCGTCTCCATCGGCAGGCCCGCCTGCTCGAAGCCGCGTCGGAAGTCCTCGATGTGGCGCCGCATCCAGGCGGAGGCGGCCTCACCGTCCTGGTCCCCGATGGCGGCGAGCAGGGCGCGCTGCGCCACCACGATGCGCCGCCGCGCCTGCGGCAGCCGGTCGATGATGATGGCCAGGCTCGGCTCGACCAGCTGCACCAGCGGCTCGTTCGCCAGCAGGAAGACGGGATTGCCGGAGGCGCGGCCCAGCGCGCGGAAGAATCGCCCGACCAGCGCGACGGCCTCTATCGCGGGCAGCGTCGGCTGACCGAATCCCCGGACCAGATCGTCGAGCTCCACCAGCGCCGCCTCGTCACGGCGTTCGGCCGCTGCCGCGGCGATCGCCGGCTCGACGACGCGCAGGGCCTCCCACACGTCGCCGAAGCGCGCGTCGTGCAGGGTCAGCGCCTCCCGCAATCCACCCCCGACTGCCGCGACCGTCGGCCGGCTCACGTAGAGCTTCTTGCCCCCCCCGCGCCTCCGCAGCAGCCCCGCGGACTCCAGGTTCCGCAAGGCCTCCCGCACGGTCGATCGGTTGACCGCGAACTGTCGGGCGAGCTCGGTCTCCGTCGGCAGGGCGTCCCCGTCCTTGAGCCGCCGGTCGAGGATCCGCGAGCGGAGGGCGGCGGACAGCCTGCGATAGGCCGGCGCGTGTTCGAGCGGCTGGAACTCGGGCATTGGTTGCAGTTTCCCCTTCCGGGCTTGATTGTCTGATTGTCCGACAATTATGATGCCACCTCAAGCGGGAGTCCCGGGGAGTCGCCAACCCATGTTCGACCTCGACTTCGACTTCGGCCTGGGTGAACAGGTGGACGAACTTCGCGCCGCAGTCCGCGAGTTCGCACAGCGACGCATCGCCCCGCTGGCGGATGAGATCGACCGCAGCAACCGGTTCCCGCGCGAGCTCTGGCCGAAACTCGGCGAGATGGGCCTGCTCGGCATCACCGTCGAGGAGGAATTCGGCGGGCTGGGCCTGGGCTACCTCGAGCACGTCGTGGCCATGGAGGAAATCAGCCGCGCATCCGGGGCCATCGGCCTGTCCTACGGCGCGCACTCCAACCTGTGCGTGAACCAGATCCGGCGCTGGGGCAGCGTGGAGCAGAAACGGCGCCATCTCCCGAAGCTCGTGAACGGCGAGCATCTCGGGGCGCTGGCCATGAGCGAGACGGGAGCCGGCTCGGACGTGGTCTCCATGCGCACCCGAGCCGAGCGTCGCGACGGCGGCTTCGTGCTGAACGGCGGCAAGATGTGGATCACCAACGGCGCCGAGGCCGAGGTGCTCGTGGTCTATGCGTCCCTCGACCCGGGCCGGGGGCCCGAAGGGATCACCGCCTTCATCGTCGAGCGGGGCATGGCCGGCTTTTCCTCCGCGCAGAAGCTCGACAAGCTCGGCATGCGCGGCTCGGACACCTGCGAGCTCGTGTTCGACGAATGCTTCGTGCCCGAAAGCCACGTCCTCGGCGAGGCCGGTGGCGGCGCGTCCGTGCTGATGAGCGGCCTCGACTACGAGCGCGTCGTCCTGTCGGGCGGGCCCCTCGGGCTGATGCGGGCGGCGCTCGACCTGATCGTGCCCTACCTGCACGAGCGCAGGCAGTTCGGCCGCCCGATCGGCGAGTTCCAGCTCATGCAGGCGAAGCTCGCCGACCTGTACAGCGCGTTCAACGCTTCGCGGGCCTATGCCTACGCGGTGGCCCGCGCCTGCGACGCGGGGCACACGACGCGCTTCGACGCGGCAGCCTGCCTGATGCTCGCCGCCGAGAATGGCGTGCGCGCCGGGCTCGAGTCCATCCAGGCGCTCGGCGGCAACGGCTACATCAACGACTTCCCGGCGGGACGCCTGCTGCGCGACGCCAAGCTCTACGACATCGGCGCCGGCACCAACGAGATCCGCCGGATGCTGGTCGGCCGCGAGTTGCTGCGCGCGAGCGCGTGACCACCGCAGGAGGGTACCGAGCATGACGAGGCTGTGCTCCCGCTCCGATACCCGCTCGGCCGACTTCCGCGAGAATGCCGCGCACATGCGCGGTCTGGTCGACGACCTGCGCGGCCGCCTGCGCGGGGCCATGCAGGGCGGTGGCGAAGCCGCGCGCCGCAAGCACACCGCGCGCGGCAAGCTGCTCGCGCGGGATCGCATCGGGACCCTGCTCGATCCGGCAAGCCCGTTCCTCGAGATCGCGCCGCTCGCGGCCGAGGGCCTTTACGGCGGCGATGCGCCGTCGGCAGGCATCGTCTGCGGCATCGGCCAGGTCTGCGGGCGACCCGTCGTCGTGGTGGCGAACGACGCGACGGTCAAGGGCGGCACCTACTTCCCGATGACGGTGCGCAAGCACCTGCGGGCGCAGGAGATTGCGCTGGAGAATCGCCTGCCCTGCGTCTACCTCGTCGACTCGGGTGGCGCCTTCCTGCCGATGCAGGACGAGGTCTTCCCCGACCGCGATCACTTCGGGCGCATCTTCTACAACCAGGCGCGCATGTCCGCCGAGGGCGTGGCGCAGATCGCCGTCGTGATGGGATCCTGCACGGCCGGAGGTGCCTACGTCCCGGCGATGTGCGACGAGAGCATCATCGTGCGTAACCAGGGCACGATCTTCCTCGGCGGCCCTCCACTCGTGAAGGCCGCGACGGGCGAGGTCGTCGATGCGGAGTCTCTCGGTGGCGGCGATGTGCACGCGCGCACCTCGGGCGTCGTCGACCACCTGGCCGACAACGACGCCCACGCCCTCGCGCTCGCGCGCGCGGCCGTCCGGTCGCTCGACCCGGAGCCGGATCCCTGGCTCGCGCAGGACGCGCTCGAGGATCCTGCGGTCGAGGCCGGAGCGCTGTACGGGGTCGTGCCGCGGGACCTGCGGCAGCCCTACGACGTGCGCGAGGTGATCGCCCGGCTCGTCGACGGCTCGGAGTTCCACGAGTTCAAGGCGCTCTACGGCAAGACGCTGGTCTGCGGCTTTGCCCGGTTGTGGGGCTATCCCGTCGCCGTCGTGGCCAACAACGGGATCCTGTTCTCCGAATCGGCGCTCAAGGGGGCACACTTCGTGCAGCTGGCCAACCGGCGGCGGACTCCGCTCGTGTTCCTGCAGAACATCACCGGCTTCATGGTGGGGCGGCGCTACGAGAACTCGGGGATCGCACGCGACGGCGCGAAGATGGTGACCGCCGTCGCCTGCGCCACCGTGCCGAAGCTCACGGTCGTGATCGGCGGCTCGTTCGGGGCGGGCAATTACGCGATGTGCGGGCGCGCCTACGGGGGCCGCTTCCTCTGGAGCTGGCCGAACGCCCGGATCTCCGTCATGGGCGGGGAGCAGGCGGCCAACGTACTGGCGACCGTGCGCCGCGACGGCCTCGAGGCGCGCGGAGAGCGCTGGCCCGAGCACGAAGAGGAAGCCTTCAAGGACGGCATCCGGGAGCAGTACGAAACGCAGGGCAACCCGTATTACGCGACCGCGCGGCTGTGGGACGACGGCGTCATCGACCCGCTCGACACGCGTCGCGTGCTCGCACTCGCGCTGGCCACGGCGGCGCGCGGCCCAGCGCCCGGTCCGGAGCGCTACGGCGTCTTCCGGATGTGAGGCGCGCCATGGAACCGGAACTCCCGCTGGTACGGACCGTCCTCGACGCACGTGGCGCCGCCACGCTGACCCTGAACCGTCCCCACCGTCACAACGCGCTCTCGGCTGCGCTCATCGACGCGCTCCACTCATCGCTCGAGACGGCGGAACGCGACCCGCGGGTGCGGCTCGTCGTGCTGACCGGAGAGGGCCCCACTTTCTGCGCGGGCGCCGACATCGGCGAGATGCGCGCCTCGGCGGAGGTCGCCCTCGAGGACAACGAGCGCGAGGCAGCGAGGCTGGCTGCGCTCCTTGCACGCCTCGATCGCCTGAGCCGACCGACCGTCGCCCGCGTCCAGGGCAACGCCTTCGGCGGCGCGCTCGGGCTCATCGCCGCCTGCGACATCGCCGTCGCCGCGTCCGGCGCCGTCTTCGCGCTCACGGAAGTGCGGCTCGGCATCGTGCCCGCGATGATTTCCCCCTACCTCGTCCGGGCGATCGGCGCACGCCAGGCGCGCCGCTACTTCCTCACCGGCGAGCGGATCGATGCGACGCGGGCCGAGCGGATCGGCCTGCTGCACGCCGCCGTGCCGGAGGCCGAGCTCGACGGCGCCATCGAGGCGCTGGTCGGCGAGCTGCTCCGCGGCGGGCCTGCGGCACAGGCCGAGGCCAAGCGGCTCGTGCGCTACGTGAGCGGACGCAACGAGGCCGTCGACGGGGACGTCGCCGAGGAAACGGCCCGCTGGATCGCACGCCTGCGTGCGGGCGCGGAAGGCCGCGAAGGCCTCGCCGCCTTCCTCGAGAAGCGCAGTCCTGCCTGGAGGGACTCCTGATGTTCCGGCGAGTGCTCGTCGCCAATCGCGGCGAGATCGCCTGCCGGGTCATGGCCACCTGCCGCCGCCTCGGCATCCACTCCATCGCCGTCCACTCGGAGGCCGACCGCCACGCCCGCCACGTTCGCCTCGCCGACGAGGCGCACCTCGTGGGCCCTGCCCCGGCGAGCGAGTCCTACCTCGACATCGACCGCGTGCTCGACGCGGCGCGACGCTCCGGCGCCGAGGCCGTCCACCCCGGCTACGGCTTTCTCTCGGAAAACACCGAGTTCGCCGCCGCCTGCGAGGCCGCGGGCATCGTCTTCATCGGGCCGTCCGCGGACGCGATCAGGCGGATGGGCCTGAAGCACGAGGCCAAGGCGCTCGCGGAGTCGGCCGGCGTGCCGGTGGTGCCGGGCTACCACGGCGCCGACGCCTCTCCGGAGCGGCTGGCGCGCGAGGCCGAGCGGGTCGGCTACCCCGTCCTCGTCAAGGCGGTGGCGGGCGGCGGCGGCAAGGGCATGCGCGTGGTGCGCAACCGCGGCGAACTGGCCGAGGCGATCGAGACCGCGGCCGGCGAGGCGCGGGCATCGTTCCGCGACGGACGGATCCTGCTCGAGCGCTTCGTCGAGCGGCCCCGCCACATCGAGGTCCAGGTGTTCGGCGACCAGCACGGCGCGCACGTCCACCTCTTCGAGCGCGAATGCTCCATCCAGCGTCGCTATCAGAAGATCATCGAGGAGTCCCCGTCGCCGTTCGTCACTCCCGAACTGCGCGAGCGCATGACGGACGCGGCGCTGCGTGTTGCGGCGGCGGTCGGCTACGTCAACGCGGGCACCGTGGAATTCGTGGTCGGGGAGGACCGCGGGTTCTACTTCCTGGAGATGAACACGCGCCTGCAGGTCGAGCACCCGGTGACGGAGGCGGTGACGGGCCAGGACCTCGTGGAGTGGCAGCTGCGCATCGCGGCCGGCGAGGCGCTGCCGCTCGAGCAGGAGCGGATCGAACCCCGCGGGCACGCCGTCGAGGCGCGCCTCTACAGCGAGGACCCGCAGCGAGGCTTCCTCCCCTCGACGGGCCGCATCGCGCACTTCGCGTTCCCGCCGGAGGACGCAGGCTGGCGCGTGGACCGCGGCGTCGAGGACGGCGACCTCGTGAGCGTGCACTACGACCCAATGATCGCCAAGGTGATCGCGTCGGACGGGAACCGCCAGGCGGCCGTGTCGCGCCTGCGGCAGGCGCTCGCCCGCACGGCCGTCATCGGGCCCAGGACCAATCTCGCGCTGCTCCGACGGATCGTCGCACACCCAGACTTCGAGGCAGGCAGCATGGACACCGGCTACCTCGACCGGCAGCTCGGCGCGTTCCTGTCCGACCCGCCGCGACCCGGTCCCGCTGTACTGCTGGCCGCGGCCGACTACGCGCTGCGCTCGATGGCCGAGGCGGCCCGCGAGGCGTCCTCGCCCGACTCGCCCTGGGGTCGGGGCGATGCCTGGCAGGTGGCGGGGCTCGGGCAGGTCACGCTTGGTCTCGCGACGCCCGGCTTCCGGCGCCTGCGGGTGCGCCGAGTGGACGAGGAGCTAGAGCTCGCGGGAGAAGACGGGGAGTCCGTGCGTGCATGCGTCACCGACGCCGAGCACGACATCGTCGAGGTCCGGGGCGAGGACCTCCAGGCGGAGGTCGTCCGCGTAGGCTTCGGGCCGCGGCTGCTGGTCAGCGACGCGCACACCCACGAGATCGAGCTCGTCCATCCCTGGCCGTTCGAGCAGGTGGCGGACGAGGCGGAAACGCATCCGACCTCGCCCTTGCCCGGCCGCGTGATCTCGCTGGCGATCTCCGAAGGGCAGCGGGTCGAGGCGGGGACGCGCCTCGCCGTCGTCGAGGGCATGAAGATGCAGCACGTCCTGCGCGCCGCCCGCGCCGGCCGGGTGATCCGGGTCCTGGTGTCCGAGGGCGACCTCATCGAGGCGGAGACGGTCATCTGCGAGATCGGCGCGGACTGACGCCGGTGGTCGGTGCGCGACGAACCGGATTGGTGATTGGTGCTCATGACGATTGTGTTGCACCGCAATACGCGCTAACGTTCTGATCGCGCTGGGGTGGGCGTCGCCTCTTTTTGCGACCGCACAAGCTGGCGCGCCGACGCGCACGCGCCCGGAAGGCGCCTCGTCCGACAGGGATGCCGACGCGCGGCTGTACCCGGCGGTCACTCAGGGGAATCAAGACATGCAAATCAAGGACAAGGTGGTCGCGATCACCGGCGGCGGCAAGGGGATCGGGCGCGCCATGGCCCTGGCCTTCGCGGACAAGGGCGGACACGTGGCGCTCCTGGACCTCAGCCAGTCCGACCTCGACGAGACCTGCTCGCTCGTCGCGGCGAAGGGCGTCACCGCCCGCAGCTACCTGTGCAACGTGACCCGGGAGGACGAGGTGATCGGCGCGCTCGATGCTGTCGTGGGCGACTTCGGCCGGCTCGACGTCATGATCAACAACGCGGGCATCACCAAGGACGGCCTGATGGTCAAGGCGAAGGACGGCCAGGTCGTCGGCAAGATGACGCTCGACCAGTGGAACGCGGTGATCGCCGTGAACCTCACCGGCGTGTTCCTATGCGGGCGCGAGGCCGCCGAACGCATGATCAAGCTCGGCAACGGCGGCGTGATCATCAACATCTCCTCGATCTCGCGGCTCGGCAACATGGGGCAGACCAACTACTCGGCGACCAAGGCCGGCGTCGCGGCCATGACCGTGGTCTGGGCCAAGGAGCTGGCACGGCACGGCATCCGGGCCGGGGCCATCGCGCCGGGCTACTGCGCCACCGACATCCTGCTGGCCATGAAGCCGGAAGTGCTCGACAAGGTCACCGCGCCGGTCCCGCTGAAGCGTCTCGGGCAGCCCGGGGAAGTCGCCCACACGGCCGTGTACATTGCGGAGAACGACTTCTTCACCGGCGGCGTGATCGACGTCGACGGCGGCCTGCGGCTGTAGGCGGCGAACGCGTCCTGAGGGGGAAAAAGGATCATGGATCTCGGCACCTGTCGCGCGGTCGTCACCGGCGGCGCGTCCGGACTCGGGCTCGCCGTCGCACGACGCGTCGTCGCGGCGGGCGGCCGCGCCACGCTGCTCGACGTGCAGCGCGAGGCCGGCGAAGCGGCACAGCGGGAGCTCGGCGAGGGTGCGGCCTTTGCGACCTGCGACGTGACCGACGAAGCGGCCGTCGAGTCCGCCGTCCGCGCGGCGCACCGGTCCATGGGCGGCCTGACGCTGGCCGTCGCCTGCGCAGGGATCGCCACGCCGGGCAAGCTCCTCGGCCGCGAGGGGCCGATGAGCGCGGCCTTCTTCGAGCGGGTGCTCAGGATCAACGTCGCCGGCACGTTCAACGTCGGCCGGGCCGCGGCCGACCTGATGCAGCACAACGATCCCGATGCCGGTGGCGAACGAGGCGTCATCGTGCACACCTCGTCCGTAGCCGCTTACGAGGGCCAGATCGGCCAGGTGGCCTATTCCGCGTCGAAGGCCGCGGTGGTGGGCATGGTGCTGCCCATGGCGCGCGAACTCGCCCGCTTCGGCATCCGGGTCATGGCCATCGCCCCCGGCCTCTTCGCCACTCCGATGCTGACCGGACTGCCGCAGGAGGTCCAGGACTCCCTCGGTGGGCAGGTACCGTTTCCCTCGCGCCTCGGACGGCCGGCGGAGTTCGCCGAGCTGGTGGCCGCGATCTACGGCAATCCCATGCTGAACGGCAGCGCGATCCGCCTCGACGGCGCCATCCGCATGCAGCCCCGCTAGCCTCGCGGGGTGGTCCGGGCACGTGGCCTTATAATCGGCCGTCTTTCCCCCGACAGCCGAGGATCGATGACAGTGCAACCCAGGATCCGGGCCGGCTGGCTGGCCGGCCTATGTGCGGTACTCGTGGCAGGGTGCGCGACTGCGCCGCGGCCGGCGCCGGAGCCCGCCGTCGAGGTACCTCCACCCCCCGCGGGTGTCCGCGTCCCGGTCGAGTACTTCAAGCTCGACAACGGCCTCAGGGTCGTGCTGTCGCACGACTCGAGCGCTCCGACCGTCACGGTAGCGGTCTACTACCACATCGGGTTTCGCATCGAGCCGAAGGGCCGGACGGGGTTCGCCCACCTGTTCGAGCACCTGATGTTCCAGGGCTCCGGAAACCTCGGGAAGATGGAGTTCATCCGGCTGGTGGAGGGCAGCGGCGGCGTGCTCAACGGCTCGACCCGGCTCGACTTCACCAACTACTTCCAGATCGTGCCGGCGCACGCGCTCGAGCCCATCCTCTGGGCCGAGGCGGACCGGATGCGCTCGCTGGCGATCACGCAGGAGAATCTCGTCAACCAGCAGGAGGTCGTCAAGAACGAGGTCAAGGTCAACGTGCTGAACCGGCCGTACGGCGGCTTCCCGTGGCTGTCCATGCCGCAGGTGGCGAACGAGAACTGGTACAACGCCCACAACTTCTACGGCGACCTCGAGGACATCGACGCCGCCACGCTCGAGGAGGCGCAGGCCTTCTTCGACACCTACTACGCACCCAACAACGCCGCGCTGGTCGTCGCCGGTGACTTCGACCCCGCACGGGTCCGGAACTGGATCGAACGCTACTTCGGCAACATCGCCGCCCGCCCACAGCCGGCGCGCCCGGACATTTCCGAGCGCTCGCAGCTCGAGCCCCGGCGCGTCGCGCAGGTCGACGCCCTCGCCCCCCGCCCGGGGCTCGCCATGGCCTGGCACGTGCCGGAGCGCGGCACGCCCGAGCACTACGCGTTCGGCCTGATCGACGAGATGCTGCTGCAGGGTGAGGACAGCGCGCTGTGGCAGCGGCTGGTGCAGGAGCGCGGCTACTCCGGCTCGGTCGCGGGCGGGGTCAACCTGCTGGGCAACCTGTTCAACTACGACGGGCCGATGCTGTGGACTGCCTACCTGATCCACGACGCGGGCACGGATCCCGACGCGATCCTGGCCGACGTCGAGGAAGTGATCGACCGGCTTCGGCGCGAGCCACCCTCGCCCGAGGAGTTCGAGCGGGCGCTGACCAAGATCCGGGTCTCGCTGTATTCGCTGGCAGGCTCGAGCACACGTGTCGGGCTGGTCGACATGCTCGCCTGTTTCGCGCTGTTCGACGACGACCCGGCGCGCATCAACCGCATCGAGCAGGAGTTTCGGGCGGTGACGCCCGAACTCATCCAGCAGGTCGCGCGCGACTATCTGCGGCCGTCGAACCGGACCGTGCTGGTCCTGGAGCCCGGCGCAGGCCGGCAGCCCGGGGAGGTGCAGCCATGACACGGATCCGCTTCGCCTGCCTCGTGCTCGCCATCGCCGGCCTGCCCGCGATGGCCCGGGACGCGCCGCCGCCGCCGGGACAACCGCGCGACTTCGAGCTCGCCGGCAGCGACCGCATCGCGCTCGGCAACGGACTCGAGATCACCTTCATCGACTACGGCACGGTGCCCATGGTCACGGTCATCGCCGTCGTCGGCACGGGCAACATCGACGACGGCGAGAAGACCTGGATCGCCGACGTGGCCACCGAGATGCTCAAGGAGGGCACGACGACGCGTTCCGCGCCCGAGCTGGCGCGGCGCGCAGCCGACCTCGGCGGGCAGCTCTCCGTGGGAGCCGGTGCCGAGCAGACCTCCGTGGGCCTGTCGGTGCTGTCCGAAAACGCCGCGGCTGCCGCGGAGCTCGTGGCCGACGTGCTCCGCAACCCGGCCTTCCCGGCGTCCGAGCTGCCGCGCATTGTCGCCGATCTGCAACGCAGCGTCAGCGTCGCGCGCACGAGCCCGGACTCGATCGCCGCCGAGGCGCTCGCCGGGCTCGTCTACGGCAACCACCCTTTCGGTCGCCTCCTCCCTACCGAGGAACAGCTCGCGACCTACACGCTCGAGGACGTCCGCCGCTTCTACACGGAGAATTTCGGCGCCCGCAGGACACACGTCTACGTCGCCGGCCGCTACGATCGCCCGGCGCTCGAGAAGTCGCTGCGCGAGGCTCTCGAGGACTGGGCTACGGGACCCCCGCGGACGGATGACCCGCCGCAGGCGAGCAGTGCCTTCCGCGTCCGGCTCATCGATCGCCCTGGAGCCCCGCAGTCCTCGATCCGCATCGCCGTCGAGGCGCCGGCGCCCGGGGATGACGATTACCTGCCCTTCACCATCATGAACACCCTGCTCGGCGGGGCGTTTTCCTCGCGCAACACGGCAGTGCTGCGCGAGGAGAAGGGCTACGCCTACTCGCCCAACTCGTCGATTACCGCACGGCGGCACGCGGCCCTCTGGGAAATGGAAGCCGACGTGACGACCGAGCACACCGCGGACGCGCTCGCGACGATGCTCGGCGAGATCGAGCGCATGAAGACCGAGCCGCCGACGGACGAGGAGCTCGGCGCGATCAAGAACTACCGCGCCGGCCTGTTCGTGATCAGCAACTCCTCGCCCAACGGCTTGCTCGGGCAGCTTGCGTTCATGGACCTGCACGGACTGCCGGAGGTGTTCCTCACCCGTTGGGTGGAGAACGTCTACGCGCTGACTCCGGAACAGCTCAGCCAGGCGGCACGCGACTGGCTCGACGTCGGCAGGGCGACCCTCGTCATCGTGGGCGACCTCGGGCAAGTCGGCGAGAGCGTGCGGGCCTTGCCCGAGCTTGCGGACGCGACTTTCGTCGAGGGGCCGGACGCAGGATGACCGGGGAGCCGATCTGGAAGCCCTCCGCGCTGCGCGTGGCGGATGCGAACCTGACGCGCTTCATGCGACTGGCACGCACCCGCGGCGCGCCCGACGGCGAGTACGCCGCGCTGTGGGAGTGGTCGGTGAGCAGCCCCGAGGCGTTCTGGCAGTCGCTGGTCGACTTCACCGGCGTGCTGGCCGACCGGGGCACGGGACCGGTGCTCGAGGACGGCAAGGCGATGCCGGGCGCCCGCTGGTTCCCCGGGATGCGTCTCAACTTCGCCGAGAACCTGCTGCGGCGCTCGGGCGAGGAAGCAGCCGTCGTGTTTGTGAACGAGCGCGGCGAGCGGCGAGAGCTGTCGTGGGACGGCCTCACGTCGGAAGTCGCCCGCGTCCGGGCCGGACTGCACGACGCGGGCGTGGGTCCGGGCGACCGCGTGGCGGGCTTCATGCCCAACCTGCCGGAGACGGTCATCGCGATGCTGGCCACGGCGAGCGTCGGCGCCACGTGGTCGTCCTGCTCGCCGGATTTCGGCGCCCAAGGCGTGCTCGACCGCTTCGGCCAGATCGCCCCGAAGATCCTGTTCGCGGTGGACGGCTACTACTACGCCGGCAAGACGCTGGACTCGCTCGGCCGGGTGCGCGAGCTGCTCGGACAGATCCGCTCCATCGAGCAGGTCGTCCTGGTGCCCTACGTGGAGGAGGACCCGGATCTCGCCGGCCTCGGCCGAGCCACGCCCTTCGGCGACTTCGGCAACGACTGTGCGCTTCCCGCCTACGCGCGCCTGCCCTTCGATCACCCGCTCTACATCATGTACTCCTCGGGAACGACCGGCGTGCCCAAGTGCATCGTGCACGGTGCCGGGGGGACGCTGCTCCAGCACCTCAAGGAGCACCAGCTGCACACGGACGTGAAGACGGCAGACCGCCTGTTCTTCTTCACGACCTGCGGCTGGATGATGTGGAACTGGCTGGTGAGCGGCCTCGGCTCGGGCGCTGCCGTCGTGCTCTACGAGGGCTCGCCCTTTCACCCGGATCCGGGCGTGCTGTGGCGCATGGCCGCCGACGAGGGCGTGACGATCTTCGGCACCAGCCCCAAGTACCTGTCGGCGCTCGAGAAGAGCGGCTACCGGCCCGCACAGGAGGTCAGCCTGGCGCGGTTGCGCACGATGCTGTCGACCGGCTCGCCGCTCGCGCCCGAGCAGTTCGACTTTGTCCGGCAGGCCGTCGGCGAGCAGGTGCAGCTTGCCTCGATCTCGGGCGGTACGGACATCCTCTCCTGCTTCGCACTCGGCAACCCGCTGCTGCCGGTATACCGGGGCGAGCTGCAGTGCCGGGGCCTCGGCATGAAGGTCGAGGTGTGGAACGAGGCCGGAGAGAGCGTCGTCGGCGAGAAGGGCGAGCTCGTCTGCACCGCGCCCTTCCCGAGCATGCCGGTCGGCTTCTGGGAGGACCCCGACGGGGCGAAGTACCGGGCCGCCTACTTCGAGCGCTTTCCGGGCGTGTGGCACCACGGCGACTACGCCTTGCTCACCGAGCGCGGCGGACTCGTCATCCTCGGCCGCTCGGATGCCGTGCTGAACCCGGGCGGCGTGCGCATCGGGACGGCGGAGATCTACCGGCAGGTCGAGCAGCTCGAGGAGGTGCTCGAGAGCCTGGTGATCGGTCAGGACTGGGACAACGACGTGCGCGTCGTGCTCTTCGTGCGGCTGCGGGACGGACTGACGCTCGACGAGGCGCTGGTGAATCGCATCCGCGACACCATCCGGGCCAACACCACGCCCCGCCACGTGCCGGCCAAGGTCCTGCAGGTGCCCGCCATACCGCGCACGCTCAGCGGCAAGATCGTCGAGCTCGCGGTGCGCAACGTCGTCCACGGACGGCCGGTGAAGAACACCGACGCGCTCGCCAACCCCGAGGCGCTCGAGTTCTTCCGCGACCTGCCCGGGCTGCGCGACTGAGACGCCCATGACTCGCCGACGGACCGGCCTGCCGGCGCTGTACAGGGCCGAGCTGGATCGTCACGGCTACCGGCCGGATCCCGCCCAGCTGGCCGCCCTCGAGCGCCTCGAGGCCGTGCGCGAGGAACTCGACCGGCGGCGCAGCGGCGGCCTCATCGGCATTCTCCGCGCCCGGTTCGGCAGCAACGCCGAGCCCGTCCGGGGGGTCTACCTCTGGGGCGGCGTCGGGCGGGGGAAGACGTTCCTGATGGACCTGTTCCACCGCAGCCTGCCGGTGCCGTCGCTGCGCAGGCACTTCCACCGCCTCATGCACGACGTGCATCAGCGGCTGCGCGAGTTGAAGGACTGGCCCGACCCGCTGGACGCCGTCGCCGCGGGCATCGCCTCCGGCAACCAGGTGATCTGCCTCGACGAGCTGTTCGTGAGCGACATCGCGGATGCCATGATCCTCGCGGGGCTGTTCGAAGGACTGATCCGTCGCGGATCGACGCTCGTCTTCACGTCCAACTCGCCTCCCGACGAGCTGTACCGCGACGGCTTGCAGCGGCAGCGGTTCCTCCCGGCGATCGGGCTGATCGAGCGGCACACCGACGTCGTCCACGTCGATGCAGGCGCGGATTATCGCCTGAGACAGCTCGAGCGGGCGCCGCTCGTCGTCAGCACGCGGACCTACAACGCGGATGCGCTGCTGGGGCAGCGGTTCGAGGCCATCGCCGGTGACCCGGGCGAGGCCGGCGGAGTCATCGAGATCGACGGCAGGACCATCGAGGTGCGCCGGCGCACCGCCGACGTCATCTGGTTCGATTTCCGGGCGCTGTGCGCGGGGCCGCGATCCCAGACCGACTACATCGAGATCGCGCGGCTGTACCAGACGGTCGTGATATCCGGCATTCCCTGTTTCGACCCGACGCGGGACGACGAGGCACGTCGCTTCATCGCCCTCGTGGACGAGTTCTACGACCGGGGAGTCAAGCTGCTCGCGTCGGCGGACGGTCCGCTCGCCTCGCTGTATCGGGGCGAGCGGCTCGCCTTCGAGTTCGCGCGCACTTCGAGCCGGCTGACGGAGATGCAGACGCACGCCTACCTGGAGCGTCCTCACCGTCCCTAGGCAGCGGTTACCCACTGGCTCTCGTCACCGGTCCTCCTTGACGCCCGGGCTTGACCGCGCGAGGCTTTCGGTCATCGCCCACATCGGAGCACGAACCCGTGGATAGAGCCTTGACCTGGACCTGTGCCGTGCTCCTCGCCTTGGGTCTCGTCGCCTGTGGACGGAGCGACCCGGAGCCCGAGACGGGCGCCAGCGACGAGGGCATGCTCGACTCCGTCATCGGCATCGGCAACCTGCGGATCTCGTCGGATGCGGTGACCATCCGCCAGGCCGGCGAACCGGATGCGCGGATCCTGTCGGCCGGCCGACTGCTGATCGGAGGGGAAGAGTTGCCCGTGACCGAGGCGCAGGGCGCGTATCTGCGCGAGTATCACGGCGCCGCCATGTTGCTGCGCGAGCACGGCAAGGAAACCGGCATCGCCGGTGCGAAAGTCGGGTTGGCGGCCGTGGGCGCGGTCATCGGCGGATTGGTCAAGGGTGAGCCCGACAGCATCGGCCCGAAAGTCGAGGCCGAAGCCGAGAAAGTGAAGCAGGCCGCGCTCAAACTGTGCGGGGACATCGCGACGATGCGCCGGGCTCAGGATTCGCTTGCCGAAGACCTCGAGGCCTTCCGCCCCTATGCGACGCTCGACGAGTCGGACGAGATCGACTGCCGCGACGACGTCTACTCGAGCGACCCGCCCGACGAACCGGCCGGCGCTCCGCCGCCGGGCGAGGAAGCGCCTTCGGAAAAGCCGCAGCTCATCTGACGACCGCTCCTGGCAGGCAATCGCCATCCGTCGGCTCGAATCGCAAGTTGCGCCGCGCCCTCCGGCACGGGAGGGGGCGCCGCGCGCCCTCCGCCCGCCAAGGGGCGGAGTCCAGGCCTAGATGACGCCGCGCCGCTCCTGGTCCAGCTCGATCGACTCGAACAGGGCCTTGAAGTTGCCCTCGCCGAAGCCCTCGTTGCCCTTGCGCTGGATGATCTCGAAGAAGATCGGTCCGATCACGTTCTGCGTGAAGATCTGCAGCAGGATCCCGTCCTTCGCCGAGCCGTCGATCAGTATGCGGCGGCTGCGCAGTTCCTCCAGGTCCTCCTCGTGGCCCTCAACGCGGGCGTCAACACCCTCGTAGTAGGTGTCGGGGGTGTCCTGGAACTGCACACCGTTGCCGCGCAGCGCATCAACCGTGGAGTAGATGTCGTCGGTGGCCAGCGCGATGTGCTGGATCCCCTCCCCGCGGTACTCCCGCAGGTATTCCTCGATCTGGCTCTTGTCGTCCTGCGACTCGTTGATCGGAATGCGGATCTTGCCGCAGGGGCTCGTCATGGCGCGGCTGAACAGGCCGGTCTTCTTGCCCTCGATATCGAAGTAGCGGATCTCGCGGAAGTTGAACAGCCGCTCGTAGAAGCCCGCCCAGACGTCCATGTTGCCGCGCTGGACGTTGTGGGTCAGGTGGTCGATCACGGTGAGCCCCGCCGGGCGGATACCGGCCGGCGGCGCGACGGGAACGAAGTCGACGTCGTAGATCGTCGACGGGCCGTAGCGGTCGACCAGGTAGACCAGGCTGCCGCCGATGCCGCGGATGCTGGGGATGTTGAGCTCCATGGGCCCGGCGGTGTCCGGTCCCGGCTCGGCGCCGAGCTCGAGCGCGCGCCTGTAGGCGTAGGCGGCGTCCTTGACTCGGAACGCCATGGCGCAGGCGGACGGGCCGTGCTGGGCGGCGAACTGCTGCCCGAAGCCGCTCGGCTCGGCATTGATGATGAAGTTGACGTCGCCCTGCCGGTGCAGGGTCACGTTCTTGCGCCGGTGCCGCGCAATGACCGGCAAACCCATACGCTCGAAGAGCGTCCTGAGATGGTCGGGATCCGGTGCGGTGTACTCCACGAACTCGAAGCCGTCGGTTCCCATCGGGTTGTCGAACAGATCTGCCATGCGGACCATCCTCCGGCGCGTTCCCGGCGAATTAGTTACAATTGTAACCATACTTACCATGCCGCACGGCGGCCCGGCAAGGAGCAGACATGAACTCCTCCCAGCGCCAGGACCAGCTCGAGCTCGAGCGGTTCCTGCCCTACCGACTGTCGGTGCTCGCCAACACGGTCTCGGCCGCCATCGCCTCCGCCTACTCGGAGCGGCACGACCTGAGCATCCCGGAGTGGCGCGTCATGGCCGTGCTCGCGCGCGAGCCGGGCCTGTCGGCGGCCGAGGTGACCCTGCGCACGGCAATGGACAAGGTCGCGGTGAGCCGAGCGGTCGCGAGACTGCTGGCCGGCGGTCGGCTGCGAAGGCGACGCACGAGCCACGACCGGCGGCGATCGAGCCTGGAGCTCACCGCTTCGGGCCGCGACGTCTACCGGCGCATCGTGCCCTGGGCGCTCGAGTACGAGCGCAGGTTGCTGACGGCCCTGTCCCCTGCAGAGACGACTGCTCTCGACGCCGCGCTGCGCAAGCTGATGGACTTCACCAAAGCGCCGGACGGCGACCAGCTATCCGCGGGTGTACCGTCGCGACCCCGGCGCAGCATGCGCAGCCCGAACGCCGGCCGACGGGGTCAGGAAGTATAATTCGCCGGCTGCCGAACGAGCCGCCGCCACGGCCTGTACCCGACCCGGCCGCGGCGCTCGCCGTCACGGTACGACACCTCAGGAATCCTTCCCATGCTCGGTAACGTCCCGGCGGAACGACTCAGGATCATCGAGGGGATCGCGGCGCGCGCCCGCGGACAGTGCCGGAGAAAGGCGCCGCTCGCGGTAGACGACCTCGTGCGCGCCTACTACCACGGCGTGGCCGAGCAGGACCTGTCCGCCCACGATCCACGCGACCTGGCCGGGGCCACCCTGGCGCACCTCGAATTCGCGAAGGCGCGGCGCCGCGGCAAGGCGCTGGTGCGCGTGTTCAATCCCGACCCGGTCAGGGACGGGTTCGCCTCGCCGCACACCGTCGTGATGCTCGCGACGGACGACATGCCCTTCCTGGTCGACTCCGTGTCGATCGTGTTCACGCAGGGTGGGCTCAACGTCCACTTCATTGCCCATCCCGTCCTCAGCGTGACCCGCGACGGCCACGGCCACCTCCGCGCGCTGTATCTCGACGACGCCCCGGCCGGCGCCCAGGCAGAGTCCTGGCAGCTGATCGAGGTCGATCGAGTGGAGGAGCCGGAGCAGCTCGAGGCGCTCCGCAACCGTCTGTCGCAGTCCCTGGGCGACGTCCGTTGCGCGACCGAGGACTGGCAGGAGATGCGCCAGCAGGCGCGCGAGATCGCCGCCAACCTCGAGCTCAGCCCGCACCCGGTCGGCAGCGGCGAGCTACTCGAAGCGAAGGCGCTGCTCGAGTGGATGGAAGACCACCACTTCACGATGCTCGGCTACCGCGAGTACCGGTTGCGCCGAGGGAGGTCTCAGGACGTCCTCGAACCCCTGCCCGAGACCGGGCTCGGCCTGCTGCGGCCGGGGCGAGCGGGCCCCGGGGCCCGGGGGACGGTCACGCTTTCCGGCGACATCCGCAAGTTCGCCCGCTCGAAGGAACTGCTGGTCCTGACGAAGGCGAACTCGATCTCCACGGTGCACCGCGCCACCCACCTCGACTACGTCAGCGTCAAGACCTTCGACCGCCGCGGCGAGGTGGTCGGGGAGCGGCGTTTCATCGGCCTGTGGACCTCGACCGCCTACAGCAGCACGCCGCGGGACATCCCGGTGCTGCGCCACAAGGTCCAGCAGGTGATCGCGCACTTCGGACTGGCGCCGTCGAGCCACGACGGCAAGGCCGTGATGCACGCCCTCGAGGTCTACCCGCGCGACGAGCTGTTCCAGGCGAGCGTGCCCGAGCTGATCCGCATCGTCCGCGGCATCGTCAATCTCTACGAGCGCGCCGAGGTCCGCATGTTCACCCGGCGCGACGCGTTCCGTCGCTTCTATTCCTGCCTGCTGTACGTGCCCCGCGATCGCTACAACACCGAGGTGCGCCGCAGGATAGAGGACATCGTCCGCGAGGTGCTCGGCGGCATCGACCTCGAGTCACAGGTCCAGCTTTCCGAGTCGGTGCTGGCGCGCGTGTTCCTGCTGGTGCGCACCGAACGCACGGACACCCGCAAGGTCGACATGGAGGCCCTCGAGGCGCGCATTCGCGAGGCCGTGCGGACCTGGTGCGATCGTCTTGCCCAGGCGCTCGTGGAGCAGCATGGCGAAGGCCCCGGGAAGCTGCTGCTCGAGCGCTTCGGCCGTGCACTCCCGGCGGCGTACCAGGAGGACCTGCCCCCGGCCGTCGCCGTGACCGACATCGCCCGTCTGCAGGAGCTCGAGCGCAGTCCCAGGGCGCTGGTCATGGGCATGTACCGCGGCGACGACCAGCCGGCCCACAAGATGCAGTTCAAGCTCTACCGGCGCGGCAATCCGATCCCGATCTCGGACGTCCTCCCCACCATCGAGAACCTCGGGCTAAAGCTCATCAGCGAGCGTCCCTACGAGCTCGAACTCGACGGCGAGTCGTGGTGGATCCAGGACTTCGAGCTCGAGCACCCGCAGCGGGTGAGCATCGACCTCGATTCGGACGGACCGCGCTTCCGCGAGACCTTCGAAAAGGTCTGGCTCGGCCACAAGGACAATGACGGCTTCAACCGGCTGGTGCTGGCCGCCGACCTGGACTGGCGCGAGGTCTCGATCCTGCGCACCTACGCCCGCTGGTACGTGCAGCTCGGCCTGCCGCTGTCACAGGCCTACATGGAGGAGGCGCTCGCCTCCAATCCGGCTGCGGCCCGGCACCTCGTCGGCCTGTTTCACGCCCGTTTCGATCCCGCCATGACGCGCGCCAGGCGGGCGCAGTCGGAGCGCAGCCATCGCGAGGCGCTGGCGGAGATCCTCGAGGGCATCAGCCGGGTCGACGACGACCGCATCGTGCGCGCCTTCCTCGCCGCCGTCGACGCCACGCTGCGGACCAACTTCTACCGCCGCGGAGCGGACGGCGAACACCGCGGGTACGTGTCCCTCAAGCTCGATCCGCGCGCCGTGCCGGACGCGCCGCTGCCGAGGCCCATGTTCGAGATCTTCACGCACTCGCCACGCTTCGAGGGCGTGCACCTGCGGATGGGCAAGGTGGCCCGTGGCGGCATCCGCTGGTCGGACCGTCGCGAGGACTTCCGCACCGAGATCCTGGGCCTGATGAAGGCACAGAACGTCAAGAACACGGTGATCGTGCCCGTGGGCTCCAAGGGGGGGTTCGTGCCGCGCCGGCTGCCGGCCGCGCGGGAGGAAGCGCAGCGCGAAGGGACCGAGTGCTACCGCCTGTTCATCCGCTCGCTGCTCGACGTGACCGACAACCTCGTGGACGGCAAGGTCGTGCCCCCCGAGGGGGTCGTCCGGGCGGACGGGAACGACCCGTATCTCGTGGTGGCCGCCGACAAGGGGACTGCCACCTTCTCGGACATCGCCAACGAAATCGCGGCGTCTTACGACTTCTGGCTCGGGGACGCCTTCGCGTCCGGCGGGTCGGCGGGTTACGACCACAAGAAGATGGGCATCACGGCGCGCGGCGGCTGGGAGTGCGTCAAGCGGCACTTCCGGGAGATGGGCGTCGACATCCAGCGGGAGGACTTCACCGTCGTCGGCATCGGCGACATGTCGGGCGACGTGTTCGGCAACGGCATGCTGCTGTCGAGACACATTCGCCTGGTTGCCGCCTTCAACCACCAGCACATCTTCCTGGACCCCGAGCCGGATGCGTCCCGCAGCTACAAGGAGCGGGAGCGCCTGTTCCGGTTGCCGCGCTCCTCCTGGGAGGACTACGACCGCAAGCTCATCTCCCGCGGCGGCGGCATCTATCCTCGCAACGCCAAGACCGTGCCCCTTTCGGCCCGTGCGCAGCAGCTGCTGGACATGGAGACCTCCAACCCGAGCCCGCGTGAGGTCGTCCGTGCCATCCTCCGGCTGCCCGTGGACCTGCTGTGGAACGGCGGCATCGGCACCTACGTGAAGGCTGCCGAGGAAAGCCAGGCCGAGATCGGCGACAGGACGAACGACGCGGTGCGCGTCGACGGCCGCGAGCTGCGCTGCAAGGTCGTGGGGGAAGGCGGCAATCTCGGGCTGTCGCAGCGCGGCCGGATCGAGTACGCACTCAACGGGGGACGCGTCAACACCGACTTCATCGACAACTCCGGCGGGGTCAACTGCTCCGACCTGGAAGTGAACATCAAGATCCTGCTGAACGCCGCCATGCGCGCCAGGAAGCGGCTGCGTCGCGGTGACCGCGACCGGCTCCTGGCCAGCATGACCGAGGAGGTGGCGGGGCTCGTGCTGCGCGGCAACTACCTGCAGAGCCAGGCGATCTCGACGCTCGAAGCCAGTGCGGTCGAGCGCATTGCCGAGCACGCCCACGTCATCCGGGCGCTCGAGCGCTCGGCCGGGCTCAACCGCACGCTCGAGGCGCTGCCGACCGACGACGAGCTGTCCGACCGGCGCCGCCTCGGCCAGGGACTCAGCCGCCCCGAGCTGGCGATGGTCCTCTCCTACTCGAAGCTGTGGCTCTACGACCGCCTGATCGAGTCCGACGTGCCGGAGGATCCCTACCTCGGCCGGGAGCTCACGCGCTACTTCCCCGAGCCGGTGCAGCGCCGCTTCGCGGCACAGATCCCGGAGCACCCGCTGCGGCGGGAGATCATCGTCACCGCCACCAGCAACAGCATGGTCAACCGCATGGGGCCGGTGTTCGCGATCCGTGCCCAGGAGGACACGGGGGCCGGCATCGGCCGCATCGCCCGTGCCTACAGCATCGCGCGGGAGATCACCGACATGCGCGACCTGTGGGCCGACATCGAGCGGCTGGACAACCGGGTGCCGGCAGAGCTGCAGCGACGCATGCTCTACGCCAGCAGCCGGCTGCTCCGCTACCTGACCTACTGGGTGCTCGCCAACGTCGAGGGCAGCCTCGACATCGACCGGGCGGTGTCCGCCCTGCGGCCCGGACTGAAGGAGCTGCTGCGGCAGCTGCCCGCATTCCTCCTGGGCATCGAGGCCGAGCGCTACTCGCACGAACTCGGCCGGCTGCGCAAGGAGGGCGCGCCCGAGGACCTCGCCCGGCGCGTCGCGAGCCTCGGTTCGGCGCAGTCCGCCGTGGACATCGTGGACGTATCTCGCACCCGCGGGATCTCCGTGGAACACGCCGCGCAGGTCTACTTCGGGCTCGGTCAGGAGACGGGCCTGGACTGGATCCACGGCGAGATCGAGATGCTTTCGGTCGAAGGCCACTGGCAGGCGGTGGCGCGCGGGACGTTGCGCGAGCAGTGCTACTCGCTGCACCGGCAACTGTGCGACGCGGCCGTCGCCGGCCGCCGCGAGCGCGACCCGGGCGCGTCGATCTCCGCCTGGCTGGACGCGCATCGCCTCGCCGTCGACAACGTACGGCGCACGGTGCAGGAGATGAAGTCCATCGAGTCGGTGGACTTCGCGACGCTTTCCGTGGCCATCCAGGCCGTGCGGCGATTGCGGGATCCCGAGGCGCGCGGAGCCGCCCGATCGGTGTGATATACAGGAGCCCGTTGCCCCAGGAGCCATCATCGTGCCCGGAAAGCTCGTCCTCGTTCGCCATGGCCAGAGTCTCTGGAACCTCGAGAACCTCTTCACGGGCTGGACCGACGTCGACCTGACCGAGCAGGGTCGGCGCGAGGCCCTGGAAGCTGGTCGACTGCTCAACGAGGAAGGATTCCGTTTCGATCTCGCGTTCACCTCCGTGCTGAAGCGCGCGATCCGCACGCTGTGGATCGTCCTCGACGAGATGGATCTGATGTGGATCCCGGTCGAGCGCAGCTGGCGGCTTAACGAGCGCCACTACGGCGCTCTCCAGGGCCTCGACAAGGCGGCGACCGTCGAGAAGCACGGTGCCGAGCAGGTCAAGATCTGGCGCCGCAGCTACGACATCCCGCCGCCGCCCCTCGCCCGGGACGACGAGCGGCACCCGCGCTTCGATCCGCGCTACGCCGCGCTCGAGGCAGCCGAGATCCCTGCGACCGAGTCGCTCAAGGACACGCTGGCGCGCGTGCTGCCGTACTGGGAGTCGCGCATCGCGCCGGAGCTGCGCGCGGATCGCGACGTGCTCGTGGTCGCCCACGGCAACAGCCTGCGTGCCCTGGTCAAGATGCTCGACGGGATGTCCGACCGGGAGATCGTCGAGTTCAACATCCCGACCGGCGTGCCGCTCCTTTACGAGTTCGACGCCAGCTTGCGTCCCGCGAAGCCGCGGCGCTTCCTGGGTGACCCGGAGGCCATCCGCGCGGCTGCGGAGGCCGTAGCCCGCCAGGCGGAAAAGCGCTAGGCGACCGACCGGAAGAAGTCGCGGAGGATCCTCGCCGTCCGGGAGAGTGCCACGGGGCGGGGCTCGCACCGGCCTTGCGGCAGGCCGCGACACCACTTCGCGACGCCCTGGTAACGGGGATCCCCATCGACCTCGAAAGCCAGCACGGGCCCGGCCGGCCGCATCGCCGGGTCGGTCGGGTCGCAGGAGAGGGCAGCGCGGCAGGCATCGCCGTAGCGCTCCGGCTGCATGAGCGTCGCCAGCAGCCGATGGTGGAGGCGCCAGGCGTCGAGGTCGGGCTCGGCCCGACGGGCGGCACGCTGCGTACCGTCGAACCACGGAAACTGCAACTGCTCGTCGCGCAGCCGGTGCCAGGTCGAGAGGAAGTGCGCCCCGTCCCGCGCAGGCAGGATGGCTGGCGCGTAGCGGCCGGCGATCGCACCGCGCGAATCCGCGTCCAGCACGGGCATCCCGTCGAGGGCGAGGCCCGTGACGCGATCGCCGGCGGCCGCGACGAGCGCGAGGGCGAGCGGCCCTGACAGCCCGAGCGCCAGGATCGCGAACTGGTGGATTCCTTCGGCGTCCATCAAGGCCAGCAGCGCGTGCGCGAAGTCGTCCGCGGCGGCGGGGGCCGGCAGCGGGTCCGACGCGGCGCATCCAGGAAGGTCCGGCGCAACGATCCGCAAGCCGTCCAGTGCTGCGGCGAGGTCCTGCACGTCGAGCCCCGAACCCGGCGGGTCGTGCAGCAGCAGTACCGCGGCAGCGCCGCCGCCGGATTCGTGCAGATGCACCTGGCCGTGGTCCAGGCCGACGTAGCGTCGCCGCGCCTTTCGATCGGAGGCAACGGGGGCCGGCACCGGGCCCGGACGTCCGACCGGCTGCCGGAACAGCGCGCGCAGCTGCTCACGCCAGACCGCATCGTCAGCCGGCAGGCGTTGCACCGTTGCACGGGGCGGCAGGCAACGCTCGACCGTGTCGAGGTAACCGTAGAGCACGTCGTTGGCCCGCGCCATGAAGGTCGTCGGCGTCTCCAGGTGCGGCAGCACCTCCAGTGCCCGGTAGCGCATGGCCGCCGCGTAGGCCGACGAGTAGTTCGGGCCCGCCATGAACAGGTCCATGGCGTAGGCGTGCATCGCCTCGAGGGAGGGCTCGTCCATCGGGATGCGGGCCCCGACCTCCCGGCGGAACCAGGGGAAGAACCGGTGCAGATCACGGATCTTCGTCCACTGCCGACCGATGTAGGCGCCCTCGGCGTCGATGTCGAAGGGGCTCATGTAGGCCGAGATGAATGCTTCCGGGACCTGCTCAGGCGGCAGCGAGATGCCGTCGATGACCAGGTGCCCGATCAGGGCCGTGTGCCTCAGCGCGCAGGAGAGCGCGACTTTCGAGCTGGTGTGGTAGGCGTAGACCGTGGCACCCGACAGGCCCAGCGTCCCGATCGCGCCGGCCAGCGCGTCGCCGAAGTCGTCGATCGCCGGGGCAGGATCGGCAGGCAGCGGGTCGGACTGGCCGTATCCGGGCGTGTCGAGCGCGTAGACCGAGAACTCGTCGGAGAACTCGCGCAGCAGCGGCAGGTGCAGCACCGAGGAACGCGGGCTGTCGTGCAGCAGCACCACGGGAGGACCCTCCCCGGCGCGCCGGTAGTGCACGAGCCGGTCGCCGCAGACGGCGTAGCCGCGCCGGATGCTACGTCGATCCTGGCCGGCCAACGACCCGTCCTCGTCGTTCGCCGGACTCAGCGTCGGAAGTCGGGCTTGCGCTTGCCCAGGAAGGCCTGGATACCCTCCGCCGCTTCGGCCGAGGTTGCCTGCCGGGCGATCGTCCGGCTCTCGTCCTCCAGCTGCGCCTCCAGCGAGGCCTCGCTGCGCAGGAGCCGCTTGGCGTGGCCGAAGGCGCGGATCGGGCCGGCCGCGAGGCGATCGGCGAGCCTGCCCGCTTCATTGCGCAGGCTCGCGTCCGGCACCACGTGGTTGACGAGCCCCCACTCCAGCGCCTCCGCGGCCGACAGCGGACGATTGGTCAGCACGAGCTCCATGGCGCGCTTGGCTCCCAGCAGGCGCGGGAGGAAATAGGAGGTGCTCCCGTCCGGGGTCAGGCCGACGCCGGTGTAGGCCAGGGAGAACTTCGCACTCTCCGCCGCGACGGCCAGATCGGCCATGGCGACGAGCCCGACCCCTGCCCCCGCGGCCGTGCCGTTCACGGCCGCGATCACCGGCGCATCCAGGCGGGTGAATGCAACGATCGCCGCGTGCAGGTCGACGGTCAGCTCCCGCAGGTAAGCCTCGACGGCATCGCCTTCGTTCATCATCATGGCCGAGAGGTCGCCGCCGAAGCTGAAGGCCTTGCCCGCACCGGTGACGACGACCGCACGCACGCCGTGCGTGCCGCGGCAGCGGGTGGCGGCGTCGAGCAGGTCGCGGCCGAACTGCAGGTTGATGGAGTTGCCCGCCTCCGGGCGATTGAGCGTGATCCAGGCGACGTCGCCGGCCAGCTCGAACTTCACGGTCGATTCCATTTCGTCCCCTTCGCCTTCCTCACCCGCGCGGCGCCGGTGCCGGCGACCGGTCGCGCAGCTCGCGCAGCTTGTCTTCGAGATAGGCCAGCACCCGCCGGTCGCGCTCGTCCTCCTTGTGGACCAGGAAGCTGATCGCCATGCCCTCGAGCACGTAGCGCGTCAGGTCGAGGGCGACGTCGAAAGTCGAGTCCTCGGTCTGCCACTCGGTGAAAACCTCGCGCGCCGTCCGGTGCCACTCCTCCTCGAAGGCTTCCTGCGCGGGTCGCAGGATGTCGGCGAGCTCCGGATCGGTGCGCGCCGCCACCACCAGCTCGAAGAAGGCCACGAACAGCGGGTGGCGCACGTGCCGCCAGTAGGCATCGAGGTTGGCGCGAACGCGATCGCCATCCGAGGTGGAGCGCTGGACCGCCCGCCGGAAGGCCTTCAGCCGCTTGGCGTGCAAGTACTCGACGGCCGCCCGGACGATGTCGATCTTCGAGGGAAAGTGGTGCAGCATGGCGCCGCGCGACAGCCCCGCCTTCTCTGCGATGGCCGTCGTCGTCGTGCGCGCGTAACCGAGCTCCACGAAGCACTTGATCGCGGCCTCGATGATCAGGTTGCGCGTGGCCGCGCTCTTTTGCGCCTGCCAGCCGGCCGGCTCGGCCTGGTCCTGGTCTGGATCGCTCGCCATGGCTCCCGACTCGTGTCGCCCAAGGGCTCCCGGCGACGGCCGGCGTCCGCCGCCGACGGTCGGGTTCTGCCCCGTCGGATCAAGCATGTAGGCCCTGCCAAAAAAAGTCAAAGATGATTGAAACAGGCAGATCTGACTGCTAACTTGCGGCTCCCCGGCCGCGCCGGCTCAACCGAAACGGAGTGCTGATCATGGGACGTCTGGATGGCAAGGTGGCGATCGTGACGGGCGGTGCGCAAGGCCTCGGCCGCGCAGATTGCGAGGCGCTGATCGCCGAGGGCGCCCGGGTACTGGTCACGGACATCAATGCCGAAGCGGGCGAGCGGCTCGTCCGGGAACTGAACGCCCGCCGTGACGGCTGCGCGAAGTTCCTCCGGCACGACGTGACGGACGAGGCACAGTGGGTCGTGGCCATCGACTCGGCGGTCGCGACTTTCGGCGGTCTTCACATCCTGGTCAACAATGCCGGCATCGTCATCCCCGCCACGCCCGAGGACACGACGCTCGAACAGTACCGCAAGCACAACGCCATCATGAACGAGGGCACCTTCCTCGGCTGCAAGCACGCTATCCCGGCCATGGCGAAGTCGGGCGGCGGGTCGATCATCAACGTATCGTCCGTCGCCTCGCACCTGGGGTATCCGGTGTTCTTCGCCTACACGGCCGCGAAGGGCGCGGTCCGTGCGATGACGAAGTCGATTGCGGTCTGGTGCCAGATGCAGAAGTACGGGATCCGCTGCAACTCGATTCATCCCGGCGCTACCGACACCCCCATGCTCGATGCCGCCAACAAGCAACTGGGACTCACCGAGGAGTTCTACACGAACTCGGGCCCGGGACTCGCGAAGCCCGAGGACATCGCCAACGTCGTCGTCTTCCTCGCCTCCGACGAGTCGCGCTTCGTCAACGGCGCCGAGATCCTGATCGACAACGCTGCCGTGATCCAGTAAGCCGGCTAGGTCACTCGTCCGGCGCGATCTCGACCTTGAGGCCGGAAAGGCTTTCCTCGAACTGCACCTGGCAGGACAGCCTGGATCGGGCCGGATCGTAGCCGCTCAGTTCCTGCAGCAGTTCCTTCTCGTCCGGCTGGGGTGCGGGGAGACGCTGCATCCAGTCTCCCTCGACGTAGATGTGGCAGGTCGCGCACGAGCACATGCCGCCGCAGATCGCGGCCACGCCCCACTCCACTTCCCTGAGCGTCTCCATGACGCTGATGCCTGTCCGGCCCTCGATGCTGTGCTCGATGCCATCCCGGTCCACGACCTTCAATTCCGCCATTTCACCCCAGTCCTCATCACCGAGCCCGATCAGACACCGTCCGTCGCAGTGATCCTGCGCCGCAGGGCGCGCCATCTTGCGGGACCCTCCCCGCGACGCGCAACCACCGTTTGCAGCGCAGTATAACCGCAGGCAAAAAAACAGTCATGACTGTTTGTTGTCCGGCTGCACGTTACCTATAATCAGGACATCGCCGCGAGCCGAGGTACGCCAGCGCGTGCTCGGCCGGACGGCCGAACCACCAGGAGAGATGCGATGGATCTGGGCTTGCGCGGAAAGAAGGCGATCGTCACGGGTGCGACCAAGGGGATCGGCCGGGCCATCGTCGACCTGCTCGCCGCCGAGGGCTGCGACGTCGCACTGTGCGCCCGCAGCGAGGACGAGGTCGAAGCCGCGGTCCGCGAGGTGAAGGCCGCGGGCGTCGAGGTCGTGGGCGGCGCGGTGAACGTGCGCAACGCCGACGAATACAAGGCCTGGCTCGAGAAGGCGGCGGAGGAACTCGGCGGCTGCGACATCTTCGTGCCGAACGTCAGCGCCGGCGGCGGCATGGACTCCGAGAAGAACTGGTGGAAGAACTTCGAGATCGACGTGCTGCACACGGTGCGCGGCTGCGAGACCCTGATGCCGCAGCTGGAGAAATCCGGCCACGGCAGCATCGTGATCATCAGCTCAACCAACGCGCTCGAGACCTTCTACGTGCCCATGGCGTACAACGCCATGAAGGCGGCCCTGATCACCTATGCCAAGCAGCTGTCGCAGTTCGTCGGCAAGCGCAACGTCCGGGTCAACAGCGTCTGCCCGGGCCCGATCTACTTCGAGGGCGGTGCCTGGGAGATGATCAAGTCCACCAACGCCAAGATGTACGAGGCCACGTTGCGCGCCATGCCCAACGGCCGCTTCGGCGGGCCGGACGAAGTGGCGCGGGTGGTCGCCTTCCTGGCCAGCCCGGCGGCCTCGATCGTCAGCGGCGCCAACGTGGTCGCGGACAACGGCTTCACCAAGCGCGTCCAGTACTGAGTTGCTCCCGCCGCGCGTCAATGTATTCCTGGTCGTGGGCGGCCGGTACCACGACATGGACTTCGCGCGGCTCGAGCTGCTCAAGCTGCTCGGCGAGCACGAGCGTATCCGCACGCGGGTCGCGGAGGACTACCGCGACCTCGACGCGATCCTCGCGGCCGACCTGCTCGTCACCTACACCGTCGACGTGGTGCCGGACGAGTCGTCGGCCGCGCGGCTACGCGACTGGGTCGCTTCCGGCAGGCGCTGGCTGGCACTGCACGGCACCAACTCCATCCTGAAGTGGTCCAAGCAGCACAAGGCCTGGGGGGCGACACGAAGCTCGCCCGTCTTCATGGACACCATCGGCAGCCAGTTCCTGGCCCACCCGCCGATCGCGCCCTATCGCGTCGAGGTGACCCGGCCCGACCACCCGCTGGTCGCTGGAATCGAGCCCTTCGACGCAGACGACGAGCTCTACCTCTCGGAGTTGCACCCGCCGTTCGAGACGCTGCTGCACACCCGCTGGACCGGCGACGTGCCGCTGTTCGTGGACCAGGACTGGCGAGCGGACGAGCCGCGCCCGGTGATGTACCTGAAGCGTATCGGGGACGGCGAGGTCCTCTACCTCACGCTCGGCCATGCGCGCGGGCACTACGACATGCAGCCGCTGATGGCGGAGTACCCGGACGTCGAGCGCGGCAGCTGGAAGACGCCCGCGTTCTACGAGCTACTCAGGCGCGGCCTTCGCTGGTCCGCGCGGATGACGGAGGCCTGAGATGGCGACCGACCCGGAGGACCTCGACCGCGAAGCCCTGCTCGAGCGCTCTCGTGCCCCGGCCTTCAAGCCGGTTAAACGCGTCGCGCCGGAGCAGAGTCCGGAGACGCCGGCGGAGAAGGCGCCCGATCCCGATCTCGGGCACGACCTGATCCGGAAGGAGCGCTATACCTCGCCCGAGTTCATGCGACTCGAGTGGGACCGGATCTGGACGAAGGTATGGCTGCTCGGCGGGCTCGAGTCCGACATCCCCGAGCCGGGCGACTACATCTGCACGGAGATCGGCAAGGAGAGCGTGCTGATCGTCCGCCAGAAAGACGGCGGAGTGCGGGCCTTCTACAACGTCTGCCTGCACCGGGGGAACCGGCTGCGCCCGGCGGGCATCTCGAGCGCCGACAGCTTCAAGTGCCAGTACCACCACTGGGAGTACGACCTGGACGGCAGCTTCCTGCGGATTCCCGACCTCGACACCTTCCCGCAGGGTGCGCCGCCCTGCCGCGGCCTCAGCGAGATCCCCTGCGACACCTGGGGCAGCTTCGTCTGGTTCAGCCTGAACCCCGGGGTCGAGCCGCTGCGCGAGTTCCTCGACCCGATGCCGCAGCACCTCGATCCGTACAATTTCCACAGGATGGCACTCACGCGCGACGTCACCGTCGAGTGGGACTGCAACTGGAAGACCTCGGTCGACGCCTTCAACGAGAGCTACCACGTCCAGGGCATCCATCCGCAGCTGCTCTACTACCTGCACGACCTCGACATCCAGATCGACTGCTACGAGCGTCACAACCGCTACCTGATTCCCTTCGGCACGGTCAGCCCCCGGGTGCGGAAGCCGCCGACGATCCCGGACCCGATCAAGGTGATCATGAAGGGCGCGGGCATCGACCCGGCCGACTACGACGAGCCACTCGCCCAGATCCGGCGCGACGTGCAGAAGCACAAGCGGCGGCACGGCGCCGGGCAGGGCAAGGACTACTCGCGGCTGAACGACGATCAGCTCACCGACGACTACCACTACCTGATCTTTCCCAACGTGACGCTCAACGTGCACGCGGACGACCTGATGCTGTTCCGGCAGCGGCCGCACCCTACCGATCCCAACCGGATGCTCTACGACGTCTGGACCTTCGAGCTAGTGCCGGACGGCGAAGAACCGCCGCGCCGGCCGCGTCACCAGACCTTCCGGCACGGCGACAAGTCGATCGGGCTGGTGCTCGACCAGGACGCGCAGAACCTGCCGGGAGTGCAGGCCGGCATGAATTCGGATGCCTTCAAGGGTCTGTGGATCGGCTCGCAGGAACTGCGCATCCGCCACTTTCACAAGGTGATCGACGACTACGTCTACGGGCCGGGTAAGAAGCCGCCGGGCGCGACCTGACCGTGCACGGCCGCACCGCCGTGCCGTCGCCCCCCGTGATCCGGCCCGTGTCGCTCCTTGCGCGGAAAAGCGGTCCTGCGAATGGCCCGATAGACGCACACGCAAAACACCCGACCGTCTCGCGACGAAGTCGGTATGGGCTCGTGACCCGCGCGGAGTCTACGCGGGAGCGATTCCAGCCGACCGGAAGGCCTCTACCGACGCCTTTCTCAGGTGCTCGACCGGCTCGACACTCTCGTGGCCGCAGGCCGCGCAGCGGTACTTCGGCAGGTCGACTTTCACGCTGAAGGCACTCAATCCGCCGATCTCCAGTTCGCTTTCGGTCACAAAGTGATCGCCGCTGGCCTCATCGAGCGCCTGACCGCAACTCGGGCAGCAGTAATGCTTGCGGAACAAGCCCTTCTGCGCCGCCTCGTCGATCGGCGCAAAACTGTCGTCCGCGAGCAGCGTCTCCATCATTCGCACCGCGAATTCGGGCGCGACGAGGCGCTTGTGGCCGCCGTCGCACTGCATCACGGGCATCCCCCGGATCCTCAGCCTGACGCCGTGCTCCTCGCCCTCGAAGCTGTCAAGCGGTCGGATCGTCATCTCGCCTTTGCACTCCTTGCAGCGCATGGTGTTCAGTTGCATGGCGTCCTCCTCTGCGCCTTCAGGGAGAGCCCTGATCCTATGACGCTGGCCGGGGAATCTCCAGCATCTTGCGCCGCACAAGCCGGTTGACTGCGCCAGCCCCGCCGTGTTGTTCTGGTCCGCATGTCTATTGCGGACTCGACGGGCCGCCGAATCGAGGCAGTCGGCTCGCTTCGCGGTGAGATGCCGCGTCGCTGGGCGACCGGATTTCTCATCGCTTCGTATGGCATCGGTACCCCGGTCGTAGCGGCCCTGGAGTACCGGTTCGGCTCGGTCTCGACTGGCTTGGGTCTGCCGCAGGACGTGATCTTCCTTGCTGCGGCCGTTCAGCTCTGCGCATCGGTCGCGCTGCTGCTCCGGAATGCCGTGAACCTCGGAACCGCGCTGCTCACGGTCATTTCCCTTGGAACGGCAGCGGCAAGGTCTGGCTCGGGCTATTGTCATGTGGTGGCCTGCAGGCGACGCGCTCGTGCAGGGACGCTTAGCAGCAGTCGAGCACGGGATCGGACCCAGCCTCGAAAAAGACAACTCTGCTTGTAACCGTCAAAGTTGACCGTTTTTTGCCGGTGCCGTAGAGTCGCACCTTCGGCCCGGCACGGCCGCATCCCCGCCCCGGAGGAGTCTTCCCGTGCAGCTCTCGCGAGACCAGTTGCTTCGCGCCTACCGCCAGATGAAGACCATCCGCGAGTTCGAGGAGCGGCTCCACGTCGAGATCCAGACCGGTGAGATCCCGGGCTTCACGCACCTGTACTCCGGCCAGGAAGCCGTCGCCGTGGGAGTCTGCGAGCACCTCTCGGACCAGGACTGGATCGCCAGCACCCACCGGGGCCACGGGCACTGCATCGCCAAGGGCTGCGACGTCACCGGCATGATGCTCGAGATCTACGGGCGTCGCGACGGGCTGTGCAAGGGCAAGGGCGGTTCGATGCACATCGCCGACATGGACAAGGGCATGCTCGGCGCCAATGCCATCGTCGGTGGCGGTCCGCCGATCGCCGTCGGCGCGGCGGTCGCCTGCAAGACGCGCGGCGACGGCCACGTCGCCGTGGCCTTCGGCGGCGACGGCAGCTGCAACCAGGGCACGGTGTTCGAGGCGATGAACATGGCCGTAGTGCTCGAGGCCCCGGCGATCTTCGTCTTCGAAGACAACGGCTACTCGGAGCATACGGGCGCCGCCTACGCCGTCGGCTCTCAGGACATCGCTGGCCGGTCGCGAGGCTTCGGCATGCCGGCGGAGGTCTGCGACGGGGCGGACTTCTTCTCCGTGTACGAGGCCGTCGGTCGCGCAGTGGCACGCGCTCGCGCAGGCGGCGGGCCAAGCACGATCGAGGCCAAGATCACGCGCTTTTTCGGCCACTTCGAGGGCGACCCGATGCTCTACCGGGCGAAGGACGAGGTGGCGCGCCAGCGCGACACGATGGACTGCCTGAAGCACTTCCGCTCGCGGGTCGCGGCCGAGGGCTGGCTCGCGGAGTCCGACCTCGATGCGATCGACGCAGAAGTGCTGGCGCTCATCGACGAGT
>LJNS01000020.1 GCA_001303245.1 Gammaproteobacteria bacterium SG8_30
AACTTGTCGAACATCCGGGCGCAATAACGGATGTCCATGTCGGGCGGCACGCCGAGCACGGGCTTGGACATGATCTCGTAGACGTTGACCCGCTCGGGCGACTTGTCCAGCGCCAGGACCTGCCGGGCGATGTCGGCCAGCAGCACGATGCCGTATTCGTCGTCGGGGTGGCGCTTGTCGACGATCAGCGCCAGGTTGTTGACGTGCTTCATGCGTCTGAGCGCGTCCGCCACGGTGATCAGGCCGTCGACGATGTCGACGCTTTCCTTCATCACGTCGCGTACCCGCACGAGCTTCCTGGGCTCGTTCATAGCTCCTCCTCGACGGATTCCGTCAATGCCTTGATCTGGTGACGGACGCCGACGGCGTCCTCGACGTCGACCTGCAGCGCGATGCCCGTCCCGGGCGTGTCGTCGAAGTGCCCTACCCGTGCGATCGTCTCCAGGATCCGTCGGCTCATGTGCTCTTCCACGAGCAGCAGGATGACGTCGCGCTGGGACTCGATCGACAGGCCGAAGAACGTCTTGGCCGGCTTGAGCCCTTCGCCCCGGGCCTGGTTGAGCACCGTGGCACCGGTTGCGCCGGCCTCCCGCGCGGCCTCGAGTACGGCCTCGGTCTTCTGGTCCTCGACCATGACGACGATCAGCTTGAAATGCATCTGTCCTCCCCGATCCCCCAGCCGGGATCAGCTTCCTGAGCGTTCGCGGCGCCTGCGGCGCGCGCGCAGTTCACCGAGTTGCGCATAACCCATCACGCTCATGATCGGAAACAGGCTAGCGAAGGCGATGAGCCCGAAGCCGTCGATCAGCGGGCTGCGTCCCGGGATGGTACCGGCCAGGCCCAGTCCGAGCGCAGCGACCAGCGGGACGGTGACCGTCGAGGTGGTCACGCCCCCGGAATCATAGGCCAGCGGGATGATCTCGCGGGGCGCGAAGAACGTCTGCACGACGACGACCACGTATCCCGCCATGATGTACCAGTGCAGCGGGGTGCCGGTCACGATGCGGAACGTGCCGAGCCCGATGCCGGCCGCCACGCCGATTGCAACGGCCATGCGCAGGCCCCAGGTCGTGATCGTACCGCCGGACACCTGCTGTGCCTTGAGTGCCACCGCGATGAGCGACGGCTCGGCGACGGTGGTGGCGAAACCGATCGCAGCCCCGAACGCGTACACCCAGGCGTAGTCCTGCCAGGCGACGGCGGCCGGGACGGCCGCCCCCGCCTCGTAGATGAACTCCGGGGCGGTCAACTGCTCCGCCATCAGCCGCCCCAGCGGGAACAGGGCTTCGTCGAGTCCGTCGAGGAACAGTGCCAGGCCCAGCAGGACGTAGATCATGCCGAGCAGCGTCCTCCGGGGGTTCGGCACGGCGCGACGCAGGACGAGGACCTGGAAGACGAGCAGGATCGCGATGACCGGCACCACGTCGCGCAGCGTACCGGCGACCACCGACAGGAAGTGCAGCGCGACGTCCTTCATCGCAGCATCCCGTAGGCCATCACGAAGATCATCGGCGTCAGCGAGGCGAACGCGATCAGTCCGAAGCCGTCCACCAGCGGATTGCGACCGCGGATGCCGCTGGCGAGGCCGACGCCCAGCGCCGTCACCAGCGGGACCGTCACCGTGGAGGTCGTGACGCCGCCGGAATCGTAGGCGATGCCGACGATCTCCTTGGGCGCCATGCCGGTCATTCCGACCACCAGGACGTAGCCGGCGATGATGAAGTACTGGATCGGCCAGCCCTTCAGGATCCGGATCACGCCGATCACGATCGCTGCGCCGACGGACAGCGCCACCGTCAACCGCAGGCCGAGTGCGTAGCCCGCGCGTGCCTCCTCGGAATTCTCCAGGGCGCCCGCCTGAGCGGCGACCGCGGCAGCCTCGTCGGCGATCGCGATCAGGGCCGGCTCGGCGACCGTCGTCCCGAAGCCGAGGCCGAAGGCGAATACCAGCAGCCAGGCCAGGCTGCCCTTGCGGACGAAGCCGTCCGCCATGCTCTCGCCCAGCGGAAACAATGCGAGCTCGAGTCCGCGGATGAACACGGCGAGGCCCAGCACGACCAGTACCGCGCCGTACAGGATCCGGCCGAGGTTCGGTACCGGCTGCTGCAGCACGACGAGCTCGAAGAAGGCGACGACCGCCACGATCGGCGCTACGTCCCGAGCGCTGTCGGCCACGGAACGCAGCACCTGTCGCAAGAACTGCCGCAAGCCGTCGCCTCCCTCCCCCGGTGGTCAGGCGACCATAGCGGCGGCGGGAGCACGACCCTATCGGGGCATACCGCTACGCGCAGGCCGGCGCGCCCGGTGCGCTAGAATCGGTGCCTCGCATGCGCCCGTCGGCGCTCTGGAGTCTCACATGGACCAGTCCCGGAACGAGGCCCTCATGGCGCGCCGCAATGCGGCGGTGGCACGCGGCGTGGGCATGGCGAATCCTATGTTCGCAGAGCGCGCCGAGAATGCGCTGCTGTGGGACGTCGACGGCAGGCGCTACATCGACTTCGCCGGCGGCATTGCGGTGCTCAACACCGGCCACCGCCACCCGAAGGTGCTGGCGGCGGCGCGGGCCCAGCTCGAGCGGGTTACGCACACCTGCTTCCAGGTCGTCGGCTACGAGCCCTACGTCGAGCTGGCCGAACGCCTGAACAAGCTGGCGCCCGGTCCCGGCCCCAAGAAGACGCTGCTCATGAGCACAGGCGCCGAGGCCGTCGAGAACGCCGTCAAGATCGCCCGCGCCCACACGGGTCGCCCCGGGGTGATCTCGTTCTCGGGCGGCTTCCACGGACGCACGCTCATGGCGCTCGCGCTGACCGGCAAGGTCGCGCCCTACAAGGCCGGCTTCGGCCCGATGCCGCCCGAGGTGTTCCACGCACCGTTCCCGACGGCGCTGCACGGCGTGTCGGTGCACGACTCGCTCGCCGCCGTCGAGCGCATCTTCAAGTGCGACATCGAGGCGCAGCGCGTGGCCGCCCTCATCGTGGAACCGGTCCAGGGCGAGGGAGGCTTCTACGTCGCCCCCAAGGACTTCCTCGTCAGGCTGCGGGAGCTCTGCGACCGCCACGGCATCGTGATGATTGCGGACGAGATCCAGAGCGGCGCCGGCCGGACCGGACGCATGTTCGCCATGGAGCACTACGACGTCGCGGGCGACCTCACCACGGTGGCGAAGTCGATCGCCGGCGGCTTCCCGGTTTCCGCCGTCGTCGGGCGGGCCGACATCATGGACGCGCCGGCACCGGGCGGGCTCGGCGGCACCTACGCCGGCAACCCGGTCGCCTGCGCAGCCGCCTGCGCCGTTCTCGACGTGTTCGAGCAGGAAGGGATCTTCCAGCGCGCTGCCGACCTCGGCGGACGGATCACCTCGCGCCTGAGTCAGCTCGCGGCACGACATCCCGAGGTGGCCGAGGTCCGGGGGCTCGGCGCCATGGTCGCGATGGAGCTCTGCGAGGGCGGCGACCCGGACCGGCCGGCCGCCGACCTCACTCGTGCGCTCACGGCCCGGGCCCGCGAGCTGGGACTGATACTTCTCTCCTGCGGGGTCTACGGCAACGTCGTCCGGATCCTGGTACCGGTCACGGCCGAGGAGGCCGTGGTCGACGAGGGACTCGGCATCATCGACCGTGCGCTCGGGGAGTTGTGCGCGCCGGGGGCCCGCAAACGGGCCTGAAGACCGGCGTCGATCCGCCCGACGCCGGGAACCGGCCGGCGCCTCGGCGGTCGGAAGACATGCGGCGGGAATGGTGGCTAGGGAGAGACTCGAACTCTCGACCCCGGGGTTATGAATCCCGTGCTCTAACCGGCTGAGCTACCTAGCCACGCGGTGGGAAGGACACCCTCGGGGACCGCGGATTCTCGGTTCGGGAGGCGCTGCATGTCAAGGCGAGCCCTCCTCCTTCCGCGGTCGCGTTGGACCGCCGCCGCAGTCCTATTCCGTCCCGGCGGAATTCCGCAAGAATGAATCAGGAGCCTGTTCCATGGTCACGAACCTGCTGATCTCCTCCCGGCCCTTCGCCGCCCTGTTCGCTGCGGGCGCGGCGCTCGCCATGGCGGCGACGGCCGTTGCGGCCGAAAAGATCCCCATCACCCGGCTGGCCGACCTGCCCACCCACGTCTACTCGCTCCCCGACAAGCCGAGTGTGATGGTCATGGACCCCGCGGCGGTCCGCGCGCTCGCGGAGGAAATCGAGGCCGACATCCGGTCGGACCTCGACAAGTACGACATCCGGGACGTCACCGCGGTGCGGCGCCTGCACGGCACGCTGCTGACGATCGCCCTGTTGAAGCGCGACGACGAGGCGGCACGCGAGCTCATCTCCGTGGTGCGCGGCATGCAGGAGAAGCCCGCCGCCAAGCTCACCTCCGGGCGCATCGCAGAGGCTATCCTCGCGGCCCGGGCGGCACCCGCAGCCGAGTACGAGCCCACGCTGCGCGCTTCCCTCGAGTCCGCCCTCGCGGCGCTGCCCTGGGACGTCGTGCAGGACGAGCTGCAGAGCACCAAGGGCTACCTGGAGTTCATCTCGGAGGGACTGGTCGTCGGCGGCCTGGAGACCGCCATCGACCCGGCGGCGGCCGACGGCGAGCTCAGTCAGCAGCTCGCCGACAACATACTGGGCGCAGCCTACACGTTGACCGAGATCCTCCCGCATCGCGACGCGCTGCAGTCCGCCTTCGCCGCCGTCGTCGACACCCACGCGGTGGCCCGAAAGCCCGACATCTGGGCCGAGCGCTCGGTGACGCTCACGGCGGAAGACGCGACCTCACCCGTGACGATCGCGGTCTGGGACTCCGGCGTCGACCTCGCGATCGAGACGCTGGGCCGTCTTGTCTGGACCAACGAAGGCGAGACCGCAGGCAACGGGCTCGACGACGACGGCAACGGACTGGTGGACGACGTGCACGGCATCGGCTGGACGCTCCACTCGGACTACAGCCCCGAGCTGCTCTTCCCCGTTCGCTCGGTGGTGGAGGATCCGGAGCGGTTCAAGCAGTACATGAAGGGTCTGCAGGACCTGCAGGCGAACATCGACAGCCCCGAGGCGGCCGATCTCCGCCAGAAGATGTCCTCGCTTCCGAAGGAGGAATTCCAGCCGTTCGTCGAAGGGCTCGGCGCCTACTCGAACTACGCCCACGGCACGCACGTGGCGGGCATCGCGGTCGCCGGCAACCCGGCCGCCCGCCTGATGCCGGTGCGCATCACCTTCGACCACCGCATCCTGGGCGACAAGCCCACCATCGCGCAGACATACAAGGACGCCTACTCGGCGGTGCGCACGGTCGACTACCTCGTCGAGCAGGGCGCAAGGGTCGTCAACATGAGCTGGGGCGGGTCGCTCGCCAGCGTCGAGGCGGCGCTCGAGCAGCACGGAGTCGGCGACACCCCGGAAGCGCGCAAGGCGCTCGCCCGCCGCATGTGGGACATCACCTACCAGGCGCTGTTCGAGGCGCTGCGCGATGCGCCCGGCGTCCTGTTCGTGATCGCGGCCGGCAATTCGGACAACGACGTGAAGTTCGACGAGGTGTACCCGAGCTCGTTCCAGCTGCCCAACGTGATCGTCGTCGGCGCCGTCGACCAGGCAGGCGACGAGGCGTCGTTCACGAGCTTCGGCAATGTCGACGTCTATGCGAGCGGCTTCGAGGTCGAGAGCTACGTTCCGGGCGGCGAGCGCATCGCCTTCAGCGGCACGAGCATGGCGGCACCGAACGTGACCAACCTGGCCGGCAAGCTCTGGGCGCTGCACCCGGAGCTGTCCGTGGCGGAGGTCAAACGACTGATCGTGGAGGGCGCCGACGAGAAGCAGGTGGGCGAGCGCCGGATCCGGCTCGTCAACCCGAAGAAGTCGCTGGAGCTGGCCGGGGCCGGCTAGACGCTACCCGCACTCCTCTACCCCCGCGCGAGGAATTGCGCGGGGTGTGGCCGGCGTCAGCCGGCGGGCGCCTTACCGGCCTTGGCGCGCCTCTTGCGGGACGTCGAAGCGGCGCCGGCCTTCTTGGACCGCCCGGCCGGCGCTTTCTTCCGCGCGCGTTTCTTGCCGCCCGGAGCCTTGCGGGGAGCGGCCTTTGCCGGCGCCGCCCGGGACCCGGCGCGGGTCGCGCCTAGCGCCGTTTCGAGTTCGTCGAGCGCAGCTCCCGTGTAGACCGCCATGTTCTGCAGGTGCGGCAGCGTGTCGCGGCAGCCGACGAAGGCGAAGGCGAGCGTGTCGGCGTAGCTCTGGCAGGTGATGTTGAGCCCGATGCCGTGCGCGATCAGCGAGATCGGGTAGCTCGCCTCGAGCCGCGCGCCGCGGAAGTAGAGGGGTTTCGACGGACCGGGCACGTTCGACACGGTGACGTTGAACATCGGGCGCGTGCGACCGGCGATCGGCGTCAGCATCGTCAGGATGCTCGGCGCCATCAGCAGCATCGTGTACTGGGTGATCGCTTCCCGCGGCAGCGCGCGGAAGTGCGTCTTGGCCGCTTTCGTCGACGCCGTCACCGCGGCGAGCCGTTCCATCGGATCCCCGATGTCGGTGCCGAGCGTGCCGATGATGAAGGTCACCTGGGTCCCGGTCCCCTCGTCGTCCGCCGGCCGCACGGACACCGGGATACCGGCGGTCAACGGCTTCTCCGGAAGCTGGTCTTCATCCAGCAGGAAGCGCCGCAGCGCCCCGCCGCAGATCGCGACCACGACGTCGTTTAGCGTGCAGCCTGCCGCCTTGGCGACGGACTGCAGGCGGGCGAGCGGGAAGCGCTGGGTGGCGACGCGCCGCTGGCCGCGCACGCGGCCGTTCATCACCGACTTCGGCGCGTCGAAGGGCAGCTGCAGGTCCGGGTCCCCGGCACCCGGGGACAGCATCGACGTGAAGGCCTTGAGCAGCTGCGGCGCCGAGCGAACCTGCAAGCCGATCGCCTCCGTCACCGTCCGCATCACGCCGTCGAAGGTGAGCTCCGGGCCCGACCGCTCGGGCTTGCGTCGCACTTGTTTCTCGAGACTCGGGCTCCAGAAAGGCGGCAACGACAGGCTCTTCTGCGGGTCCTCCGACATGCAGCGGGTGAGCAGCCGGACGCCGCTGATGCCGTCGATGAGGGAGTGGTGCATCTTGAGGTAGATCGCGAAGCGCCCGTTCTCGAGGCCCTCGATCAGGTGGAACTCCCAGGGCGGGCGCGCCAGGTCGAGCGGCTGGCTGTGCAGGCGCGCGACCAGCTGGCCCAGTTCGCGCTCTCCCCCGGGCGCCGGCAGCGCCGAGTGCCGGACGTGGTACTCGAGGTCGACCTTCTCCAGCTCCACCCAGACAGGCAGGGGGTGCCGAAGCCCCGGCCCGCGCAGGCAGTAGTTCCAGGGGGGCATGAACTCGCGGCTCTCGCGGAACTCGGCCATCAGGTCGCGCAGGAAGTCGGGCGGCGCACCCTCCGGCCGAGCGAACGGCATCAGGCCCGCGACGTGCATCGGCGTGTCGCGGGACTCGACCTGGGTCCAGGAGATGTCGAGCGGGTTGAGCGGATGGGTCTTCACGTCCGGTCCTCCCCGGGGCGCCAGGGGACAGTGTAGCCCCGTACGCAGTGAGCCCGTCAGGGTCCGTCGCGCTCAGTGCTCGACGTAGATCAGCTTGTCGGTCTCGAAGCCCCGGGCGGATGCGAGCGCCAGCAGGCGCTCCAGCACGGCCTCCGGGAGTTTCGGCTCGCGCGAGAGGATCCACAGGTAGTCGGTGTCCGGCCCGCAGACCATGGCCCATTGGTAACCTTCCTGGTCGAGGGCCATGACGTTGTAGCTGCCGTAGAAGGGCCCGAAGAACGACACCTTCAGGCGGCCGACGTCGGGAGAACCGATGAAGTAGGCCTTGCCCTCGGCCTCGCGCCAGGTCCCGCCCTGCACGTCGTACCCACGGTTCAGGACCCGGATTCCGCCGTCGTCGCGGCGCGCATAGGTCGCGGTAATCCGCTCCAGACCGCGCTCGAACGGATGGTCCAGGCGGGCGATCTCGTACCAGGTGCCAAGGTAGCGCTCCGGTTCGAAGTCGCCTACCGGCTCCACGCCGGCCGGCAACCCGGTGCAGCCGGTTGCCAGCGCGGCCACGGCGATCAGGGCGATCAGGCGGTTGCTCACGGCGTCTCCTTCAGACGTTGAAGCGGAAGTGCATGACGTCGCCTTCCTTGACGACGTATTCCTTGCCTTCCAGCCGTAACTTGCCGGCCTCCCGGGCGCCGGCCTCGCCCCCGCAGGCGATGTAGTCGTCGTAGGCGACGGTCTCGGCCCGGATGAAGCCTCGCTCGAAGTCCGTGTGGATCTCGCCGGCGGCCTGCGGCGCGGTGGCGCCGCGGTGCACCGTCCAGGCGCGCACCTCCTTGGGACCGGCCGTGAAGAAGGTCAGCAAGCCGAGCAGGCGGTAGGCGGCGCGGATCACGCGGTTCAGGCCCGGCTCGTCGAGCCCGAGGTCGGCCAGGAACACGGCCCGGTCGGCTTCGTCGAGCTGGCCGATCTCGGCCTCGACGGCCGCACAGACCGGCACGACCTCCGCGCCCTCCCCGGCCGCCAGGGCGCGGACGGCGTCGAGCCTCGGGTTGTCCTGGAACCCGTCCTCGAGCACGTTGGCGACGTACATCACCGGCTTCGCCGTGAGCAGCGGCAGCTCGCGCAGCTTCTGGCGCTCGAACTCGTCGAGCTCGAGCGAGCGGACCGGCTTGCCGGCATCGAGGTGGGCCTGCAGCCGCTTGATCGACTCGCGCCAGCGGAGGGCCTCCTTGTCGCCGGCCTTCGAGGCCTTTTCCGCGCGGACCAGCGCCCGGTCGACCGACTCCAGGTCGGCGAGGGCGAGCTCGGTGTTGATGGTCTCGATGTCGGCGACCGGGTCGACCCGGCCCGACACGTGGACGACGTCCGCGTTCTCGAAGCAGCGTACGACGTGCGCGATCGCGTCGGTCTCGCGGATGTTGGCGAGGAACTGGTTGCCGAGCCCCTCGCCCTTCGAGGCGCCGGCCACGAGACCGGCGATGTCGACGAACTCGACCGTCGTCGGCAGCACCTTCTGCGGCTTCACGATCGCGGCCAGCGCATCCAGCCGCGGGTCCGGCACCGGCACGACGCCGACGTTAGGGTCGATGGTGCAGAATGGATAGTTCTCCGCCGCGATCTGTGCCCGCGTCAGCGCGTTGAAGAGCGTGGACTTGCCGACGTTCGGCAGGCCGACGATGCCGCATCTGATACCCATGGAACCCTTCCTGTCGGTCGCCGCGCTCAGCCGGCGCCGGTCCCGTCCTCGCCGTCCTGCCGCGTGCGCGTCGGGCGGGCGTGCAGCCTGTTCATGACCTTCTCGGCCCCCTCGACGAGCAGCGGCGGGAACTCGTCCGCCGCGAGCGCGACGGCCTCGTCGATGGCCTTTTGCTCCTCGGCCGCCGCTCGCCGCAGGACATAGCCGATCACCTCGTCGCGATCGCCCGGGTGACCAATGCCGAATCGCAGGCGCCAGAAGTCCTGGCCCATGTGCTGGATCGTGTCCGTCAGGCCGTTGTGGCCGCCGGCGCTTCCGCCGCGCTTGAGCCGCACGGTGCCGGGCGGCAGGTCGAGCTCGTCGTGGGCGACGAGCACCTCGCTGGAGGGCACCTGCAGGTAGTCGCACAGCGCCCGGATCGCCGAGCCGCTGCGGTTCATGTAGGTCATGGGCTTGAGCAGCCACAAGTCGACACCGGCGACGGTGATGCGGCCGGCATCGCCGCCGTAGCGACGCTCCGGCTTGAGCCGGCCGCCGTGCCGTCGCGCCACCTCGTCGACGAACCAGAAGCCGGCGTTGTGCCGGGTCGAGGCGTACTCCGGGCCCGGGTTGCCGAGTCCGACGACGAGGCGCAAGGCGAGTCCGCTCAAGGTGTCTCCGGGGCCTGCGACCGGCCGAAATGGGCGGGGCCGCCACGAGGGCGGCCCCCGACATCCCGGCGAGCCGCCGGACGCTTACTTCTTCGCCGCTTCGGGTTCGGCCGCCGCACCTGCAGCCGGCGCCGCCGCCACGGCCGTCTCGACCGGTGCCTCCTCGGTGACCGCCTCGGCGCGCTGCGTGTGAATCGAGACCACCGGCGCGTCGTGGCCGTGGATCAGCTCGGGCAGCTGTACGCCCTCGGGCAGCCTGAGCTCCGAGAGGTGCACGAGCTGGCCCAGGCCGAGCTCGAGCAGGTCGACCTCGATGTACTCCGGCAGATCCTTCGGCAGGCACAAGACCTCGACCTCGTTGCGCAGGTGCGAAACCGTTCCGCCCTGCTGCTTCACGCCCACGGAGACGGACTCGTTGACGAAGTGCAGAGGCACCTTCATCCGGATCTGCTCGTTCTCGAGCACCCGCTGGAAGTCGATATGCAGCACCTGGTTCTTGAACGGGTGACGCTGCAGGTCCTTGAGCACGGCCGGCTGCTTCTCCCGGCCCACGCTGAGGCTCAGGATGGTCGAGTAGAACTTCTCGTTGTCGAGCATCTGCAGCAGCTTGTCGTGCTCGAGCTGCAGCGGCCGCGCCTGCTCGTGGCCGCCGTAGAGGATCGCCGGGACCTTCCCGGACCGACGCAGGCGGCGGCTCGCACCCTTGCCCTGGTCGTCCCGGAACTCCGCGACGAGTTCGATAGACGTCTTCATGATGATTCACTCCTCGAAGTTCGGAGCGCCCGCCCTGCGACCAGGCCGCGCTCCATCCAGACGGGCCACCGGACCCCCCGGCGACCCCCAATCAAGACCAAGGGGATTGCTCCCTGTTCCTCTTCCGGATCAGTCGACGTACAGCGAGCTGACGGACTCCTCGTCGCGGATGCGGCGCATGGTCTCGGCCAGCAGGCCGGCGACCGTCAGCACCCGGATCCGGTCACAGGCCTCGGCCGCCGGACGCAGGGGAATGGTGTCGGTCACCACCAGCTCGTCGAGCGCCGAGGCGCTGATCCGCTCGATCGCCTTGCCCGAGAGCACGGCGTGCGTGATGTACGCGAGCACCTTCTCCGCGCCGTGGTCCTTCAGGGCCTGCGCCGCGAGGCACAGGGTCCCGGCCGTGTCCACGAGGTCGTCCACCAGCACGCAGACCTTCCCCTTGACGTCGCCGATGATGTTCATCACCTCCGACTCGTTGGGGCGCGGCCTGCGCTTGTCGATGATCGCCAGGTCCGCGTCGTCCAGCCGGCGTGCCAGCGCCCGGGCCCGGACGACGCCGCCAACGTCCGGCGACACCACGATCATCCGCTCGTACTTCTGCTTCCAGGCATCTCCGAGCAGCACCGGCGACGCGTACACGTTGTCGACCGGGATGTCGAAAAAGCCCTGGATCTGGTCCGCGTGCAGATCGACGGTCAGCACCCGGTCGACGCCCGCGCCCTTGATCATGTTCGCGACCAGCTTCGCCGTGATCGGCACGCGCGTCGCCCGCGGTCGCCTGTCCTGCCTGGCGTAGCCGAAATACGGTATCACCGCCGTGATCCGGCCCGCCGAGGCCCGGCGGCAGGCGTCCGCCATGACCAGCAGCTCCATCAGGTGGTCGTTCGCCGGGGGCGAGGTCGACTGCACCAGGAACACATCCCGGCCGCGGACGTTCTCCATCAGCTCGACCTGCGTCTCACCGTCGCTGAACTTGCCCACGAAGGCCCTACCCAGCGGCTGCATCAGGTGTCGCGCGATTTCCTGCGCGAGCGCCGGATTCGCGTTGCCGCTGAAGACCGCCATCGTGGAATGGTCCACGCGCTTCTCCCCTTACGGGGGCCCCGCTAGCCCGGGACCCGCGATCAACTGGCTGGGGTGGAAGGATTCGAACCTTCGAATGGCGGGATCAAAACCCGCTGCCTTACCACTTGGCTACACCCCAATCTAACCGTCAGCCAAGGCCGCGCCGCCCGGCGCGCTCCACTTCCACCCGGTCCAGCAGCGGCGACCGGTCGATTCCTGCGGCGACTAGGCCGGTCCAGCCTTCCGGCAGATCCTCGAGCGACGCTTCGGCCTCCGCCCGCGACCCCAGGGCCGCGAACACGCAGGACCCCGTTCCCGTCAGCCTGGCCTCGCCCGCCCTTGCGGCCAGCCAGTCGAGCGCCCGGCGCACCTCCGGGTAACGCCCGGCGACCACCGTCTCGCAGTCGTTCCGCCCGCCCGCCTGCAGGAAACCGAGAATTGTTATCCGGGGGGAATTCCGTGTCAATTCAGGGGCCTGAAAAACCGAGGCCGTGCTGACCTCCACCGCGGGGCGGACAATGGCGAACCACCGCCGCGGAAGTTCGATCGGGGTCAGGACCTCCCCCACCCCCTCCGCCCAGGCCGAGCGGCCGCGAACGAACACGGGCACGTCTGCGCCGAGGGCAAGCCCCAGCCTGGCCAGTTCGCCCTCGTCGAGCCCGATGTCCCAGAGCAGGTTGAGCGCCACGAGCACCGTCGCGGCATCGGAACTCCCGCCGCCCAGCCCTCCGGCCGCCGGGATGCGCTTGTGCAGCGCGATGTTCGCCCCGCAACGCGGATCGGCCTGCCGCCGGAGCAACCGGGCTGCGCGCAACACGAGATCGTCCTCCGGCAGGATCTCGATCGGTCCCGCCGTGCGCACGAGCACGCCGTCACTGCGCAACTCGAAGTCGATCGAATCGGACAGGTCGAGGAGCTGGAAGGCCGTCTGCAGCTCGTGGTAGCCGTCGGGCCGGCGTGCCATCACGTGGAGGAACAGGTTGACCTTGGCCGGCGCCGGCCAACCCACGGACTTCACGGCCGGAGTTCCCAGTCGCCGACCGCCAGCTTGACGCGGACTGCGCCGTCCGAGGCCGCGAGGCGGGCCGGCAGCACGCCGTCGCCGACCTTCTGGTAGCGGGGAATCTCGACCAGCCACCCCGACTGGCGGAAGGAGACCAGCCTGCCGTCCCCGCCGAAGGTCTCGTCCGAAGGCTCGCCAGGCGCGGGCATGCCGAGCAGCCAGAATCGCAACGCCGCGATCGGCAGGTCGGTGCCGAGCTGGTCGAGCAGGTACCGGTGTGCATCCGCCCCCGCCAGCCGGCCGCCCTGGCCGTCCTCGAGCGCGAGTTCCCCGTCGTCCATCAGGATGCGCAGCGCGCCGGAGCCGAACGGACCTCGCAGCCGCACGTCGCTGGCGGAGCCCGCCTGCAGCCAGTCGAGGCTCGCCGAGGCTCCGCGGCCGTCGGCCGCGACGGCGACGCGTCCGCTCACCTGCCACGCCTCGAGGGAGAGCAACTCGGCTCGTCTCGCCGCCCAGTCGCGGGCGGGAGGAAGCTGCGGCTGCGACGCGCAGCCGGCAAGCAACAGGACCGCAGCCAGGGCGAGTGCTCGCACGGCGGCTCAGCCCGGGTGGCGCTCTATCGTCCGCTTCAGGGTGCGGTTGTCGGGCCCCTTCTCCAGGCCCCGGGCCCAGATCTCGCGCGCCTCGTCGACCCGGCCCTCGGCCCAGAGCACCTCGCCGAGGTGCGCGGCGACTTCCGGGTCGCGGGACCGTTCCCAGGCCCGTCCCAGGTAGTCGAGTGCCTCCTGCCGACGACCCAGGCGGAACAGCGCCCAGCCGACGGAGTCCATGATCGCGTAGCTGTCCGGCTTCGCCTCGAGGGCGCGCTGCACGAGCTCATAGCCCTCTTCCTTCCGTCGGGTGCGGTCCACCAGGGTGTACCCGAGCGAGTTGAGGGCGGTCGGATCCTCCGGGCGGCGTTCGAGTACCTCGCGCATGACCTTGACGGCGGCCGGGATCTCGTCCAGCTGCTCCAGGGAGAAGGCCTTGGCAAGGCGCAGGTCGTCGTCGTCCGGATAAAACTCGAGCGCGCGGTCGAAGAGCGCGAGCGCCTCCTCACCGCGTTGCCCGCGGACGAGCTGGTTGGCACGGCCCACCACGACGTCTCGCGCGCTCGCGGGTGAGCGGCTGAGGAAGTCGTCGAGAACCTGCGCGGCGCGCTCCGGCGCGCCGAGTGCCGCGCCGAGCTCGTAGGCCTTGAGCTGCGAGGCGACGGCTCGCGCGCCGGCCTCCACGCGTTCCAGGTAGCGGAGCGCGGCCGCGGGCTGGTCCTTCTCGTCGGCGATCAGTCCCAGATAGGCGAGCGCCGTGTCGTCGTCGCGCACGATCTTCAGCATCTCGCCGAAGTACTCCCGGGCGGCATCGTAGTCGCGCCGCGAATAGGCGATTGCGCCGAGCCCTTCGAGCGCCTGCGGCACGGCGGACTGGGAGCGACGCAGGTCCTCGAACACTGCCGCGGCCTCCTCGTCCCGCGCCGCCCCGACGAGCAGCCAGGCGCGGGTGAGGCGAGTCAGGGGGTCGCCGTCGGTGGCGAGCTCGCCGGCGCGGGCGAGTCCCTCGTCCATCCTGCCCAGGGTCAGCAGGGCGCGCACCTCGGCGAGTTCCGCCATGCGCCAACCGGGGCGCAGCTGCAGCGCCTCGCGCGCGGCCTCGAGCGCGCGCTCGCCGTGATCGGCGCGCTGCCACAATACGCTGCGCGCGTACTGCGCCTCGGCCAGGCCGGCATCGCCCTCGGCAAGGACTTCGATCAGCCTCGCGGCTCCGGTGTCGTTGGGCTCGTCCGTCAGCGTCCCGAGCAGCGCCATGTAGCCCTGCGCGCGATCCTCGTACGCCTGCTCCAGGACCCGGGCGAAATGCGGCACCGCTTCCTGATCCCGGTACAGCCGCAGCAACCCCACCGCCAGGTAGCGGTGCGCCTCCTCCCGGCCCGGCTCGAGCTCCGTCCAGCGGCCGGCGGCTTCCACGGCGGCGTTGAGCTGGTGGTGCTCGAAAGCGACGCGGGTGGCGCGCTCCGCCGTCGTCGCGTCGCCCGAAAGGCGCGCCGCGCAGGCGTAGGAGCCCGCCGCAGACGGCCACATCCCGCGGGCGAGAGCAAGCTCGGCGCGCAGCTCGTGGCCTGCCGCATCCTGTCCGGCACAGCGGTCCGGCACGGCGGAGCCGGGCGCGAGCCCGGGAAAGGCCAGCGCCACGAGCACGGCCGTCCGACGAAGGGCGTTTCCTGGCATCCGGTCACTATATCTCACGGCCGGCCCGGCCGTGCCCGCCGCGCTTGTGCTCCCCCCTGCCATCCCGGACAATCCGGCGCGTTGCACGACTGCTCCAAGATGTCGATCGTTGTCCTTGGCCTGAACCACCGCACCGCGCCTGTCGAGGTCCGCGAACGCGTCGTGTTCGACGCAGACCGGCTAGGCGACGCGCTGCATAACCTGTGCGCGCGACCGGGCGTGCAGGAGGGCCTGATCGTGTCCACCTGCAACCGCACGGAGATGTACTGCGTCGTCGACGGCGCGGACCCGGCGCTGGCTGCGTGGCTGGAGGAGTACCAGCACACCGGCCACGCGCTCGTGGACAACTGCTACGAGCTGCACGGACCGTCGGCGGTGCAGCACGTCTTTGCCGTCGCCTCCGGGCTCGACTCGCTGATCCTCGGGGAGCCACAGATCCTCGGCCAGCTCAAGGATGCCTACCGCGCCGCACACGACGCCGGCACGGCGGGCCCGCTCCTCAACCGGCTGTTCCAGGCGACCTTCGCGGTGGCCAAGCGCGTGCGCACGGAGACCCGCGTGGGCGCGAGCGCCGTTTCCGTGGCCTCGGCGGGCGTGCAGCTGGCCCGGCGCATCTTCGCCGGCTTCGGACAGCACACGGCGTTGCTGATCGGCGCGGGCGAGATGGTCGAGCTGACCGCCCGTCACCTGCACGCGCAGGGCCTCAAGCGGATGATCATCGCAAACCGCAGCCTGGCGCGGGCGCAGGAGCTGGCGCTCGAGTTCAAGGCCTCGGCCATCTCGCTGGACGCGCTGGCCGAGCACCTGCCGGCGGCGGACATCGTCATCAGTTCGACCGCCAGCCCGGTCCCCGTCGTGACCCTGCACGCGACCCGCGCCGCCATCGCGGCGCGCAAGCGCAAGCCGATGTTCATGCTCGACATCGCGGTGCCGCGCGACATCGAGCCGGCGGTGGCCGAGCTCGAGGACGTCTATCTCTACACCATCGACGATCTGAAGCAAGTGGTGGACCACAACCTCAGGGCGCGCCAGGACGAGGCCGAGGAGGCACGCCAGCTGATCGAGGACGAGGTCGAGCGCTTCATCGCGGCCCTGCGCACGCTGGATGCCGCCCCGATCATCCGCGAGGTGCGTGCCCGTGCCGACGGCACCAAGGCGCAGACCCTCGAGCAGGCGCGCCGGATGCTGGCGGCCGGCAAGCAGGAGGAGGCGCTCGAGTTCCTGGCCAATACGCTGACCAACCGGCTGCTGCACGCACCGTCCCGGGCGCTCAGGCTCGCCGCCGAGCAGGGTGATGGCGCGCTGATCGAGGCCGCACAGAAGCTCTACGGCCTGAACGGCCAAGACGGGCATTGAAGGACGCCATTCGCCGCCGCCTCGAGCGTCTCGTCGACCGCTGCGACGAGGTCGGCCGACTGCTCGCCGAGCCGGACGCCGCGGCGCGTCCGGACCGGTTCCGCGAGCTGTCGGTCGAATACGCGCGCCTCGAGCCGGTCGCGGCCGCGTTCCGCGCCTGGCTGGAACTCGAGCGCCAGCTCGAATCGGTGCGGGGCATGGCCTCGGACCCCGATCCCGGGGTCCGGGAACTGGCGGCCGTCGAGGTGGAACAGCTGAGCCGCCGGGTCGCCGATGAGGAAACGGCGCTGCAGTGGGCGCTCGTTCCGCCGGATCCGCAGGACGAGAGCAACGTCTTCCTGGAGATTCGTGCGGCCGCAGGCGGCGACGAAGCCGCCATTTTCGCCGGCGACCTGTTCCGCATGTACGCGCGGTACGCGGACTCGCAGGGCTGGCGGGTCGAAGTGCTGTCGGAGAACCGCGGAGAGCATGGCGGCTACCGCGAGATCATCAGCCGGATCGTCGGCCGCGGCGCCTACGCGAAGCTCAAGTTCGAGTCCGGCACGCACCGGGTGCAGCGCGTGCCGGCGACGGAGGCGCAGGGCCGCATCCACACCTCGACCTGCACCGTGGCGATCCTGCCGGAGTCGGAGGAAGTCGAATCGGTGGACGTCAACCCGGCCGAGCTTCGCATCGACACCTACCGCGCGTCGGGCGCCGGCGGGCAGCACGTCAACAAGACCGACTCCGCCGTGCGGATCACGCATCTCCCGACGGGCATCGTCGTCGAATGCCAGGACGAGCGCTCGCAGCACAAGAATCGCGCCCGGGCGCTGGCCCTACTCAAGGCGAAGCTGCTCGCGGCGGAGCGCGAGCGCCGGCAGCAGCACACCGAGGCCACCCGGCGGCTGCAGGTGGGCACCGGCGATCGCTCCGAGCGCGTCCGGACCTACAACTTCCCTCAGGGCCGGCTCACCGACCACCGCATCGACCTAACGCTCTACAAGCTCGAGGAAATCGTCGAGGGCGACCTCGCCCCGGTGATCGAGCCCCTGGCGCGCGAATACCGGGCCGAGCAGCTCGCCGAACTGTCCTAGTCCGTTCCGGGAAGTTCGCCGGCGCGCAGGCGCAGGTCGTACCACACCACGACGACCACCGCGGCGCCGAGCGGCAGCAGGAACACCGAGAGCAGCACGACGGAAACGATGCTGCTCAGGAACACAGCAAGCGCCGGCGCCAGAACCGTCAGCACGGCGGTCACGATGCCGGCCACCAGGAACACGGCGATCATCATCAGGAGCAGCACCCCGTAGACCATGCCGATGTGCCAGAAGAAACCGCGGGTGAGCCGCCAGCTGCTCCGCAGCGACGCGACGGGACCCGCCGGGCGGAGCACCACTTCGGCCGTGACCAGCGCGAGCCGCACCGAGATCCAGCTGAGGGCGACGAGCGCGGCCAGCACGACGGACACCACGAGGGAGTAACTGCCACCCTGCCAGGCCCAGACGCCGATGCCCGCCGCGACCCCGAACGGCGCGCCAACGGCGATCCCGGCCAGCAGCGAGGCGCCGATGAGCGGCAGGAGCCGTCCGAGCGCCGCACGCAGCGACTCGGCTGTGGAGCCGCCGCCCTGTGCGTAGGAGTGCACGCGGTGCTGCACAGCCACCGCCAGCCAGCCGTAGACGACGAAGGCGGCGAGGGTCGCGAGTGCCGTGCCAGGAGTCAGCGCCGTGACCACTTCGTCGGCCTCCCCTCCAGGCTGCAGGAACTCCGGGATCGTCGCCGCGAGCGCCGCGGGAATGGCGATCGGCAGCACCGCGGGCAGCGCGGCCGTGTAGAGGCGGGCCGCGGCGCTGGCGAGCGCCCAGGCTCCGGCGGGCTGCTGCGGCAGAGACGAGTCCATGCGCATGCTCCGTGAGATGACGTCCGAGTCTGCTGGCACCGCGGCGCAGGCGCAAGCGCGTGCCGCGGCACGTTCCCGCGTACTAGACTCAGCTCCAAGCCATGACCACCATCGACGAAGCTCTGCAGCGGGCTCGGGCCAGGCTCGACGGCCGGACCGCCTCGCCCGCGCTCGACGCCGAGGTGCTGCTTGCGCACGTCCTCGGGACGGGACGCGGTCTGCTCAGGGCCCGCGACACCGACCCCTGCCCGCCCACTGCCCTCGCCCGTTTCCGGGAGCTCGTCGCGCGCAGGGCGCGAGGAGAACCGGTGGCATACCTGACCGGGACCAAGGGATTCTGCGATCTGGAGCTCGAGGTCGTTCCGGGCGTGCTGATCCCCCGCCCCGAGACGGAATTGCTCGTCGAGCTTGCGCTACGCCTCGGCGAGCGACTCGACGCGCCTTCCGTACTCGATCTCGGGACGGGCAGCGGCGCCATCGCGCTCGCCCTGGCCCGCGAGTGGCCGGCGGCCGCGATCGTTGCAGTCGACGTGAGCCCGTCGGCGCTGGCCGTCGCACGGCGCAATGCCGGGCGTGCCGGCATCGCCAACGTGACTTTCGTGCAGGGTCGCTGGCTCGACGCGATCGCGGGCCGTTTCGACTTCATCGTCAGCAACCCGCCCTACGTGGCGGCGGACGATCCCCACCTGCCGGCCCTCGCCCACGAGCCGGAACTCGCTCTCGTGCCCGGACCGACTGGCCTCGAGGCCATCGAAGCCATCGTCGGGCGGGCTCCCGCACGACTCGTGCCCGGCGGTTGGCTGCTGGTCGAGCATGGGGCGGCACAAGCTGCCGCCGCGCGCCGGATGTTCAGGCAGGCAGGCCTCGGAGAGGTCGAGACCTTTCGGGACCTCGCCGGCCTGGAGCGCGTCACCGCCGGCCGTCGGCCAGCAGCGGGCTGACGCGGCGGCTACAATGCAGCTTCTTCCTGTCGATCCGGATGTTCCCATGATCAGGTTCGAGACATCGCTCGGCGATTTCGTCGTCGAGCTCTTTCCCGGCGAAGCGCCGGTCACGTCGGAGAACTTCCTGCAGTACGTCGACGCAGGGCACTTCGACGGCACCGTCTTCCACCGCGTCATCCCGGGCTTCGTCATTCAGGGCGGCGGGCTCACCGAGGATATGAGCCAGAAGAAGACGCGCGCGCCGATCGAGAACGAGGCGACCAACGGCCTGCGCAACCTGCGCGGGACGCTGTCGATGGCGCGCACCAACGACATCAACAGCGCGACCTCGCAATTTTTCGTCAATCTCGTAGACAACGCGTTCCTCGACCACCAGGGACCGGGCAACTACGGCTACGCCGTGTTCGGTAAGGTCGTGGAAGGCATGGACGTGATCGACGCCATCGCGAAGGTGAAGACTGGGCGACGGCGCGGGCACGACGACGTGCCCGTGGAAGCCGTGGTCGTCCGCTCCGCCCGCAGGGTCGCGGACGCCTGAGGCACGGCCCCGCCGCCAGGGCCGTGGCGCGCCGCCGTCGCTCCCTGCCGTCCCGGCTGCTGCGCGCACTCCTGGCAGCGGCCGTCGCGCTGCTGCTCGCGCTGCTCGGCCTGCTGCTCGCGTTCCGTTGGGTGCCCGTGCCGCTGACCGCCTTCATGGTGCGTGACCGCGTCGGCGCGCTCGTCACGCGCGCACCCGGCTACGAGTTCCGCCACGACTGGGTTCCCTGGGAGCGGATCTCGCCGCACGCCGCCGTCGCCGTGATCGCGGCCGAGGACCAGAAGTTCGCCTCGCATTCCGGCTTCGATCTCGAGTCGATCGACCAGGCGCTCGAGGAGGCGCGACGCGGCGGCCGGGTCCGGGGCGCGAGCACCCTCTCGCAGCAGGTCGCCAAGAACGTGTTCCTGTGGCCCGGCCAGAGCTGGCTGCGCAAGGGCCTCGAGGCAGGCCTCACGGTGCTGATCGAGCTGGCCTGGCCGAAGCGCCGCATCCTCGAGGTGTACCTGAACAGCGCGCAATTCGGCCGCGGCGTCTGGGGGATCGAGGCCGCGAGCAGGCGCTTCTTCGACAAGCCGGCCGCGGCGCTGAACCGCCACGAGGCCGCACTGCTCGCGGCCGTGCTGCCGAACCCGATCCGGCTGCGGGCCGACAAGCCTTCAGGATTCGTGCGCAGTCGCCAGCAGTGGATCCTGCGGCAGATGGATGCACTCGGCGGTGCTGCTCACCTCCACGCGATCGAGCCCGGGGTCTCCGCCGCGCTGTAGGGAGCTTCCCGGGTCCGAAGGCGGCCGGCTTGCGCTAAGGTCGGCACAGTACCCTCGGAGGCGACCCAATGCCGCGCTACGTACTGGCCCTCGACCAGGGAACGACGACTTCGCGCTCCATCCTGTTCGACCACGACGGAAACATGGCCGCCGTGGCGCAGAAGGAATTCGCGCAGCACTTCCCCCGGCCGGGATGGGTCGAGCACGATCCGGACGAGATCTGGGCATCGCAGGCCGCGACCGTCGCGGAGGTCATGGCGCTCGCCGATGCAACGCCCGCGGACGTCGCTGCCGTCGGCATCGCCAATCAGCGCGAGACGACCCTGCTGTGGGACCGGGCGACCGGCCGGCCGGTCGCCCCGGCTATCGTCTGGCAGGACCGGAGGACCGCGGCAGTCTGCGACCGGCTGCGCGAGGACGGCCGGGAGCCCGAGATCGTCGAGCGCACCGGGCTGCTGATCGATCCGTACTTCTCCGGCACCAAGCTGGCCTGGCTGCTCGACAACGTCGCGGGCGCCCGCGATCGCGCGGAGCGGGGCGAGCTCGCATTCGGCACGGTCGACAGCTGGCTCGTCTACAAGCTCTCGGAGCACCGCCTGCACGTGACGGATGCGACGAATGCGAGCCGTACGCAGCTCTACAACCTGGCGACCGGCGACTGGGACGACCGGATGCTCGAGCTGCTGCGCATACCGCGGGCCTGCCTGCCCCAGATAGTTCCGTCGTTGATCCGGCCGGACCACGAGGCGCGCGGCGGGGCACTCGAGGCCATGATCGAGGGCAGGCCCGTGCCGCTCGCCGGCATCGGCGGCGATCAGCAGGCGGCGCTGTTCGGCCAGGCCTGCTTCGAGCCGGGCATGGCCAAGAACACCTACGGGACCGGCTGCTTCATGCTCATGAACGGGGGCACGCAGCCGCCGGTGTCGCACAACCGGCTGCTGTCCACCGTCGCCTGGGACGACGGCAAGGTGAGCTACGCGCTGGAGGGAAGCGTTTTCGTGGCCGGGGCAGTCGTGCAGTGGCTCCGTGATGGCCTCGGCTTCATCCGCGAGTCCTCCGAGGTCGAGGCACTCGCCCGCTCGGTGCCCGACAGTGATGGCGTATACCTGGTGCCGGCCTTCACCGGGCTCGGCAGCCCGCACTGGGACGCCCACGCGCGCGGCGTCATGGTCGGCCTCACCCGCGGCACCACCCGGGGTCACGTGGCGCGCGCCGCGCTCGAGGGCATCGCGTTCCAGAGCGCCGAGGTGCTCGATGCCATGCGGCGGGACGCCGGGCATCCGCTCGTCGAGTTGCGGGTCGACGGCGGAGCGACCGTCAACGACCTGCTGATGCAGTTCCAGGCGGACCTGCTCGGAGTGCCGGTGGTCCGGCCGCGAATCCGCGAGACGACGGCGCTCGGTGCGGCCTACCTTGCCGGGCTCGCGACCGGCTTCTGGGGCTCCCGCGAGGAGGTGGCCGGCAAGTGGCAGGCCGAGCGGACCTTCGAGCCGCGGATGAGCCGCGACGAGGCCGAGGCGCGCATGCACGGCTGGTCCCGGGCCGTGGAGCGGGCAAGGGCCTGGAGCGACTGACGGGTCCTCGTACGCGGGCGAGGGCCCCGACGCCGTTGCGCCGGGGCCTCGTGCGTGGCCGGCTAGAAGTTGACGGCCAGCCTCCCGTAGAAGAAGCGGCCGGAGCGGCCGAACGGAGAGTAGTTCGAGAACGGTGTATTGCCGGTCGAGTTGCGCGTCACGGGGAACGCGTCGGGATACTCGTCGAAGAGGTTCTCGGCGCCTACCGACAGCCGGATGTGGTCGGTGACGTCGAAGCGGAAGTCCAGGTCCACCAGCGTCTTCGCCGACAGGCGGAAGTCGAGATTCTCCGACGTTCCCGGATCGAGCGCATCCCCGTAACGGGTCGCGCGCAGGGTCGCACCGAGGCGGTCGGTCGTCCAATTCACGACTGCGGCGAACTTGTCCGCGGGATTGCCCTCCTCGAACGTCAGCACGTTGACGCGTGCAAAGAGCGGCGGCGGCGGGTCGAGTGCCTCGAGCTCCTCGGTCTCCGGCACGCGCGTGACCTTCGTGTCGTTGAAGTTGGCCACCAGCGTGAAGTCGAAGCGGCCTGCGCGCCCCGCTTCCCAGGGCCAGTTGATCACGACGTCGAGGCCCTTCGTCTCCGTGTCCACGCCGTTGATGAAGAACCGGCCGCCGCCGATGCCGATGAAGCCGAGGCTCTCGAGGTAGTCGCGCACGTTGGCCTGCGTGAGGTTCTCCGAGAGCACGATGCGGTCGTCGATGTCGATCCGGTACGCATCGACCGTGATGCTCACGTCGCCGAAGCGCATCACCGCGCCGAGCGAGAAGTTGATCGACTCCTCGGCGTCCAGCGGCTTGGCGCCGAGCGCCTCGGCAACGGGATCGGTCGCGGGGAAGGTGGTGATGTCGAACGGCACGCCGTTGATGAAGTTGGTCGAGGTCGTGGCGAAGTACTGCTGCTGCAGCGACGGGGCGCGGAAACCGTTCTGGACCGAGCCGCGCAGCGCGAAGCCGTCGGTGAAGTCGTAGCGCAGGGCCAGTTTGCCGGAAACGTTGCCGCCGAAATCGGAGTAGTCCTCCGCCCGGACGGCCACCGATCCGAGCAGCCTTTCCGTGAGGTTGGCTTCGAGGTCGACGTAGGCACCGACGGCGGTGCGGTTCTCGTCGACCTCGTTGCCCGGACGGAAGCCCGGAAAGACCTGTGCACCGGAGGCGGTGGGACTGCCGTCCGGGAGCGTCACGCCGCCATTGCGGTAGGAATCGGGCTCGCCGGCGAAGATCGAGTAACCCTCTCGCCGTGCCTCGATGCCCGCCGCGACGTTCAGCGGCGAGGCGAGGTTCCCGACCTCGTACTGGCGAACGCCGGAGAAGTTGAACACGATCTGGTCGTAGTTGAAGCCGCCGGCGTCGAAGACCGTTCCGCTTGCCGGCCCGATCGAGCGGTTCAGCGTGTTCTCGATGGTGAACTCCATCTCGTTGAAGCCGTAGACCAGCGAGGAATCCATCGCCCAGTCTCCCCAGTTCCACTCCACGCCAAGCGCGAGGCTGTAGTCCGTGACGGCGGGCGCGATGATGGGGAGGAACCCGTCCGGGTAGATCTCGATGACGTTGCGGTTGTCGAGCGCCCGGCGGTAGAAGCCGGCCGAGCGCGCGTCGCGATCCTGGTAGCTCGCCCAGCCGTACAGCGACGCGCCGTTCGCCAGGTCATAGCCGCCGTTGGCGAACACCGAGATCTGCTCGAGCTCCGGCTCGCCGTACCACGCATTGAATCGATCGAACGTCTGTTCCCGCGGGTCGAAGGAACCGTCAGGCAGGGTCGGGTACTGCTGGCGCACGTCGTAACCGTCGCGCTCCGTCCGGTTCTGGTCCTTGTACTCGGCGGTCAATGTCAGGAACCCGCCGGCGCCCAGCGCGAAGCCCTTCCAGCCCGAGACCGTGAGCGTCTCGCCGTCGGAGACGTCGCGGCTCGCCTGCGCGGGAGCGACCCAGTTGGCTCCCGCCGGAGGACTGCCCGTCGGTACGGAGTAGCTCGACTCGCGGACTCCGTAGGTCATCGTGACGTCGCCGCCCGTGGCCATCTCCTTCATGCGGAGGTTGATCACGCCTGCGATCGCGTCGGAGCCGTACTGAGCGGATGCACCGTCGCGCAGTACCTCGATCGCCTGAACCGCCGCCGTAGGGATGGTGTTGAGGTCCACGGCGGCCGCGCCACGGCCGATCGTGCCGTTGACGTTGACCAGCGAGGAAGCGTGGCGGCGCTTGGAGTTCAGCAGCACGAGCGTCTGGTCCGGGGCCAGCCCGCGCAGGGTCGCCGGGCGGATCGTGTCGGTTCCATCGGCCAGCCCCGGTCGCGGAAAGTTGAACGAGGGCAGCGCCGTCGACAGCGCCTGGTTGAGTTCCGTCACACCGACGGCAGACAGCGCGGCGGAACCCACGACGTCGACCGGAACGGCCGTGTCGGTCGCCGAGCGGTCGGCCACCCGCGTGCCTGTGACGACGATCTGCTCGAGTTCCGCCTGCGGCTGCTGGGCCGTCACGGCGGGAGCGACGAGTGCCGTCACCAGACCGCACCCGAGCGCCAACCGCACGGCTGGAGTGATCTTGCTCATGGATAATTTCCCCTCAGTTATTCCGTTCTGCTCTTGAAAGGACTGACGTCATTACGCAACACGCGGGCAGCATGCGTCAAGCATCCCGCTTGGGGATTGTTGCGAATTTGGTACAACCATGCCGGCGACCACCGCCGCCGGCAGGTCAGGCGGCGTCTGCGGCCGGATCGTAGGCCAGGATGGGCGCAAGCCAGCGCTCGGCCTCGGCAACGTCGAACCCCTTGCGCGCGGCGTAGTCCCTGGCCTGGTCCGGACCGATGGGCCCGACCGCGAAGTAGCAGGCCTCGGGGTGCGAGAAGTACCAGCCGCTGACGGCGGCCGTCGGGAGCATTGCGAAGGACTCGGTCAGGCGGATGCCCGCATTGCGCTCGACGTCGAGCATGCGCCAGAGGGTCGCCTTCTCGGTGTGGTCCGGGCAGGCCGGATATCCGGGCGCCGGCCGGATCCCGCGGTACTCCTCGCGGATGAGCTGCTCCGCATCGAGCCGTTCCTCGGGCGCGTATCCCCAGTACTCGCGGCGCACGCGCTCGTGCAGCGCTTCGGCGGCCGCCTCGGCGAGGCGATCGGCGAGCGCCTTGAGCAGGATCGCCGAATAGTCGTCGTGAGCCGCCTCGAAACGGGCGACGTGCTCGTCGATGCCGATCCCGGCGGTCACGGCGAAGGCGCCGATGAAGTCCGGCACGCCGCTCCCCCGGGGCGCCATGTAGTCTGCGAGGCACCGCTGGGGCCGCCCCGGTGGCTTCCGTTTCTGCTGCCGCAGGTGGTGCAGGCGCCAGGCGACCTGCTCCCGGTCGGCGCCGGCGTAGACCTCGACGTCGTCGCCGGTGGAGTTTGCAGGGAAGAAGCCGAGCACGGCCCGGGCGCGCAGCCAGCGCTCGCGCAGCACGCGGTCGAGCATCTGCTGCGCGTCCTTCCAGAGCGCCCGTGCCGCCTCGCCCTTCGCAGGATCGTCGAGGATCGCCGGGAACGTGCCGGAGAATTCCCAAGCGTTGAAGAAAGGCATCCAGTCGATGTAGCGGGCGAGTTCCTTGAGCGGCAGATCGTCGATGACCTTGAGGCCCAGGAACCTCGGGACGGGGGGCGTGTAGGTCGTCCAGTCGAGGGTCGTCCTGCGGGCACGCGCTTCGGCGAGCGACAACCGGTCGCCCTTCGCCCGCCTGCCGGCATGCTGCTCACGACGCACGGCGTGTTCCGCCTTCACCTTGCCAACGTAGGCTTCCCGGCCATCGCGCGACACCAGGGACTGGCACACGCCGACGGCGCGCGAGGCGTCCTTGACGTAGACGACTGCGTGCTCGTACTGCGGGTCGATCTTCACCGAGGTGTGGGCGGGCGAGGTCGTGGCGCCTCCGATCAGGAGCGGCACGCTGAATCCCTGGCGCCGCATCTCACGCGCGACGTGCACCATCTCGTCGAGCGAGGGCGTGATCAGGCCGGACAGGCCGATCATGTCGGCGTCCAGGCTGCGCGCGGTCTCGAGGATCTTCTCCGCCGGCACCATGACGCCGAGGTCCACGACCTCGAAGTTGTTGCACTGGAGCACGACGCCCACGATGTTCTTGCCGATGTCATGGACGTCGCCCTTCACGGTGGCCAGAACGATCCTGCCGTTCGTGCGGCTCGCCGAGCCCTTCTCCTGCTCGATGTGCGGCACCAGGAGGGCGACGGCCTTCTTCATCACCCGCGCCGACTTCACGACCTGGGGCAGGAACATCTTGCCCTCGCCGAACAGGTCGCCGACGACGTTCATGCCGTCCATCAGCGGCCCCTCGATGACATCGAGCGGCCGCGCGGCCGCGAGCCGCGCCTCCTCGACGTCGGCCTCGACGTACTCGTCGATACCCTTGACGAGCGCGTGTTCGAGGCGCTTCGCGACCGGCAGATTGCGCCACTCGAGGTCCTCGGTGCGCCGCGCGGTCCCCTCGCCGCGGTAGCGGGCCGCCACCTCGAGCAGCCGCTCCGTCGCGTCCGGCCTGCGGTTGAGGACCACGTCCTCCACGCGCTCGCGGAGCCCGGGCTCGATCTCCTCGTAGATGGCCAGTTGTCCGGCGTTGACGATGGCCATGTCGAGGCCCGCACGGATCGCGTGGTACAGGAATACCGAGTGCATCGCCTCGCGGACCGGGTCGTTGCCCCTGAAGGAGAACGAGACGTTCGACAGGCCGCCGCTCGTCAGCGACCCGGGACATCGCCCCTTGATGCGGCTCACGGCCTCGATGAAGGCGACGCCGTAGCCGTCGTGTTCCTCGATGCCCGTGGCCACCGCGAAGATGTTGGGGTCGAAGACGATGTCCTCGGGTGCGAAGCCGGCCTCCCGCGTCAGCAGCCCGAAGGCGCGCTCGCAGATCGCCGCCTTGCGCTCCACCGTCTCCGCCTGGCCCTGCTCGTCGAAGGCCATCACGACGACGGCCGCACCGTAGCGCCGGACCTTGCGTGCCTGCTCGAGGAAGGGCCCCTCGCCCTCCTTGAGCGAGATCGAGTTCACGATGCCCTTGCCCTGGATGCACTTGAGGCCCGCCTCGATGACCGACCACTTCGACGAGTCGATCATCACCGGAACGCGGGCGATGTCGGGCTCGGACGCGACGAGGTTCAGGAAGCGCTTCATGGCCGCTTCCGAGTCGAGCATGCCCTCGTCCATGTTGACGTCGATGACCTGCGCACCGTTGTCCACCTGCTGGCGCGCCACGTCGACCGCCGCGGCGTAGTCCCCGGCCTCGATCAGCTTGCGGAAGCGCGCCGACCCCGTGACGTTGGTCCGCTCGCCGACGTTCACGAAGCCCGTCTCGGGCCCGACGTTGAGCGGCTCGAGTCCCGACAGGCGGCAACGCACCGGCAGCCGGGGAGGCACGCGCGGCGGCTTGCCCTGCACCGCGCGGGCGATCGCCGCGATGTGCTCAGGCGTCGTGCCACAGCAGCCTCCGACCATGTTCACGAAGCCGCTCTCGGCCCAGTCGCGGATGAAGGCGGCGGTGTCCTCGGCCTCCTCGTCGTACTCCCCGAAGGCGTTCGGCAGGCCCGCATTCGGATAGGCGCAGACGAAGGTGTCCGCGATGCGGGAGAGCTCCTCGACGTAGGGCCTGAGCTGACGCGCGCCCAGCGCGCAGTTCAGGCCGATCGTCGTCGGGCGCGCGTGACGCACCGAGTTCCAGAACGCCTCCGTAGTCTGCCCCGAGAGGGTCCGGCCCGAGGCGTCGGTGATGGTGCCGGACACCATGATCGGCAGGTCGAGGCCGAACTCGTCCAGGAGCTCGCGGACGGCGTACAGCGCGGCCTTGGCGTTCAGCGTATCGAAGACCGTCTCGACGAGAATCAGGTCCGCGCCGCCCTCGACGAGCCCCCGCGTGGCCTCCGCATAGGTTGCGCGCAGACGATCGAAGTCGATGTTCCGGTGCCCCGGGTCGTTCACGTCCGGGGAAAGGGATGCCGTGCGGTTGGTGGGACCTAGCGCGCCGGCGACGAATCGCGGCCGGCCGGTCCGGTCGGCGACCTCGTTCGCCGCCCGGCGGGCGAGCCGGGCCGCCTCGACGTTCAGCTCGTAGACCAGGTCCTCGAGGCCGTAGTCGCCGAGGGAGGGTGCATTGGCGTTGAACGTGTTGGTTTCGATTACGTCCGCGCCGGCCTCCAGGAAGAGGCGGTGCACGTCCGCAATGATCTCGGGTCGCGTCAGCGTCAGCAGGTCGTTGGCACCCTTGAGGTCCCGGCTCCAGGCGGCGAATCGCTCACCCCGGTAGTCCGCCTCCTGCAGGCCGCGCTGCTGGATCATGGTGCCCATCGCCCCATCTAGCACCAGGATGCGCTCCCCGAGCAGGCGCCGGAACGCGGCGATGCGTTCGTCCCTTGTCATCGTCTCAGGCCGCCCGGGCCTGCGGTCGGACGCCCAGCGCGTGGCAGATCGCATAGGTCAGCTCGGCGCGGTTCAGCGTGTAGAAGTGGAACTCGCTCACTCCCTCGTGCCGGAGCCGCGCCACCTGCTCGATGGCCACGGCCGCCGCGATCAGCTTGCGCGTGTCCGCGTCCTCGTCGAGTCCCTCGAACCGCTCGACCAGCCAGCCGGGCACGCTCGCGCCGCAGCGCGCCGCGAAGCGGGTCAGCTGCGGGAAGCGCGTGATCGGCAGGATCCCCGGCACGATGCCCATGTTCACACCGGCCCGGGCGCAGGCGTCCCGGAAGCGCAGGAAGACGCCGGTGTCGAAGAAGAACTGGGTGATTGCCCGGCTCGCGCCCGCATCTTGCTTGCGCTTCAGGTTGTCGATGTCGAAGGTCGCGTCCGGCGCCTCGGGATGGACCTCCGGGTAGGCCGCGACCGAGATCTCGAAGTCGCCGACGGTCCTGAGGCCGGCGACGAGATCGACCGCGTAGTCGAACCCCTCGGGGTGCGGCACGTAGCGACTGCTGCCGGCCGGAGGATCACCGCGCAGCGCCACGATCTGGCGAACGCCCTGGTCCCAGTAGCGGCGGGCGATGTCGAGGACCTCGCCACGGCTCGCCCCCACGCAGGTCAGGTGAGGGGCCGCCGTCAGTCGGGTCTCGGCCCGGATCCTGGAGACGATGTTGTGGGTTCGCTCGCGGGTCGAGCCGTCGGCCCCGTAGGTTACCGACACGAACCGCGGCGCGAGCGGCGCCAGCCGCTCGACCGACGACCAGAGCGTGCGCTCCATCGCCTCGTCGTTCGGCGGGAAGAACTCGAAGGAGACCTGGACGGGCTCCCTCCCGGTCGGGCCTGGCTTCTGCGGCACTCTTTCGGCAACCCCCTGCACGATTGTCTGAGTCTAATGCAGCCTTGACGCGGTGCAACCGGCACCGCGTCACGGTCCGGCTCAGTGCACCCCGGGGGGCGCCGACGGCTGCACGGCGGAGGCGAACAGCCTGGCCGCATCGACGGCGTCGAAGCTGTAGGCGCGATTGCAGAACTCGCAGCGCACCTCTACGTTGCCGCGCTCGCGGACGATGTCGCGCACCTCGGGCTCGCCAAGTGAGCGGAGGATTCCGGAAACGCGTTCCCGAGAACAGGTGCACCGGAAAAAGACCGGCGAGCCCTCGAACAGCCGGACGTCGTCCTCGCTGAACAGCCGGTGCAGCAGCGTCTTGCAGGGAAGCTGCAGCAACTCCTCGCGGCTGACCGTCGAGGCCAGCAACCGTAGCCGTTCCCAGGCATCGTCCGCCTCGGCCAGCACCCGCGGGTCCTCCTCGTAGGAGGCGCCCGCCCCCGTCGCGACCCGCTGCAGCAGCAGGCCAGCCGCGTGCTCGGCGTCAGCCGCCAGCACCAGGCTGGAGGGCAGCTGCTCGGAGCGTGCGAAGTAGGCCTCGAGACACGACGCGAGCTGCGGCTGGTCCAGCGGCACGATACCCTGGTAGCGGTTGGACTTCTGCTCGTTCTCCACGGTGGCGGTGAGCCGACCGCCGCCCGTGAGCTCGGCCAGCGTCGCGCCGTCCGGCAACTCGCCACGGTAGCGCGCCACGCCGCGGATGGCATGCCGGTGCGTGCACTGAGCCACCATCAGGTGCATCGGGCCTGGGCCCTGGAACTGCAGCGACAGCTGCCCGCGGAACTTCATCGTACCCGCCAGCAGCGTCGTGGCCGCCATGGCCTCGCCGAGCGCGCCGATCAGCACCCGCGGGTAGTGATGGTGCTCGATCACCGCACGCCAGGCCGCGTCCAGCCTGACGAAATGACCGCGCACCGGCCACCGCTCGAACAGGAACCGGCGGAGTTGGTCACCTTCGTGCACGCCGTCAGCGCTCCGCGAGCAGCTTCTTCAGGAGCTCGTTGACCTGCGCAGGGTTCGCCTTCCCGCCCGTGGCCTTCATGACCTGCCCGACGAAGAAACCGAACAGCTTGTCCTTGCCCGAGCGATAGTCGGCGAGCTGCCTGGGGTTCGCCGCCATCACCTCGGCGATCACTGCCTCGATGGCGGAGGTGTCGGTGATCTGCCGCAGGCCCTTGGACTCGATGACGGCATCGGCATCGACCGCGCCCGTCCACATGGCCTCCAGCACCTCCTTGGCGATCTTGCCCGAGATGGTCTGGTCCACGATCCGGGCGAGCAACCCGGCGAGGCGCACCGCATCCACCGGCGACCGATCCACGTCCAGACCGTCCCGGTTGAGATAGCCGGACAGGTCGCCCATCACCCAATTGGCAGCGAGCTTGGGCTCACCGCCCAGGCGGCGGACCACGTCCTCGTAGTAGGCCGCCATTTCGCGGCTGGCCGTGAGCACCCCGGCGTCGTACTCGGACAGGCCGTGTTCGCGCACGAAGCGCGCGGCCTTGTCGTCGGGCAGCTCCGGCAGGGACGTCTTGACGTCCTCGATCCACCGCTCGTCCAGCGAGACCGGCAGCAGGTCCGGGTCAGGGAAATAGCGGTAGTCGTTGGCCTCCTCCTTCGAACGCATCGAACGGGTCTCGTTGCGATCCGGGTCGTACAGCCGCGTCTCCTGGACGACCGAGCCGCCCCCCTCGAGCAAGTCGATCTGCCGGGCCATCTCGTAGTTGATGGCCTTCTCGATGAAGCGGAAGGAGTTCAGGTTCTTGATCTCGCAGCGCGTGCCGAACTCGCGCTTGCCCTCGTGCCTCACGGACACGTTGGCGTCGCAGCGAAAGGAGCCCTCCTGCATGTTGCCGTCGCAGATCTCGAGGTAACGCACGAGCGTGTGGATCTTCTTCATGTAGGCGATCGCCTCGCGCGCCGAGCGCATGTCCGGCTCGGAGACGATTTCCAGCAACGGCGTGCCGGCCCGATTCAGGTCGATGCCCGACCGGGCGCCGAGCCCCTCGTGCAGCGACTTGCCGGCGTCCTCCTCGAGATGTGCACGGGTGATGCCGATGGTCTTGCGTGAGCCGTCGTCGAGCACGATGTCCACCGAACCATCCTCGACGATGGGCAGCTCGTACTGGCTGATCTGGTAGCCCTTCGGCAGGTCCGGGTAGAAGTAGTTCTTGCGGGCGAAGACCGAGCGGCGCGCGATGGTGGCACCGGCCGCCAGGCCGAACATCACGGCCATCCTGACGGCCTCGCGATTGAGCACCGGCAGCACGCCCGGATAGCCCAGGTCGACGAGGTTGGCCTGGGCGTTCGGCTCCGCACCGAAGGCAGTGGACGAGCCCGAGAAGATCTTGCTGCGGGTCGCGAGCTGGGCATGGATCTCTAGCCCGATCACGACTTCCCACTCGATTGACACGGCGTGCGCTCCTTATGCCCAGCCCTGTGGCGCCCGGCGGTGCCAATCGGTCTCGCGCTGGTAGGCATGGGCTGCCGCGAGCAGGCGCGACTCGGCGAAGTGCGGTCCGATGATCTGCAGCCCGACCGGCAGCCCGTCGACGAGCCCGCAGGGAACGGATACCGCCGGCAACCCGGCCAGGTTTGCGCCGATCGTGTAGATGTCGTTGAGGTACATCGTGACCGGGTCGTCCACCTTCTCGCCGATGCCGAAGGCCGGCGTCGGCGTCGTCGGCCCCATCAGCACATCGACCTGCGCGAACGCCTGTCTGAAGTCGGCGTTGATCAGGCTGCGTACCTTCTGGGCCTTCAGGTAGTAGGCGTCGTAATAGCCTGCGGACAGCACGTAGGTGCCGGTCATGATCCGGCGCTTGACCTCGGCGCCGAACCCCTCGCCGCGGGAGCGCGTGTACAGGTCGAGCAGGTCCTTCGGATCCTCGCAGCGGTGGCCGAAGCGGACCCCATCGTATCGCGACAGGTTCGACGAGCACTCGGCCGGCGCCACCACGTAGTAAGTGGGCACGGACAGCGGCAGGGCCGGCAGGCTGACCTCGACGAGCTCGGCGCCGAGCGAGCGGTAGGCATCGAGCGCGGACTCCACGGCGTCGCGGGTCCGCGCCTCCAGCCCCTCGCCCAGGAACTCGCGGATGATCCCGACCTTGAGCCCCTTGACCGGTGCGTCGAGCTCGCGCGAGTAGGCCGGCACCCGCGCGTCGACGCTGGTGGAATCGCGCGGGTCGAAGCCCGACATGACCTCGAGCACGAGCGCCGCGTCTTCCGCCGTCTGCGCCAGAACGCCGGCCTGGTCGAGGCTCGAGGCGAACGCGACCATGCCGTAGCGGGAAACCCGGCCGTAGGTCGGCTTCATCCCGGTGAGCCCCGTGAGCGCGGCCGGCT
>LJNS01000085.1 GCA_001303245.1 Gammaproteobacteria bacterium SG8_30
CCGGTCCGGCCGACGCAGAGTCGCTCGCCGACGCGGCGGACCGGAGTTTCCGGGAGGCCTGGCAGAAGTCGACTTCGCAAGCCGACCTCGACGCATACTGCCTCGAGCAGTTCTCGCCGGATGCCGTGGCGACGGCGATCGGGGCCGCCGGCGAGACGTGGCTCATGGCCGAGGTCGACGGCGTGGCAGGCTACGGGCGACTCGTCGTCGGGACGCCTTCGACCGGCGTCGGCGGCGAACGACCGGTCCAGCTTTCCCGCATCTACGCCTTGTCGAAGTGGCACGGCCGGGGGATCGGTCCTGCCCTGATGCGGGCTTCTCTGCGCGCGGCGGCAACGGCCGGCCACGACGTGATGTGGCTCAGCGTGTGGAAGCAGGCGCCCCAGTCCCAGGCCTTCTACCGCAAACCGGGTGGGCGAGGACCTGTTCCAGCTCGGCCGGACCGTATACGAAGACTGGCTGCTGCAGCGCGACGTGCAGCCGGCCCGCCCCCTCGTCACCCTGCGGCGCTGCCGTTCCGGCGACGCCGGCCCGATCCTCGCGCTCTTCCGGGACACGATCCGCCGCGTCAACCGCCGCGACTACACGGCGGCGCAGGTGGAAGCCTGGGCCCAGCCTGATCTGACGGTGCATGCCTGGTCGGCGCGATTGCGGGATGCCACGTTCGTCGTCGAGGCGGACGGGCAGATCGTCGCCTTCGCAGAGCTCGATCCCGACGGCCACATCGACTGCTTCTTCTGCCACGCGGACTGGCAGGGGCAGGGGCTGGGGTCGCTGCTGATGGAACACTTGGTGTGCGAGGCTCGTGCAGCAGGTGCGGAGTCGCTCTACGCGGAGGTGAGCCTGACGGCCCGGCCCTTCTTCGAGCGCAAGGGCTTCGCCGTGGAGGCGCAGCAGGAAGTGCCGGTCGGCAAGCAGCGTCTCACCAACTTCCGCATGCGCCGGCGATTCTGAAGGGGGACATTCCTATTTTCCTTTTTGCTGCAAGCGCTTGATTCGTAGACGTGACAGGAAAGGTAAAACAGGAATGCCCCCTCTTTCCTATCGCGGACGGACGCGATTCGTCGGGGTGGCCGTGAGCGGGTCTTCGGGCCAGTAGTGCTTCGGGTAGCGTCCTTTCAGTTCCTTGCGGACCTCGGCGTAGCCTCGGGACCAGAAGCTGGCCAGGTCGCGGGTCACCTGCACCGGGCGTCGTCCCGGCGAGAGGAGAGACAGCGTGAGCGGCACCCGGCCGCCCGCTAGTCGGGGCGTCTCCGTCAATCCGAAGACCTCCTGCAGCCGCACCGCGGCGACAGGCGCCTCCGGATCGGAGTAGTCCACCGGGATCCTCGAGCCGCTCGGCGCGACGACGTGAGTCGGGGCGAGCCGCTCAATCTCCTGCCGCTGCACATGGTCGAAGCGCGCCGCGAGCGCAGCGTGAAGGTCCAGGCGTGCTAGGTGAGCGCGACGGGTCACGCCTGTGAGCCAGGGGCCGAGCCACTGGTCCAAGGTCGAGTGCAGAGTCGCGTCATCGCACGGTGGCCAGTCCGGATCCTGCGCGTGCAGGTGCCGCCTGAGGAACTCCGCGCGCTCGCGCAGGGACGAGGCGGCCCGCGACCAGGGCAGCGCATCGAGACCGAGCTGACGGATGCCTGACAGCACGGCCGTGTGCACCAGGCCGGCGTCAGGCGACTCGAGGCGCCGCTCCTCGAGCAGCAGCGCGCCGAGCCGCCGCTCGCGCCTCGCCAGTACGGCCTGCTCCGCCGCATCCCACCGCACGACTTCCTCCTCGAGGATCCGCTCGCCGAGCGCCTGTTCGATCTCCTCCCGCCGCACCGGCGCGGCGAGAAAGATCCGTGCCTCCCGTTCGCCCGCATCGAGTTCCGCGGCGACGATGAAAGGGGCCTGCGAAAGCGACTGCACGTCGGCGAAGAAGGCGCCGCGCCCGCCCGAGAGCAGGTATCGGCCGTCCGGGCGTCGCATGCCGACTCGATCCGGGTAGGCATGGGCCAGGAGCAACCCGGTGGCCGACGTGTCGACGCGTGCCGCCGCGCCGAGCCCGAGCTCGCCCCGCCACCGCCGCGCGGTACGTACTGCGCGGGCACGGGAACTGGTGTCGACGGCGGCGTCTTGCGCCGGCGTGCCCTGCCGGTGCAGCAGCTCCGCGCGGCTGCGGATGTCGGCGTCACGCCGTGCCTCCGGGCCCCGCATTAGGTCGCGCTCCGACAGCACGGCAGCGAGGTCGCACGCGAGTTCTCCCAGGCCGAGCGCGTCGGCAGCGAGCAGCATGTGCGACAAGCGTGGGTGCGCGCCGAGTCCCTGCATCCGCCGGCCGTGGGGCGTGATGCGTCCGGCCGCGTCGATCGCGCCAAGCTGCGCCAGCAAGGAGCGGGCCTGGTCCAGATGTGCGGCCGGAGGGAAGTCGAGGAACCTGAGCGATGCTGCGTCCGTCACGCCCCAGGCAGCAAGCTCCAGCGCCAGCGACGCCAGATCCGCGTGCAGGATCTCCGCGGGCACTGACGTCGCCATGGATCGCTCGCTCGACTCGCTCCAGAGCCGGTAGCAGATGCCGGGTGCAAGCCGCCCGGCGCGACCACGGCGCTGGTCCGCGGCGGCCCGAGAGACCCGCGTCGTCGCGAGTGCACTCATGCCGGTGACGGGGTCGAAGCGCGCCGCGCGCGACAGGCCTGAATCCACGACGATCCTCACGCCCTCGATGGTGAGGGAGGTCTCGGCGATGGACGTCGCGAGCACGACCTTGCGGCGGCCGTCGGCGGCCGCGGCGAGCGCCGCGTCCTGCGCTGCGACCGGCAGGTCGCCGAACAACGGGTGAACGCTCACGCCGGGCGGCAGCGCCCGCCGCTCGAGCTCGCGCTGCACGCGGCGGATCTCCGGCGCGCCGGGCAGGAAGGCAAGCACGTCCCCCGGATCGCCGTCGAGCGCATCGAGGACGACGCGGGCCACGTGCCGCTCCAGCCCCATGCCCTGCCCCCGCGGCGGCGGCACGTAGCGCGTCTCGACGGGCCAGGCACGGCCGGAGCTCGAGATGACCGGCACGTCGCCGAGCAGGGTCGCTACCGGCGCGATCTCCAGCGTGGCGGACATGACCAGCAGCCTGAGCCCAGGGCGCAGGTTGGCGCGGGCGTCGAGAGTGAGCGCGAGCCCGAGGTCGGCGTTCAGGCTGCGCTCGTGGAACTCGTCGAAGATGACCACGCCTACGCCCTCGAGCGCCGGGTCGGACTGGAGCATGCTCGTGAGCACGCCTTCGGTCACGACCTCGAGCCGCGTTTCCCGCGAGACGCGCGTGTCGAGCCGGGTCCGGTAGCCGACGGTCCGGCCGACGGGTTCGCCGAGCAGGCTGGCCATGCGGCTCGCGATCGCGCGCGCCGCGAGACGCCGCGGCTCGAGCATCAGGACCTTTTCCCGGCCGAGCCATTCGGCGCCGAGCAACGCGAGCGGCACGCCCGTGCTCTTGCCGGCCCCTGGGGGTGCCTCCAGGACCGTCGCCCCCGCGCGGCGCAGTGCGTCGACGACCGACTCGAGTTGTGCCGCGACGGGCAGGGAGCGGACTTCTGCGGGGAGCGGTCTCATCGTGGCGAGGGGATGGGCGGCCAGCGGCGCGCTACAGTAGTGGACCTGCAAGACTGCGGACAACCGCCATCGCCTCGAAGTCCCTGTGGCGGTACACGCGGCGGGGCTCACCGGTCACGCACGTGAGCATGCCCGTCGGTCCCGGCGTGCTGCGTCAGCTCAGCAGCACCGCGCGCTTCAACGAGTCGACCTCCGCCCGGGAGAGCCGCCGCGCCGCACCGGGCTTGAGCGAGCGCAGTTGCAGCGGGCCGATGGCGACGCGCTCGAGCCGTCGGACCCTGAGCCCCACCCGGGCCAGCAGCCGGCGGATCTCCCGGTTCTGGCCCTCGCGCAGCGTCACGTCGAGCAGCGACACGTCGCCGGTCGCGCGATCCCTGAACGTCTTGATCACCTTGATGTCGTCGATCGCCGCGCGTCGACCGGTGCCTGCCGGGCCGGTCGTTCCCTTGCTGTGCGCGATGGAGTCGCTGTCGGCGAGGTAGAAGCCACGCCGCAGGCGGGCGATGGCCTCGCCTTCGAGCCTGCCCTGCACGGTGACCCGGTACCGCTTCGCGACGCCGAAGCGCGGATGCGCCAGACGGTGCGCAAGCTCTCCGTCGTTGGTCAGCAGCACGAGCCCGGTGGAATCGCTGTCGAGTCGCCCCACCGGGTAGACCCGTTGTCCGCGCGGGACGAGTCCCTGCACGAGCCCGACGACGTGAGGCCGCCCTTCCGGATCCCGCGCCGTGGAGATGACGCCCCTGGGCTTGTTTGCCGCGACGTACACATAGGCGGAGCGATCGACGCGGCCGCGTCGTGTGGTATCGACTACCACGCCGTCGAGTTCGACGAGGTCCCGCCCCGGTCGGACCCAGCAGGGAAGCTTGTGGACGGGGCTGCCGTTGACTCGGATCCGTCCGGCTTTGACGGCGAGCTCGCAGTCGCGGCGCGAGGCGACACCGGCGTCCGCCAGCACCTTCTGCAGGCGCTCGGCTCCTTCGGGGATGGCTGGCGCGGGGCGAGCCTGCCGGGCCGGCCGTCGGGAAGCGGGCGGCTGATCGCGGAAGCGCGGGTCCCTCTCTGTCGAATCGCCCATCGGGGGCGATTCTAGCTGGCCGGCCGGAGGGTTCCGCGACGGTTTCGCGTCGGTCTCGCCAGGTGTCGGAATTTCTTACGAATCCACCACGATCCGGTACGGCTCGGAAACCGTTGGATCCGCAAGCAATTGAAAATCAAAGCTTCGAGATGGGTTGGTACGCATCTTGGATGTGTAGTGACAGGTGCTGGGGAAGCTGACATTCGGCGAGCCCAGGGCGCTGACCCGCGAACCAGCGTTCGGGGGTCGAGCCGGAGAGGGGAAGTGGAAGTAAGGAAGTAGGCAAGGAAGGAAGACCAAGGCGCCACGGCGCCCTCGCAGGGGATAGAGCCACCTCCATAGGTGGTCAGAGCAACAGTCCACAACAACAACGGCCGGACCACTGGCCCGACGACGAACCAAGAGGGAACTTGCCCCGCCGACAGGCGGGGTACTTGTTTGCGGGTGCCGGAAGAAGTTCAAGTCGAGAAGAACTGAAGCTCGCCGAAGCGGCCGTCCAGCACGGCCTCGGGACGCTCCGTGGGCTCGCCGAGGCGCTCGACGAGTCGCAGGGCTTCGGCGAGGTAGCCTGCGAACAGGCGGGCCCGCTGTTCGCCTGGCAGAGCCGTGGAGGACAAGGGGCCGGACTGCAGTGCGGCCGCCAGGGAAAAAGGCGGGGACCGCTCGGACTCATCGCGATGCCGCCAGGCGCCCGTCACAGGGTCAAAGCGATATAGCTGCAGCAGGCGGTGCCCGTACCGGGCCAGCAGTCGGACGGCGTCGACGACGTAGTCGGCCTCGACGTCGTCCATGGAGTAATGAAAGCCGATGCGGCACCACCCGGGCTTGATGCCCTGGTAGCCCTTGCGGACCCAGGCGCGATAGTCCTCCGACGTGCAGGCGTCGATGCCGAGCAGGCGGTGCCCGTAGGGACCCGCACAGGAGCAGCCCGCGCGCGACTGGATGCCGAACAGGTCGTTCAGGACCGCGGTGACGAACTTCGGGTGCAGGTAGCCGCCGCGCGGGTCGAGCAGGTTGAAGGAGACGATGCCGATGCGGCGAGAGGGATCCTGGTTGCCGAGGATCTCGATGCCGGGCGTTCCGGTCCAGGCCTCGAAGGCGCGCTCGAGCAGCCCGGACTCGCGCGCCTCGATGACCGGCACGGAAACCGCACGCTTGATCTCGAAGGCGAGCGCGGCGCGCAGGGTCTGCAGGATGCCCGGCGTGCCCGCCTTCTCGCGCTCCTCGACATCCGCGATGAAGTCCTGGTCGTGCGGGCTCACGTAGTCGACGGTGCCGCCGCCGGCGACGCTTGGCGGCAGGTCGCGCCGATACAGTCGGTCGTTGAAGACCAGGATGCCCGAGGAACCGGGTCCGCCGAGGAACTTGTGCGGCGAGACGAAGATGGCGTCCAGCCAGCCGTCGCCGCCGGGATTCATGTCGATCCCCTCATACGGTCCGCTGGCCGCGTAGTCGAAGCAAGCGGCGGCATCGTGCCGGTGCAGTAGCGAGGCGATCTCGTGCACCGGCGTGCGCACGCCCGTGACGTTGGACGCTGCGGAGAACGAGCCGATGCGGGGCCGCCCGAGGTACACGGGGTCCTCGAGCAGGCGCGCGAGGTGGTCGAGATCGACGCCGCCGTCGGCGGTGAGGTTCACGGCGACGACGGTCGCTAGGCCCTGCCGCCAGGAGATCTCGTTCGAGTGGTGCTCGTACGGTCCGACGAACACGACCGGCTGGCGCGAGCGACAGTGGTCGCGAAAGGCCGCAGCCTGCCCATCGCCGAAGAACGCGTCGAGTTCGTCGTCGAGCCGCTCCCGCGTGGCCGGCGGGAGGGCGATGCCGAGGATCTGCTGCAACTTGTCGATGGCGCCGGTCGCACCCGTGCCGCAGGCGACGATCCGACCGGCGGGGCCCGCGTTGACCGCGGCCTTGATCGCGTGCTCCGCCTCGTGCAGCAGCCGGGACATGCTGCGCCCGGTTACGTCGTCCTCGGTGTGCGTGTTGGCGTAGGTCCTGAGCAGGCCCTGCAGGTAGCGCTCGACGAACAAGAGCGAGCGGCCCGAGGCGGTGTAGTCGCAGTAGACCATGAGGCGACGCCCGAAGACGGTCTCGATGGCGCAGTCGACCCCGATGATCTGGTCGCGCAGGGTCGCGATGTCCAGGCTCGCAAGCTTCATGGCCCACCCTCCGGGCGATGCGCGGCGAACGGTGCCGGGCGTCGGTCCTGGCAGGCAAGCTAGCACCCCACTGATGCGACAGGGTTGCTTAATGTGCTAGAAAGAGGGCTGATGTAGAAAAAAATAACTATTAAATGACCACAAAAAAGAAAATCATGCTCGATGGACGTGATCGACGCATCCTGGACGTCCTCCAGCGGGATGCACTGACGCCGGTCGCCGAGATCGCCGAGCGCGTCGGATTGACCGCGACGCCCTGCTGGCGGCGGATCCAGCGCATGGAGAAGGCGGGGGTGATCCGGGGAAGAGTCGCCCTGCTCGACCCAGTGGCCCTGAACGTGCCGGTGTCGGTCTTCGTGGCCGTGAGGACCAGTACCCACAGCGCTGCGTGGGTGGAGCAGTTCCGGCGGGCAGTCGACGCCATTCCGGAGATCGTCGAGGCCTACCGGATGAGCGGCGAGATCGACTACCTGCTGCGCGTGGTTGTGCCGGATATCGCCGGCTACGACGCAGTCTACAAGCGCCTGATCGGGGCGATCGAACTGGCCGACGTCACGTCGAGTTTCTCGATGGAGGAGCTCAAGCACACGACGGCGCTGCCTCTCGAGCACGCGCCGACAACCGGCTGAGAGCCATCTCGCGGTGCCTTCTCAGGGCCGACCCGGCCGCGATCGCCTTCCCGGCCTCGACCCGAGGCACCCCAGTTTGCCGGGACGCGAAGACGGTGCGGCGCATCGCGGACGGTGTCGACGCGTTCAGGATGCGAGCGCCACGCTGAATAGGCGCTGAATGCGCACGACAAGACGGCCCGGGGCGCTTGCGCGCCGCCGGGCCGTCCCGACATGGACGCTGTGACTGGCGTCAGCCGAGCGTGGCGCCCGGCTTGATCACGTACACCTTGCACCAGCCGGTGGCCTTGACCCCCTTGCCCGGGAAGATGTTGCAGCCGCCCTCCGCGGCCCCTTCCTTGCCGGTGTACTGGATGCAGTTGGCACAGAGCTGGCCAGCCTTGTAGTTCGGGTTCGCCTTCGCGTCGACCTTGGTCGCGTCGTGAACGTAGCCGAGCGCCTTGGCCTGCGCGTCGGCCGGGTCGATCAACGGCAGGTCGGCCGCGAAAGCGTCGCGTGCCAGCAGCGCCGAGGCCGGGGCGGCTGCCAGGCCGATGAGAGCGCCTTGCAGCAGGCTGCGGCGCGAGATCTTGTCGTGGCTCATGTTGTTCAGGCTCCTTCGAGCGGTGAGGAGGGGTGCGCTTGTGCTTCGCGGTGCAATATGCCCGATCTTTCGACCTGCGCGAACCCCGGGAAGTTCGGACCCCGTCACGGTCCCGGTTCCCGAGAAGGGCTTCCAAATGAGAATGATTAGCATTTATACTGATCCCCATCTCGTTCGGTTTGCGCATGCTCTCCTGCCATGTACGTCTGCCTCTGCAACTGCGTTCGGGACAAGGACCTCCGCCAGGCCGCGGAATCGGGCGTCCGCTCCTTCGCCGAACTCCAGGCAATGACCAGGGTGGCCACCTGCTGCGGCCAGTGCGAGGACTTCGCGCGGCAGGTATTCGACGAGGCGCTTGATCCCGGCGCGCTGGCAGTGCAACCTGCCTGAGCGGCCCGCCGGGCCGCACCGACCATTTCCAGCGTCAATCGGAGGGGCCATGAAGGGCGACCCCAAGGTCATCGCGCACCTGAACAAGGTCCTGCGCAACGAGCTCACCGCGATCAACCAGTACTTCCTGCACTCCCGCATGTTCGACAACTGGGGGCTGCAGAAGCTCGCCAAGCACTCGCACCACGAGTCCGTGGACGAGATGAAGCACGCGGACGAGCTGATCAAGCGCATCCTGTTCCTGGAGGGGCTGCCCAACCTGCAGGACCTCGACAAGCTCCTCATCGGCGAGACGGTGGTAGAGATCCTCGAGTGCGACCTCGCGCTCGAGCGCAAGGCGCACCCGGACCTGAAGGCCGCGATCGCGGACTGCGAAAAGCTCGGCGACTACGTCAGCCGCGAGCTGTTCGAGAGCATCCTCGAGTCCGAGGAGGAGCACATCGACTGGCTCGAGACCCAGCTCGAGCTGATCCAGCGCGTCGGCCTCGAGAACTACTCGCAGAGCATGATGGAGCCGCCGGGGGGCTGAGCGCCTCTCGTGAGACTGCAGGGCGGCCTGGTGGCCGGTCCGCCCATGGGGGGCTCATCCGGCTGATCCAGGACGTGGATCTCCGCGTGGCAGTTGGCGCAGAGGAGGTCGCATTTGGCTGCCTCGCGCAGAATGTCCTTCCAACGACGGTTTGACAGCGATCTCAGGTCAAACCCGAATTGCTTGTGTGCTGGCTCCCGATGGTGAAACGAAAGGGCTGCGGTGTGTCGATCGTATCCGCAGCGAAGGCATGCACCACCTGCTAGGCGGATGAGGGCCCGTTTTCTGGAAAGCCCGCGGACCTGCTGCGCCGCGTAATTCTGGAGCCGAATGTTCGAGTCGCGAGTCTTGCATCGACGGCTGCAGAAGAGCCGCTGTCTTCCGCTCAAGGGTTTTCCGCACTGCCTGCATGTGGGTTCGCACACGCAAACATGATGTGCTGTCGGCGCTACCCGACGCGAGCTCCAAATCATCTGACTTTGCTAAGATTCTGCCGGGCCTGTAGCTCAGCGGTTAGAGCAGGGGACTCATCTTGACAAAAGGTGCCTCGGCGCCGAAAGGCGCCGAGTGGACGGGACGAATTCAGGGAAACCTTCCAGCGCCTCGGGTGGCTGATGGCGATCCTGAGCCGAGCCGGCGGTACACCGCCGGAAGGTGCAGAGACTACCTGGGGGCTTTAGTGCCCTTAATGACAGGCTAGAGCGTCCCGCACCCGGACGCCGCAATTGCGGTGGGGTGAAGAGATAGTCCGCGCCCATGGGAAACCATGGGAAGACGTGAATCCCTTGGTCCTGGGTTCGAATCCCAGCGGGCCCACCAGATGCGGCGCCTCGTGCGTCACGCTGCAACCGTACTCCGCCCGACGCGATCTGACGACGGCGAGGGGAGGCCCTACCCATGAGCTCGATGACGAGCAGGCTGTTCATCGCGGCCCTTCTGGCCGGCCCGGTCGTGGCGTCCGGGTCCACCATCGGCGCCGACCAGGCCGAGATCGAGGCGCTCGGGCATACGTGGATAGAGGCCTTCCGGAGCGGCGACCTCGAGACGCTGATGTCCCTCTACGAGCCGGATGCGATCGTCGCCCTGCACGGCAAGCCCGCGCTGCGCGGTCTGAGCGAAGTGCGCGATTACATGGCCTCCGCGGCAGGCCGCGGCGACATCGAGTTCGTCGTCGACCTCGAGCGCATCGAGGTACATGGCGACCTGGCCTACCTCGTCAGCGGGTACTGGTTCTCCGTCACGCCGGAGGACAGCGACGAGGTGATCCGAGACAGCGGACGCTCCGTACTGATCTTCCGCCGTGGCGACGACGGGCGCTGGCGCATCGCCGTCGACATCGACCAGTCGACGCCGGACGTCGTCTTTCCTGCACCGTGAACAGTCCAGGCCCCCGGTTCAAGCCAGTCATCCGGCGCGCCAGGACAGGCACCGTCCTACGCCCCCACGCCGCGGATCGCCCGAAGGCGGTCAGGCCGGCGTTTCCCTGCCTGACGATGTGCACGCCGCCGAAGAAGAGGTTCCGGTCCTTCCAGTGATCCGTCTGTAGCCCCGTGCTGGCCAGCGCCTCGCGCTCCTCGTCCGTGAAGCCACCCTCGATGCTGAGCAAGTCGCCCTCGACGTGGATACGAGGCGCTGCCACCGCCTCCTCCGGTGCCATGCCGAAATCCACCAGGTTGGCGATGACCTGCAGGATCGCGCTGCGGATCCGGTTGGATCCGCCGGACCCGAGCACAGCCTGTGTCCCGCCATGTTCGACGAGCGTCGGCGCCATCATCGAGGCCATGCGCGTCCCGGGTGCCCAACGCTGGAAACCGCCGGGGTTGAGGTCTTCCTCGCCGAGCATGTTGTTCAGCATGATTCCCGTGCCTGGCAGCAGGTGGCCGCAGCCCTCGCCGTTGCTGAGCGAAGCAGCCGCGAGGTTGCCTTTGCCGTCCGCGACGCTGATGTGAGTCGTGCCACGATCGCACGCCGGTCGTCCCGACAACTCCGCGCGGTAGCGCTCGAGCAGGTTCCGGTCGAGCAGGCGCCCGTCGTCCTCCGCGCGCGCGAGGTTCGCAAGGCGCATCGCCGCGGCGAGCCCGGGCAGCCAGCGGGCACGTCCCGTGGCAGGCAGCCCGTCGAGGAGGGCGAGCGCAAAGGCGATCAGGATGCCGCCGCGCGACGGTGGGGGATTCGTGTAGACGCGTGCCAGATGATAGTCGCGCGCGAGCGGCCGGCGTTTGACGACAGCGTAGTGTTCGAGGTCCGCGAGCGTAAGCTGTCCGCCTCCGGCGGCGCACGCAGCGACCAGCCGGCGGCCGAGCTCTCCGCCGTACAGCAGACCGGGACCCGTGCGCGCCAGAACCTCGAGGGTGTCCGCAAGAGCGGGCTGTCGAAACAGCTCTCCGTCCCGCGGCAGGCTCACTCCTCCCTTGCCGTAGATCGACCGCGCTTCCGGCGTGGCGATGTAGATCGGTCCGCAAATCTCGAAGATGTACGCCTGCAGCGGGTTGACGATGACGCCGTCACGGGCGGCGGCGACCGCCGGCCGGACGAGTTCCTCGAGCGGCAGCCGGCACAGCTCGCGGTGGATCTCGAACAGGCCGGCCAGGACGCCGGGTGAGGCGACCGAGCCGAGGCCGATGTGGAACTCCTGCGTCACGTCGCCGAAGTCCACCTCGATGGGGTACAGGTCCAGGGATTCCGCGCCCCGCCGCTCGAGCGGCGTGTCGACGAAGAAGTCGTAGACCACGGGCTCAGCTTCGCCCCGACGTGCCAGCAGGTACCCGCCCCCCGCCAGCGAGCAGAGCACCGGTTCGGCGACACACGCCGCGCAGATGCCCGCCACGATCGCATCGAACGCGTTGCCGCCGGCCTGGAGCGCGCTGGCAGCTGCGCCCGCCGTGACCTCGTGGCCGCAGGCGATGGCCGCACCGTTGCCAGCCGGGACGACCATGGCGGTACGCAGCGTCAGCCTGCCGGGCGCACGCGCTCGCTTCTCGGCATGCGCGAGCCGAAGATCACGGCTTGTCCCTGGCCGGCGAACCTCGTGCCGAGCGTGGTCCCCATGCGGCCGGTGCCGATGACGGCCACGATGTCGGTGGTGGCGGTGACAGGCATGGACAGCATCCCCGAGACGATGGCGGTCGCAACCGCGGCAAGCAGGCGATGCACGGCGCATCGCCCTCCTTGAGCCTTCTGGTCCTTGTGCCTCGCGCGGCGGCCGCCGTCAAGCTGCCAGGCGCGCCGGACGGCGCCCGCCCATGTAAACTCCGCGCCCATGTCGCAGCTCGATCCGGTGGTGCTGTTCTTCCTGCTCGGCCTCGGCGCCGGGCTCGCGCGCGCCGAGCTCAAGCTGCCGACGGCGATCTACGAGTTCGTCAGCATGATCCTGCTGCTGTCGATCGGATTGAAGGGCGGCATCCAGCTGTCGAGCCAGCCGCTCGGCACGCTGCTCGTCGACGTCGTGCTCGTCATCCTGCTCGGCCTGCTGCTGCCGTTGCTCGCCTTCCCCGTGCTGCGCTTCGTCGGTCGCCTGCCGCGGCCCGACGCGGCGTCGGTCGCCGCGCACTATGGTTCGGTGAGCGTCGGCACCTTCGCCGTGGCCATTTCCTACGCGGCGGTCCAGTCGATCGAGTACGAGCCGTTCATGCCGCTGTTCGTCGTCCTGCTCGAGGTGCCGGCGATCCTGGTGGGCATCGTGCTGGCGCGCGGCATCAGCCGGCGCACGCGCTGGCGCGCGCTGGGGCGGGAGATCTTCCTCGGCAAGAGCGTCGTGCTGCTGCTCGGCGGGCTGTTGATCGGCTGGATCGCGGGCCCGCAGGGGCTGTCGTCGGTGGAGCCGCTGTTCTTCGGGCTGTTCAAGGGCGTGCTGGCCCTGTTTCTCCTGGAGATGGGGCTCATTGCCAGCGCGCACCTCACAGGCGC
>LJNS01000086.1 GCA_001303245.1 Gammaproteobacteria bacterium SG8_30
AAGCTCGAATCAATGGCTTACAAAGAAAAGGAAAATAGGAATGTCCCCTAGAGTTTCTTGATCAGCGCCGCGACGGGCGCGGCGAGCCCGAGCTTTGCCGGGGCGCGGTGGTTATACCAGACGTGCCCCGGCTCGGCCACGGCGGGCGCCGATCGCGGCAGCAGCAGGCGCAGCGGCACGATGTCGAGGTCGAAGTGCGTGAAGCTGTGCCTGAGCGGCGACCAGGGCTCGAGGGTGCCCGCGTGCACGCCGAGGTGCGCGGCCGCCCACGCGGTCGCCTCGTCGACGTCGCGGAACTCCGGGAAACTCCACAGCCCGCCCCAGATGCCGCGCGCGGGCCGTTGCTCGAGCAGCACCCTGTCCTCGCCGTCGACGGCGACCAGCATGCAGACCTTGCGCAGCGGCTTGTCGCGCTTCACCGGGCGGGGCGTCGGCAGCGACGCCTGCAGTCCCTGCGCCTTCGCGAGGCAGACCGGCCCCAGCGGGCACCCGTGGCACGCAGGCTTCGAGCGCGTGCAGATGGTGGCACCGAGGTCCATGATCGCCTGCGTGTAGCGATCTACTTCCTCGTGCGGCGTGCAGGCCTCGGCGAGGTCCCACAACCGGGTGTCGACGGCGCGCTCGCCGGGCCAGCCCTCCACGGCGAAGCAGCGCGCGAGCACGCGGCGCACGTTGCCGTCCAGGATCGGGTGCCGCTCGCGACGCGACAGCGCGAGGATCGCGCCGGCCGTCGAGCGACCGATGCCGGGCAATCCCGTCGCCTCCTCGACCGTCGGCGGGAACTCGCCGCCGAAGTCGGCGGCGACGCGCCTCGCCGCGTCGTGCAGGTTGCGCGCCCGGGCGTAGTAGCCGAGTCCTGACCACAGGTGCAGGACCTCGTCCACCGGCGCGGCCGCGAGCGACCGCACGTCCGGGAAGCGCTGCACGAAGCGTTCGAAGTACGGAATCACCGTCGGCACCTGCGTCTGCTGCAGCATGATCTCCGACACCCAGACGCGATAGGGCGTCGGGTCGCGCTGCCAGGGCAGGTTCCTGCGGCCGTGGCGCTCGAACCACGCGAGGAGAAGCGGCGCAAGCCCGGCTGCCCGCTCGCGCTCATTCATGGCTTTCCTCGCGCTCCCGTGCCCGGGCCTCGACGTTCTCGAACATCGCGAGGGTGCCGCGCTCCAGCGTCCTGACCACCGCGGCTCGGACCAGCCAACGCGGCATCCAGAACGACGGCTCGAACTCGGTGCGGTATCGCACGTGCGACCGATTCTCCACGGCGGGCTCGACGCGGGTCTCGGAGTACCCGGACTCGAGGTCGCCACGTCCCGGCACCGCGCGCGCGACGAGCAGCTGCTCGCCTTCCTCGAGCGTTTCGTATCGATCCATGTCGCGGCAGAACCAGGCGGCCAGGCAGCCCTTCAACCGCGTGTAGAGCAGCGGGTATCCGTCTTGCTCGCCGACGACGCGCGCCGTCACGATGCGCGGGTCGAGCTCGGGATAGCTAGCGTAGTCCTGCAGCACCGCCATCACGGCCTTCGCGGGCGCCGATAGCGTCGCCTCGAACGTCACGTAGTAACCCTGCGCGCGCTCGCCGACCTCCAGGCGTTCGACCGTCACGGCGACGGCGGAAAGAGGCGCCGCCACCAGTACGCCCGCCAGCCATGGCATTGCGCGGCTCCTCGCGCGCTTCACGAGCCATCCGCCGCGGGCGGTGCGCGATCGTCCGGCTCGACGCGGATGCGCAGGCCCTGGACCACGGCGCCTGCCGCCTCGGCGCGCCCGACCGTGATCTCGGCGTCGATGTCGAGCGCGTTCAGGGCATCGACCATCGCCGTGAAGATCTCCTGCGGTGTGGCGCTCTCCCCGGTGTCCGGCGGAAGGTATCCATCGAGTGCGATGCGATCGACGTCGAGCCGCAGCCTCGGCGGTTCCCCGCCGCCGGCGGGCAGCACCGCGCTGCCCTCGAAGCGGCTGTCGTCGAGCTGTCCGGCCAGCTGGTCGATCGACCATCCGCTCACCGCGTCACTGCGTCCCCGCACGCTGAGCTCGGCACGCGCGAACGCCGCCGGGCTCGCGGTCTCCGGCAGCGGCCTGTTCACCGAGTTGGCGGCGGCGCGGGGGGCGAACGGCTCGGTCTCGATCGAGAAGGCCACCGACGGCGCCGAGTCCAGGCCGGTCACGGAGAGCTCGCCGCCCGCCCGCAGGCCGAGGCCCTCGAACTCGAGCCCTTGCACGTCGACCGTCCCCGCCGCGAGGTCAGCCGCCAGCGACTTCACGCCTCCGGCCAGCTCGACGCCGCCGAGGCCCAGTTCACCGCCGCCCAGCCAGCCGCGGAAGGACCACTGCTCGCCCGCGTAGCTGTCCGTATCGGGATCGAGGCGGATCCAGCCGTCGACTGCGGCGTGAAACGTGTACTCGCCCACCTGGCCCGCGGCGCGCGACTTGAGCCCAAATCGCTCGCGCGGCGCGACGTCGCGCGCCTCGACCGCGATGGCGGTGAGCGACACGGCCGTGCCGTCGCGCGCATCACCAAAGCCCAGCGTGCCGGCAGAGAGCTCGAGCACGCCGACGGACCAGTCCACCGGCCCGGATTCGTCGTCGCCGTCGCCAAGCTCGGCGAAGCCGTCGACGAGCGCTGTCCAGTTGTCGCGGCCGGCCTCGTCCACCGCGAGGTTCACGACGGGCGATGCGACCTCGATGCGCTCCACCTGCGAGGCACGGCCGAGCACGGTCTTCCACGGCAGCTCCACCCGCAGGGAGGCGAGCGTCGCCGTCGGCGCGTCCGCCCCGGGTGCCGGCCCGAGCACGACGTCCGTCGCCGCGACGTAGGGGGACGGGAAGTAGCCGATTGCCAGCTCGCCGACCGCGACGGGCACGCCGATCTCGCCCGAGAGCACCGCGGCGATCCGGTGCTCGATCCACGACGTGCGCGCCGCAACCCATACGAGGATCGCGACCGACGCCAGGGCGGTCGCGAGCGCGGCCAGCGACAGGAGTGCGATGCGGGAGAGGCGCATTCGGCTCGAGCGACGAGGGAGAGTCCGCCCCGATTCTATCAGGGGGTGCGTCCGGACAGGCGGTGCGACTCTCCCGTTGCAGGACCGGCCGAAGCGAAGCGGGCGACGGCCTGTCCCGCCGTCGCCCCGCCGATGTCAGTCGCGTCGGGCCGCCCTCTTCCCTCGGACCGGTCCGGCCCCGGCGCGCCTCGGCTCGGCTGCGCTTGACTGGTCCAACTCAGCGCTTGCAGAAGTCGATGTCGCCGGAGAGCGTGTCGATGCGCACGCGTCCGCTGCCGTCGCCCTCGGTGAAGCGCAGCTCGGTGCCGGGCGCGTACTTGCTCTTGCGCTCGCTCTTCGGGCCGAAGCAGTTGTCGATGTCGCCACTGTGCGACTCGACGTCGAACTCCGCATTGACCGGCTCCTTGAACGTCATCTCGACGTCGCCGCTGATGCTCTGGACGTCGAGGCGGCCTTCGGGTGCGAGACCGAGGGTCGCGTCGATGTCGCCGGAGACGCTCTTGAAGCGGCCGTGCGGGACGGTGCCGAGCTCGAGGACCAGGTCCCCGCTCACCGAGTTGGCCTCGGCCTCGCTCGCGAGCCCCCGTGCCCGGAGGTCGCCGCTCGTGCTTTCCGCAAACACGCGGGCCTTGCCGCCGGAGCCGGTGATGGTGGCGTCGCCGCTGATCGTGCGCAGGTCGAGCTGCTCGTCGAACACGGTCGAGACGATGTTGCCACTCACCGACTCGAGCCGCTGCGCGCCCTTCACGCCGTCGATCGAGACGTCGGCGCTGACGGTATTGACCTCGAGCGACGCGCCGGCGGGCACGAGAATGTCGAGCCGCGTCCCGTCGTCGTCCTTGTAGTGGCCGGATTCGCGCCGGACCTTGATGACGACGCGGCTTGCATCGCCCTCCATCTCGAAGCGGTCCTTGTCGTTGTCGATGCGGCCGGTCACCTTGACGACCTGCTGGTCCCAGGCGGTGACCTTCACCGAGCCGGCGACGTTGGAGATCTCGACATCGGGCCGCGGACCTGTCTGCAGGCTCTGGTCGATGTCCTGGGCGGCGTGGGCCGCCGGCGCCAGCAGGAAGACCGCCAGGGCCGTGGTCACGAAAGAGTGGATACGAGTCATATGTGTCATGGTCAGGTCCTCTGGCCGGCCGATTCGGGTTCCTCGGCGGCCACGCTGGAGTAAAGCCTCAGTTCTTCCTGGTAGGTCGACAGCAGCAGCTGGTTGAGCAGCCGGCTCGCCGGGTCCTCTGCCAGCGCCGCGTCGATGTCGTCCGCGGCCTTCTGGATCGCCGCAAGGTCCTGCTCGATCCGCAGCCGCGTCCCGTCCGAAAGCCCGGCGAGGCGGCTCTTGAACTGCTCGAGCATCCGCGCGCGCAGCTCGACGTACTCGGGCCCGAGGCGCGCGTACTCGCCGTAGGCCACGGGCCGGATGGCTTCGACGGGCGTCGGCTGCAAGCTGGGCTGCTGTGCCGCGACCTGCGGCGGTGCCTCCGCCGGCGCCCGCACGGCGAGCCAGGTGAACAGCACCGAGACCGCCGCGACGCCGACACCGGCAGCGAGCGCCCAACCCCAGCTCAAGCTGAGGCCCGGCGCCCGAAGCGGCGGAGAAGCCGGCACGGCGTTCGCCTGCGCCTGCTCTTCGCGCTCGATCTGCGCGCGGATGCCGGCCCACAGGTCGTGCGGAGGCGCAACCTCGCGGGGCAGGGTGCCAATCTCGCGGAGCAGTGGATCCCGCTCACGCTCGTCGCGGCCGAATCGGATCGTGCTCATGTCAGTTCAGTGCCTCGGGTCCCATGCGCTCGCGCAGCAGGCGGCGGGCGCGGTGCAGTTGTGCCTTGCAGGTGCCGACGGCGACGCCGAGCATCCCGGCGGCCTCCTCGTGGCTGTAGCCGTAGACGCCGTAGAGCACGAGCACGTCGCGCGCGCCCGCAGGCAGCGTGGCGATCAGCCGCTCGAGGTCCAGCGGCGTGGATGGATCGGTCGGCTCCGCGCTCGCGAACTCGCGCTCGGCGCCTTCCTCGTCGGTCATGCTGACCTCGCCCCGGCCCTGCGCCGAGCGCCTGCGGCCGAGCACGGCGTTGACCGCAATGCGGTGCAGCCACGTGCCGAAGCCGCTGCGTCCCTCGAAGGTGGCCAGGTTGCGCCAGGCGTTCACGAAGGTCTCCTGCGTCAGGTCCTCGGCCACCTGCGAGTCGCGCGTCATGCGCAGGCAGAGGCCGTACACGCGCCCGGCGTGGGCGCGATAGAGACGCTCGAAGGCCGCCGTGTCGCCGGCCCGGGCTTGTGCCGTCCAATCGGCCTCGCCCGGCTCCTGCTGTTCAACCGCTTGGCTCACCGTCCCGCGTCTCCCTCCTGCCAGTCGGCCCGAGGTTAAACCCGGACCACTGCTCTCGGGGAATTAGACGGACCAGGCCCCGCGCAGGTTTAAAGGGACATTCCTATTTTCTTTTTTGCGCTAACCCCTTGATGATGTTGGGGTTGCCGGAAGATCGGTGGACGATGCGCGGTTTAGCGGGGGTCGCCTTATGCTGACGTGAAGAGCGGCTGTCCTCCGTTCCGACTTATGGAGGATCAACAGGTTAGCCAGAAAAGGAAAATAGGAATGTCCCCTATTTCCCGCTCACCCAGTTCACTGCGTACTGGACGAGCTGCGAACTGGTGGCGAGCTCGAGTTTGCGCTTGATGCGCAGGCGGTGGGACTCGACGGTCTTGATGCTCAGGTGGAGTGCCTCCGCCACCTGCCGGGTCGACAGGCCGCGCCCGACCATCTGCAGGACCTGCAGTTCACGGTTCGACAGGCGCTGGATGGGATCCGTGGGGGGCGTGGACCCGCCGGCGGCGGGCTTGTGCATCATCCGCGCGCCTATCGCCTCGCTCACGTAGACGCCGCCCTCGAGCACGCGGCGCAGCGCCGCGATGAACCGCCTGGTCGCAGCCTGCTTCATGATGTAGCCGTTGGCGCCCACCGCGAGCAGCCGCTCGGCGTAGACGCTCTCGTCGTGCATCGACAGCACCAGCATGGGCAACGATGGATGGTGGGCGCGAACTTCCTTGACGAGCTCGATGCCGTCGCCTTCCTTGAGCGAGATGTCGATCACCACGACGTCCGGGGCGTGGTCGCGGATCGCCTGGCGGGCCTCGCGCACGGTCCCCGCCTCGGCGCAGACCTCGAGGTCGCCCTCGCCGGCGATCAGCCGTCCCAGGCCCTGCCGCACGATCGGGTGATCGTCGACCAGCAGCACACGCCACCTGGCATGCGCGGCCCCGCTCACCCGGACGCTTCCTGCGTGAAGGCGCCGCGCCGACAGGTCACGGCCACCGTCGTGCCGCTGGCCTTCCCGGGTTCTACCCGCAGGACCGCGCCGATCACGTTGGCCCGGTAGCGCATGATTCGAAACCCCAGGCCCTCGGCCCGGAGCGCCTGCGGCGACAGCCCACGGCCGTCGTCGACGATCTGCAGATCCACGTTGTCACCGGTCACGGCCAGCGAGATGCGGACCTCGCGCGGACGGCCATGGCGCAGCGCATTCGCCAGCGCTTCCTGGGCGATGCGGTAAAGGTGCGTGGCGACCGACAGCTCGAGCCGCCTGGGCCACTTGCTACAGCGGAAACGGACCCTGACACCGGCACGGTCGTCGCTGCGTTCCGCCAGGCTGCGAAGCGCCTCGGCCAGCCCGCCGCGCTCGATCGCGACCGGAGACAGTCCGTGAGCGATCGCGCGCGTGCCATCGATGGCTTCGTTGACCAGGTCGAGGATCTGCCCGAGCTCCTTCACCGAGGGCGGTGACTCGCGCTCCAGCTGGTTCTGCATGCCCTTCAGCATCAGCGCGATACCGGTCAGTTCCTGCCCGAGCCCGTCGTGCAGGTCCTGGCTGATCCGCTCCTGCTCGCGCTCGGCGGCGTCGATGATGCCGCGCTCCAGCGTGGTGCGCTCGGTGATGTCCTGGATCACGCCGATCCAGTGCTCGACGTCGTCGAGCACGACGATCGTCGTAGCCACGCGGGCGAGACGTACGCTGCCGTCCGCGTGCCGCAGCCGTAACTCGATCGACTCCGGGCGCTCGCGAGCCTCGCGCATCGTGGCCGCCGCCCGCTCGAAGTCGAGCTCCGGGTAGGCAAGCAGCGTACGACCGGACTCGCCGACGAGCGATCCGCGACGCCGGCCGAGCATGTCCTCGAACGCCGGATTGGCGAAGCGCAGCGTCCCCTGCGCGTCCATGACACCCACGCCCTCGGACATCGTGTCGAGGATCCTCGCCTGCACCTGCAGTCGCGCATAGACCTCGCGGCGTGCCGTGACATCGCGCATCACCGCGAGCATCGAACCGATGACTCCGTCGCTGTCGCGCAGCGGCGCGGCGTGTCCCTCCAGCCACCTGCGCGTGCCGCCGAGTCCCACGATCTCGAACTCGAGCGAGCCCGTGGCACCGGCCATCACCTGTTCATGCAGGCGGACGAAGGCGTCGCGATGCTCCGGGGTGGCGAACGACGCCATGTCGCGACCGAGGACCGATGCGACGTCCTCGGTCTCCAGCATCGCCAGACCAGTCCGGTTCACGAGTTGAAGACGTTGCCCGGCATCCAGCACCGCGATGCACTGCGGCACGATCGCGAGGATGGAGCGGAGCCACTCCTCGTTTCGGAGGAGCGTCAGCTCGTACTGCTTGCGCAGCGTGGCGTCGCGCGAAGCGCCGAGCAGCCCTGCGGGCCGGCCCTGCGCGTCGAGGTAGCGCCGCATGGACGTTACATACCAGCGCAGGGAGCCTGTCGCGCTGTTGACCCGAATCTCGATCCGGCGGATCCCGTCGGCCGCGAGCGCGGCACGGATCTCCTGCTCGAGCATTTCCCGGTCCTCCGGCACGACCCGCAGACGGAATTCGGTCATCGTCCTGGCGTGTTGTGAAACGCCCGTTCCGGCCGGGCTCTGCGGCTCCATGTTGATGACGTCCGTCGCGACCTCCCAGCGCCATGCGACGGTCGCCGCCACGTCGAGCGCCGCGCCGAGCAGGTCGACGCGGCGCTGCAGCTCGGCGAGCCGATCATCGCGGCCCGCTGCTCCGGGCTCCACTTCCGCCGCGCTCACGAGGAGCCTTCCCCGTCCGCCCCGTCGCCGGCCCAGCGCACCGCGTAGCGGACGAGGTCCCGGGCCGTCGCCAGCCCGAGCTTGTCGCGGATGTTGCGACGATGGGAATCGACGGTCTTGGGGCTCATGTCCAGCCGCTCGGAGATCTCGCGCGTGCCGAGCCCGCGCGCGACCAGCTGCAGCACGTCGCGCTCACGGTCGGTCAGAGACGCCTTGGTCATTGCGCCTCGCGGCGCGCCCCGACCCATGCGCGCGAGCAGCCGCTCGCCCATGGCCCGGCTCACGTGGATCTCCCCGGAGACCACGCGCCGTAGCGCGCGCAGGAACTCGCCCGGGTTCTCCTGCTTCATGACGTAGCCGTGGGCGCCGAGCTCCAGCAGGCGCTCCGCGTAGAGGTCCTCGTCGTGCATCGACAGCACGAGGATCTTGAGGTCCGGCCAGCGCTCCCGCATCTCGCCGACGAGTGGGATCGCGTCGCGCCCCTGAAGCGAGAGGTCGAGCACCACCACATCCGGCAGCATCTCGCCGATGACCTCGAGCGCAGAGTCCGGGTCCTCGGCCTCGCCGACGACCTCGAAGTCCGGCTGCTCACCCAGCAGGTAGGCGAGTCCGTCCCGGACTACGGGATGGTCGTCGACGAGGACCACCGCCGTGGGGTTCGACATGGGTCTCTACACGCTCGTCCGTGCGGGATCTCATGTTAACAAGCGGCAGCAGCGCACGCGAAACACGCACGCAAGGCGATCTGGCGGCGGCGGCCCAGCGGCGCTCCGGGCCACCGCCGCCGGAGATGCAGGCTACTCGGGCTTGACGAACCTGAGGGTCATGCGGTCGGACTCGCCGATGGCGTCGTACTTCGAGTGATCGAAGTTCGGGTCGGCCTCCTGTCCCGAGCCGTAGGGCGTGCTGCGACGGGCCGGCGGCAGCGTCCACACGCCGAAGGGATGGTCCTTCGTGTCCTTCGGGTTGGCGTTCACCTCGGACTTGCCGTCGAGCTTGAAGCCGGCCTTTTCGACCTGCCCGATCACGTAGGCCTCGGTGACGTAGCCGCTCGCGGCCTTCGGGTCCTGCTCGCCCGGGTCGGCCCGGTGCTGCACGATGGCCAGCACGCCGCCCGGCTTGAGCGCGGTGTAGAGGTCCCCGAGCGCCTTCTCAACGAAACCGTCCTGGCGCATCCAGCCGTGAAACGAGCGGGAGACGAGCGCGAAGTCGAACTGGCCGGCCGGCGGCGGCGCCGACTTGCGGCCCCAGTTCACCACGCCGACCTCGCCGTAGAGGCCTGCCTTGGCTGCGTAGCCCTCCTCCTGTTTGCTGCGGTACTCGCGGGCGCGGTCGGAAAGTTCCGGGTCCCCGAGGTCGGGTCCGGTCGCGAAGTAGCGACCGCCCGTGCGCCTGGCATAGGGGGCAAGAATGTCGGTCCACCAGCCACCGCCCGGCTGCACCTCCAGGAGGGTCATGCCGGGCTCGAGGCCCCAGAAGGTCAGGGCCTCGACGGGGTGACGGGCCTCGTCGCGGGCGCGGTCTTCGGGCGCGCGCCAGTCGCCGGCGACGACCTGGGCCAGCACGGCGTCCGTCTCGGCGGCGACCGCCGCGCCGGCCACGGCAAGGCTCGCCGCGCAGGCGACGAACAGGGTTCGGATCGGGTTCATTCGGGCTCCCTCATTCTTTCTCGAGTCGATTGGTGTGTCCGGGACCGGGAGGCCCGGCGTAGGACGACGCGCGCCGGGCCACCAGTGCGCGGCGCGTCTGACCGCAATGCGAGGCAGAGGTTCCCCGGGCGGCCGCGCGGGCCGCCCGGGGAGCCGGCAGACGGGATGGTTTACTCGTCGGCCGCCGCGAAGTAGGCGGCGATGTCGGCGATGTCGGCGTCGGAGAAGGTCAGCTTCTCCTTGTGCTTCGTCTGGCCGCCGACGATGCCCTTGATCTTGCCGGCGATGTCGTCGGCGCTCAGGCCCGCGAAGTCCTCGG
>LJNS01000087.1 GCA_001303245.1 Gammaproteobacteria bacterium SG8_30
CTCCGCAAGGCGCAGCGCCGACACGCTACCGCCGAAGCCGGAGCCGACGACGATCCAGTCGAAGTCGGTGGAGGCCGCCACGTCAGGACTCTCCCGCCGTGCCCACGAGGCTGCGCGCCTCCGGCCGTTGCCCGTCGGCGGCCGCCGGACGCTTCGTCCCCGGCAGGATCTCGAAGTCGGGCGTGAAGGTCGCGAGCATGCCCAGCAGGCGACCGAGTACGCTCGCATCCCCGGTGAGCGTCGCCTTGCCGCTCGCGACCTGCTGCTCGAACGTCGCGTGCTGCATCATCACCGTCTCCAGGTCGGAGCGGTCGATCGTGACGGTCAGGTCTGGGTCGTCGACCAGCTGCCCCTGGATGCTGGTGAGCACCGCGTTGGACAGCTCCACCGCAAACCGCTCGCCGTTGTCGGGCGTGACCAGGTTGATGGTGAACCGCTCGCCTTCGGCCTTGCGGCTGTCGAGCAGGACGGCCAGGTACTCGAGCCACAGCTCCGTGCTCATCGCGCGGATGAGGTCCGGGCTGGTGGACTTCGGCGCGGCGCCGGACGGGATGCCGGAGCGCAGCTCCAGCGCGCCGGCCAGGAAGCTGTTGCGGACGCTCGAGCTTTCCTGCTGGTAGCCGATCTGTTCCCAGACGTCGGCCAGCAGGTCCTTCGCCTCCTGGTTGTCCGGCTCCGCGTAGACGAGCTTGTCGAGGATCTCCTGGGCGTGCAGGTAGCGGCCTTCCTCGTACAGCTCCCGCCCCTTTGCCACGATTCGTGCCGCGCCGCCCATCATCTCGACGTAGAGCGGCGCGGCGTCGCGGGGCGACAGCGGGATCAGCGTAGCCGGGTTCGCGTCCCAGTACCCGAGATAGCGGTTGATGACCGCCCGGCTGTTGTGCGCTTCCGAGCCATGGTAGCTGTGAGCTGCCCACTGTCCCCGCAGGCTCGCGGGCGGCCGGTACACGTTGTGGATCTCGTTGATCGTGACGCCCTGGTTCGCGAGGTGCAGCACCTCGTTGTTGAGGTGGGCGTAGAGGTCGCGTTGCGCACGCATGACCTCCTGGATCCTGTCGTTGCCCCACCGCGGCCAGTTGTGGGCCGAGAACATGACTTCCGCGTCGCGCCCGAACCGGTAGAGAGCCTCGTTGATCTTCTTCGACCACTCCAGCGGGTCCCGGACCAGGGCGCCGCGGAGCGTATAGATGTTGTGGATGGTGCCCGTGATGTTCTCCGCGGCCCAGAACGCCTTGAACTGCGGAAACCAGGTGTTCATCTCGGCCGGCGCCTCCGTTCCGGGCGTGTTCTGGAAGACCATGGTCACGCCGTCGATCGTCAGCTCCTCGATGTCGCCCTCGATGACGCGCGTCGGCGCGATGAGCCCGAGGTTGCCCACGGCCACGTTCTTGCCGATGGCCTGGTCGACGTGGCCGAAGGGATCGTGCGGCAGCAGGATGCCGTACTGGTAGAACAGGCGCCGGGTCATCGCATTGCCGGCGTGGACGTTCTCGGCGACCGCGTGCTCCATGAAGCCGGCGGGCGCGATGATCGGCACCTTCCCGCTGCGCACGTCGGCTTCGTCCACGACGCCCCGCACGCCGCCGAAGTGGTCTGCGCATTGGCGAGCGCCAGCGCGGCGGCGGCCGTTTCCCTGGCCGTCAGCACGTCGAACACGATCCAGCCGGTGTCGCCCTTGATGAAGCTCATGTTCGCCAGGTCGAAGCCGCGCACCTGGTAGATGCGGCCCGGGACGACCTCGTAGAGGCCGTAGGCCATGTTGAGCATCGCCTGCCGCTGGAGGGAGGGATGGACGCTGTCGAAGTCCCGCCCTTCGAGCAGCCAGTCGTAGCTGCCCATGTCCCAGGCGACGTTGCCCGCCTCGGCCACGATCTGCCTGTACGGCGGTGCGGCGATGAATCCGCGCTGCGCCTCCTCGACGTCGCGCTGGTCATCGAAAGGCAGCGAGAGGCGCTGGCGCTGCCGGGCTTGCACCGTGTGCCGCGACGGAGGCTGGCCCTTCGGATGGAAGTGAGCCGCCGGCTCCTGCGCGGTGTCGCCCCGCGCGATGCCGCCGGCCAGCGCCAGGGGGCCGACCCCGAGCACGACGACCCACAGGGCGAGCACGAAGGACCTTGTGCCATTCACCAGGCAAGTGCGTCGCACATTGAGCTCCTTAGGACCCATGTGATCCGAACCGCGATTCTCCATGGGCGCGGCTCATAATTCCAATGCATATTGATCCGGCAATCGATGCGACATAGGCATCGATTGCCGGCTCAGCCGGTCGCCGGAGGAGCCTGCATGTCTCGAGCAGGTGCTATCGCCATCGGCCTCCACGGGCCCCGGTCAAGCCTCGGGGTTCCAGCCTCCGCCAAGCGCCTTGTACAGGGTGATGACGGCGTCGAGGTACAGCCGCAGGGTCTGCGACTCCGCGAGCTCGGCGGAGAACAGCGAGCGCTCGGTATCGAGCACCTCGAGGTAGCTCGTCACGCCGCCGTCGTAGCGGGCGCGGGACAGCCGGGCGGCGCTGCGCGCGGCCGCCAGCTGCCGCTGGCGTGCGGCGTGCTCGTCGCGGTAGGTCCGGACCGCCACCAGCGCGTCCTCGACCTCGGCGAAAGCCCGCTGCACCGCCTGCTCGTAGGCGAGACGCGCCTGCTCGGTGCGCGCCCGCTCGACCTCGACCTGGCTCTTGAGGCGACCCGCGTTGAACACCGGGGCGAACAGGCCGGCGCCGACACTCCAGAAGTCCGACCCGCTCGCGGTCAGGTCCGACAACTCGCCACTCTCGAACCCGAGCGCGCCCGTCAGCGACAGCGACGGCCAGCGCGCCGCCTGTGCCACGCCGATGCGGGCCGTCTGCGCGGCGAGCGAAGCCTCGGCCGCAAGCACGTCCGGCCGCCGCTGCAGCAGCTCGGAAGGCAGGCCCGCGGGAACGGCCGGCGGCATGGTCTGCCCTGCGAGCGGCAGGCCGCGGGCGATTCGGCCCGGATTGCGGCCCAGGAGCAGGCTCAAGGCGTGCTCGGTCTGCGCCACGGCACGCTCCGCGGCGGATACGGCGGCGCTCGCCACGGCGAGCTCGATCTCCGCCTGGTTCAGGTCGAGACGCGGCACCGTACCCTTGTCGAAGCGCGCCTGGATGATGGCCAGGCTGTCGCTCCGGGCCTGCTCCGTCCGCCGCGCGATCTCCAGCTGCGCGTCGAGGTCGCGCAGGAGCATGTAGGTGCTCGCGACGCTCGCGACGAGGCTGATGGTGACGCTGCGACGCGCCTCCTCCGTCGCGAGGAGCTGCGCGCGCGCAGCCTCCGTGGCCCGCCGCAGCCGCCCGAAGAGGTCGACCTCGAAGAACACGTCCGCCTGGAGGCGATAGTTGTCGACGGCGCCGTCGACGAGGTTGCCCGGGAAGACCTTGTCGCTGCCGTCGACGCGCGCCCCGCTCGCCGCCACGTCCAGCGACGGAAACTGGCTCGCGCGGGTGACCCCGACCAGGGAGCGGAACTCGTCGACCCGCGCGGCGGCGATCCCGAGGTCCTGGTTCTTCTCCAGCGCCAAGCGGATGAGCTCCGCGAGCTTCGGATCCTGGAACAGGTCCCACCAAGGCGTGTTGGCGAGGCTTTCGCCCTGCTCCACCGGCTGGACGTACACGGCCGGGGTGTCGAGCTCCGGCCGCTGGTAGTCCGGTCCCACGGCGCATCCGCCGAGCACGGCGGCGGCAGCGAGGACGGCGTTGCGCAGCGTCCTCACGCCGCGGCTCCGGTGCCGGCGGGCTTGCGGCGGCTGACGTAGCGCTCGACGAAGACGAACATCGCGGGCACGACGAGCACGCCGATGACGGTCGCGACCAACATGCCGCTGAACACCGTCATGCCCATGACCTTGCGGGCCTCGGCGCCGGCACCGGTGGCGACGAGCAGCGGCAGCACGCCCAGGATGAAGGAGAACGCGGTCATCAGGATCGGCCGGAAGCGGGAACGCGCGGCGTCGAGTGCGGCTCGCACGGCGTCCTTGCCGGCATTCATTTCCTGGCTCGCGAACTCGACGATCAGGATGGCGTTCTTGGCCGCCATGCCGATCAGCATCACCAGCCCGATCTGCGCAAACACGTTGTTGACGTAGCTCTCGCTGAACAGGCGCGCTACGAACAGGCCGCCGATGGCGCCGAACACGGCGATCGGCGTTCCGAGCATCACGGACAGCGGCAGCGACCAGCTCTCGTACTGCGCAGCAAGGATCAGGAACACGAACACCAGCGCCATGACGAACACGATCGCGCCGGTGCCCTCGGCCGCCTTCTCCTGGTAGGACATGTTGGCCCAGGCGTAGCCCATGTCGGAGGGCAGGACCTCCGCCGCCACCTCCTCGAGGGCCGCGAGAGCCTGGGCGGAGCTGTAGCCCGCCGCCGGCTGCCCGCTGAGCTCGGCCGAGCGGAACAGGTTGAAGCGGTTGGTAAACTCCGTGCCCTGGGTACGGGTCGTCGTGACCAGCGTCGACAGCGGCACCATGCCGCCCTCGGCGTTGCGCACGTAGAAGCTGCGGATGCCGTCCTCGCTGTCGCGGTACTCGGGCTCCGCCTGGACGTAGACCTTGTACAGCCGGCCGAAGCGGTTGAAGTCGTTGACGTAGGCGCCGCCGAGGAACGCGCCGATCGCCGTATTGATGTCGGTGAGCGGCACGCCGAGTTTCAAGGCCTTGGCCTTGTCGATGTCGAGGTAGACCTGCGGCACGGAGGCGCGGTACAGCGTGCCGACGCTGGCGATCTCGGGGCGCCGGGTCGCCGCCGCGATGAACTTCTGCGACTGCTCCGCCAGGTACTCCGGCGGGTTGCCGCCGAGGTCCTGCAGCATCATCGTGAAGCCCGACCCCGTGCCGAGGCCCGGGATCGCCGGCGGGCCGAAAGCAAACGCGACGGCCTCGGTGATTCGCGTTGCGAAAGCGAAATTGAGCCTGCGGACGATGTTCTTTGCGTGGTCGCGCGCCTCCGGACGATCCTCCCAGTCCTTGAGCTGCAGGAAGATGAAGCCGGCATTCGACTGGGTCGTGCCGGTCAGCATGCTGAAACCGCTCACCGTGGTGTAGCTCTCGATGGCGTCGAACTCGGCGATGATCTTCTCCACGTCGGACATCGCCTGCTCGGTGCGCTCGAGCGAGGCCGCATCCGGCAGCTGCAGCGCCGCCAGCACGTAGCCCTGGTCCTCCTCGGGCACGAACCCGCCCGGCACGGCCTTGAACAGCAGCAGCAGGCCCAGCACCAGCACCCCGACCAGGGCGCCGGCACGCACCAGGCGCTCGGTGAAGAAGCCGGTGTAGACCATGAACTTCTGCGTGGCCTGCTCGAAGCGGCGGTTGAAGGCCTGGAAAAACCGGTCGAAGGTGCTCTTCTGCTCGCCCGGCGGCTTGAGCAGCGAGGCGGCGAGCGCCGGGCTCAGCGTCAGGGCGTTGACCGAGGAGATGGCGACGGAGATGGCGATGGTGATCGCGAACTGCTGGTACAACCGGCCGGTGATGCCACCCATTGTCGCGACCGGCACGAACACCGCGATCAGCGACAGCGAGGTCGCCACGATCGGTGCCGCCACCTCCTTCATGGCGGCAACGGTGGCCTCCTTCGAGGACATGCCCTGCTCCATCTTCTGCGCGACCGACTCGACCACGACGATGGCGTCGTCCACGACGATGCCGATGGCGAGCACCAGGCCGAGCAGCGAGAGGGTATTGATGGAGAAGCCGAGCAGCGGGAAAACCGCGAAGGTGCCGATGAGCGACACCGGCACAGCCAGGGTGGGGATCAAGGTGGAGCGTGCGTTCTGCAGGAACAAGTAGACCACGAGGATGACCAGCGCCACGGCCTGGAACAGCGTGACGACGATCTCGCGGATGCCCGCCTCGATGGGGCGCGTCGTGTCGAGCGAGATGACGTAGTCGATGTCCTCGGGAAAGCGCTGCTTGAGCCGCTCCATCTCGGAAATGATCTTCCGGGCCACCTCCAGGCCGTTGGCGTCCGGCAACTGGTAGATAGTGAGCGCCGCGCTCGGCGCCTGGTTGAGGCGGGCGGAGACGACGTAGCGCTGGGTGCCGAGCTCGATGCGAGCCACGTCGCGCAGGAAGACCTGCGACCCGTCCGGGTTGGAGCGCACGACGACGTTGCCGAACTCCTCCGCGGTGACCAGGCGGCCGGGCGTCTGCACCGTGTAGGTGAAGTCCGTACCCGAGGGCGCCGGCGGGCCGCCGATCTGGCCGGCCGGGATGAGCACGTTCTGCTGCTTGAGCGCGCTGGTGATGTCGGCGACGGTGAGCCCGAGCTTGGCGAGCTGGTCCGGGCGCACCCAGACCCGCATCGCGTACTCGAAGGTCGAGCCACCGACCACGGTGGCCTGACCGACACCCTGGATCCGGGCGAGCTCGTCGAGCACGTTGATGGTGGCGTAGTTCGTGAGGAAGTCCGCGTCGTAAGTGCGGTTCGGCGAGATCAGCGAGATGAGCAGCAAGGGGAACGACAGCTGCTTCTTCACCGTCACGCCGAGGCGCTTGACCTCCTCCGGCAGCAGCGCCTGCGCCTCGGACACCCGGTTCTGGGTCAGAACGTTCGCCATGTCGAGGTCGGTGCCCACCTCGAAGGACACCTGCAGCTGCATCGAGCCGTCGCTGGCGTTCGTGGACTTCATGTAGATCATGTTTTCCACGCCGTTGACCTTCTGCTCGATCGGCGTGGCGACGGACTGCTCGACGTTGACGGCATTGGCGCCGGTGTAGCTGGCCGTGACGGATACGATGGGCGGGGTGATCTCCGGATACTGCGCGATGGGCAGCGCGCGCAGCGAGACGATGCCGACGATCACCGTGATGATCGCGATCACCATGGCGACGATGGGACGCCGGACGAAGAACTCGGCCATGAGTCAGCCTTCCGGCGGTTCCCCGGTTGCTTCGGCCGGCTTCGGCACGACCTTCATTCCGGTGCGCAGCCGCTGCAGCCCGTCGAGGGCGATCCGCTCGCCGGACTCGAGGCCGGAGTCGACGATCCAGAGCTTCTCGAGGCGCGGCCCCATCTGCACGCGGCGCAACTCCACGGTCCCGTCATCGCCCACGACCGCGAGCTGGAACAGCCCCTGGGTCTCCATCACCGCGCGCTGCGGCACGGCCAGGGAGTTCTTGCGCAGCTCGACCACGCCGCGCACGCGCGCGAACTGGCCCGGCAGGATGATGCGCTCCGGATTCGGAAAGTCGGCCTCCAGGGTGAAAGTGCCGGTACCCGGGTCGATTGCCGCATCGAAGCTGACGACGTCGCCCAGGTACTCGTGGGTGCTGCCGTCGGCAAGCAGGAGCTGCAGCGTGGACCGGTCGTCGTCGCGCTCGTCTATCGCCTGCATCCTCGCGGCGAACTCCCGCCGGAAGCGCAAGTACTCGCGCTCGTTGACGGCGAACCTCACGCGGATCGGGTCGATGCGGGACACGACGTTCAGCACGACCGGGTTGGGCGATCTGCCGACGTACTCGCCGACCCTGGCCTGGGTGATGCCGATCAGTCCGTCGACGGGCGCCGAGATGCGTGTGTAGCCGAGCTGGAGCCTTGCCTGCTCGACCTGTGCCTCGGCGGCCTGCACCGATCCCTGCGCGGCCTCGTACTGTGCGACGGCGCCGTCGAGGTCCTGCTGGCTGACGGCGTCCATCGCCGCGAGCGGACGAATGCGCTCCAGGTCGCTCTGCGCCTTGGCGAGCCGCGTGCGCGCCTCGGCGAGCCGTCCCTGGGCCTCGACCACGCGGGCCTCGTAGGGCTGCGGATCGATGACGTACAGCAGCTGGCCCTTCTCGACCGGCCGGCCCTCGAGGAAGTGCATCTCCTCCAGCACGCCGTCCACGCGCGCACGGATGGGAATGTCCACCGAGCCGAGCGTCTGGCCGACCATCTCCAGGTAGATCGGGTAGTCGGCGGGGCGCGCCTCGAGGACCGTCACCTCGAGCGGCGGTAGCGTGGGCGCCTCCCGGCCGCAGCCGCCCAGCGCCAGGCAGCAACCGGCCAGCAACGCAGCCAACCGGGGCAGCGCCCGGTACGAGTCGAGTCGAGCCATGTCTGCGGCAGCCCCCCTTCCAGGCTGGATCTCGCCCGGCCCCCTCGACCGGGCTCGCGCCGTCCGGAACCCAGCCCTAGGTCTTCGACGCGTCGAAGATGCTCTGGATGCTGGCGTCGAGCGCCTTGTCGAACTCCGCCTGCGACTGCTGCGCCGTGAGGCCCTCGGTCAGGGCGCGGGAGAAGCTCGCTACCATGTCGTGCTGGCGCGCGAGCCGCGCATTGGCTTCCTCGCGCGAGTAGCCGCCGGACAGCGCCACGACCTTGAGCACGCGTGGGTGCGCGATGCAGTCTGCGTACAGATTGTCCTTCTCGGGCAGCGTCAGCTTCAGCATGACGAGCTGGCCCTCGGGCAGCCGATCGAGGTGCGCCATGATCTCGGCGTGCAGCAGGTCCTCGGCGGCCGCCTTGTCCGGGCACTTGATGTCGACCTCGGGCTCGATGATCGGCACCAGCCCGGCGGCGATGATGCGGGCCGCGATCTCGAACTGCTGGTCGACGACCGCCTTGATCCCTTGCGGGTTCGCCTGCTTGATCACCGAGCGCATCTTGGTGCCGAAGATCCGCTTGGCCTTCGCGCGGGCGAGCAGCTCGTCGAGCTTCGGCATCGGCTTCATCAGCTGGACGCCGTTCGACTCATCGGCGAGACCCTTGTCGACCTTCAGGATCGGCACGACGCGCTTGACCTCCCACAGGTAGTCGGCGGTCGGCCGGCCCTCGATGTCGCGGTCCATGGTCTTCTCGAACAGGATCGCGGCGAGGATGCGGTCGCCGTTGAAGGAGGGGCTCGTGATGATGCGCGTGCGCATGGCGTGCACGAGGTCGAACATCGCGGCCTCGCCGGAGTACTCGCTCTCCGCGATGCCGTACAGGCGCAGCGCCTTGGGGGTGCTGCCGCCGCTCTGGTCCAGCGCCGCGATGAAGCCCGGCTCGTTGCGGAATTTCGCCTTCTGCTGCTCGAAGTTGCTCATGAACGCTCTCGCTGTGGATCAGCCTCGGATGAGCCCATTGTAGGCGATGGACAGGCCCGCGGGTTCCTCCGGAAACCGCGAAGCGTTACGGCTTCGTGACACCGCCGGCGCCCGGCCCCGGCCGGACAGTCACTTCGGCCTGGCCGGCGCCTTCCGGCGGGGTGCCGCCTTCCGGGCCCTGCCGGCGACGCCGGCGCGCTTCGCAGCGCGCCTCGGCCGGGCGGCCTCGCGCGCAGCGAGCGCCAGCCTGCGCACGCGGCGGATGTCGGCGTCCGTGAACGGCCCGTTGACGCCCGAGATGGCGGCGAGCCTCATGCCGTGCTTGAGGCCCATCCGGTAGATCTCCCGGACCCGCTCCCACTCGATGTTGCGGCCGACGGTGAAGTTCTCGAAGCGTCCTTCCAGCGCGAGCACGATGGTCTCCGCGAGGCAGGCATAGACCACGCCCCTGGGCAGGCCGATGTTCCGCATCTTCACCTTGCCCGGGAGCCGGATCTCCCCCGACTCGATCACGAGCACGTCCGGCCGCTTCGCGACCTCTTCCGGTGGGAGGTCCAGGGGTCGCGCGACGTCCGTGATCACGCAGCCGGGCTTGACCTGCGTGATGTCGAGCACCTTCTTGCCCGCGCCTGAGGTCGCGGTGACGATCATGTCCGCCTCGCCGACCTCGCGGCCGGCGTGCGAGGACAGGTGCAGCTTCGCGTCCGGCGTCTCCTTGAGGATCGATTCCTTGAGCGCGAGCAGCTTGGCGGTCTCGGGCGAGACCATGTAGAGCTCCTCGGCCACCATCGCGAGCATCCGGGCACAGACGGAGCCGATCGACCCGGTCGCCCCCACCACCATGGCCTTGAACCTCGCCTTGCGGCCGTCCTTCGGACGTCGCACGAGACCCAGGCGCAGCATGGCGTCGTGTGCTGCCCACAGCGCGCCCGAGGCGCTGTAGCTGTTGCCGGTGGTGATGGGCAGCGGCGCGCGACGTGCGACCGTCGCACCCGCATCGCCCACGACCTTGGTGAAGGCGCCGAGGCCCATGATCTGCGCGCCGAGCCGCTGTGCGATGCGCGCGGCGTCGAGCAGCCGGCGGTAGGTGAACTCGGGTTTGTGGCGCATGATCTCCTTCGGCGTGCCCCCGACCGAGATCAGCCAGCCCTCCGCCTCGACGCCGTTCGGCGACCTGATGCCGGTCATCTTCGAGTACACGAAGGGCGGCGCGTAGGCCATGGTCTTCTCGAGCGCGTCCATGAACACCGGCGGCGACACCCGCGAGAGCAGCTCGATCGGCTCGACCTTCTTGAAGTACTCCTGCGACAGCGGATGGATCACGAACGCGAAGCGGTTGACCCGCTTGAAGCCGCAGGGATAGAGGATGCGCGGCTCCAGGCCCGTGCCTGCGATGATCTCGAGGTAGTCGTCCTCGGGGATGTCGCCGGGCGCCTTGCCCGAGGCCGCGATGATCATCGCGTCGAGCACGGCGGGACCGACGACGCGCCCGGCGAGCAGCGGCGCGCCGTCCACCACCATGTGCACGCCCTTCTGCCGGAACCTGGCGAGCCGGCGGTCACTGACCGCGGAGGTGATGATCGTCTTGCCGGCGAGCTCCTCCCGGCCGAACCGGTCGAACTCGTGCACCGGCGCCACGACGACGGTGGCGTCGCCCAGCGCCCGGGCCAGCAGGAAGTGCGTCCAGCGATCGCCGAGGCCACCGGGCAGCACGGCCTCGGGCAGGTGCTCCGGCACGTAGTGCGCCCCGGTCGCGTACAACTCGAGGCCCTCGAGCGAGTCGATCAGCGTGGGTGCGCCGAGCTGCAGCAGGGGGTCTGCGAACTGCAGGTTCGGCGTGTACTCGGCCATGGTGCGCGCGAGCTTGTAGTCGTCGCGACCGGAGAAGAACAGGATCCGGGCGTTGGTGAAGTATCCGCCGAGCCGCTGCTGGACGTCGCGCAGCGCCCACTCCTGGAGGATCTCGCGCAGGCGTGCACCGGTGGTGGCCGGCGCGCCGTCCGCGCGCGCGTCGGCGGCTTCGGCGGGGACGTCGTCGGGGGAGAAACCGAGCCCGACCGCGTCCGCCTGCGCCCGCCAGTGCTCCAGCAGCCGGGCCGCGCGGGCCTTGCTGCCGCCGGCCCCGACCCGGCGCACGGCGAGGCGTTCGCCCAGGAACCGGGTCCGGAACTCGAAGTCCTCGGCCCTGCCGCCGAGGCTGATGCCGACGACGCTCTTCACGGGATCACCTGCTCAACACATAGTCGCTCCGGCGCACGCCGTCATCGGCGAATTTACGGAGACGCCGTGCTCGCGTGCGGCGAACCGCGCTATCGCGGGCCATGCCTTTGAAGCAAGCTAGCAGACGTTCAAGGACACGGGACCAACGCGATGACGGACTCGATGGGCGACTCGCTGCGCTCGGTCGGCTGGTCTGCCGCCATGAAGGCGGCGGGCGTCGTGACCGGGATGCTGTCCATACCGCAGCCGCTGCTGCTGGTCGGTCCCGGCTCGAGTCGCCGGCTCGGCGA
>LJNS01000088.1 GCA_001303245.1 Gammaproteobacteria bacterium SG8_30
GCCCTCGCGCGGCGCATTGACCACGATCATGTCGACCTCGATGCTCTCGGCCGCGACCGGCTCGAGCAGGGCATGGGCCACGCCAGGCCTGTCGGGCAATCCGGATACCGTGATCTCGGCCTCGTCCCGATTGAAGGCGATGCCGGCAACGACGGGGGCTTCCACTTGGGTGTCCTCCTCGCAAATCAGCGTACCGGGCCCCGGCCGGAAGCTCGACAGCACGCGCAGACGCACGCCGTAGCGGGCGGCGAATTCCACGGAGCGCAGGTGCAGGACGCGGGAGCCCTGGCCTGCCATCTCGAGCATCTCCTCGAAGCTGATGCGGTCGAGCCTGCGCGCGTCGGGCACGACGCGGGGGTCGGCCGTGTAGACCCCGTCGACGTCGGTCAGGATCTGGCACTCCTCAGCCTGCAGCGCAACGGCGAGCGCGACGGCACTCGTGTCGGAGCCGCCGCGGCCGATGGTGGTGACGGACCCGTCCGGGCCGCGTCCCTGGAAGCCCGTGAACACCGGGATCACCCCGGCGCTGCAGTCTGCCCTGAGGCCCGCGCACTCGATGCCCTCGATGCGTGCCCGGCCGTGCACGCCGCTGGTCGTGAGAGGCAGCTGCAGGGCATTGTAGGACTTCGCCGGCCAGCCCCGGTCGCAGAGCGCCATGGCAAGGAGTGCGCAGGAGACCATCTCGCCGGTGGCGAGCAGCGCATCGAGCTCGCGCGAGGCCGGCGTCGGTGAGAGCTGGCGCGCGAGGTCGAGCAGCCGGTCGGTCGAGTCCCCCATCGCCGAGACGACCACGGCAACCTGGTGGCCCTGCGCGCGCAGGCTGGCCACCTGTTCGGCCACCGCGTGGATGCGTGCGACCGACCCGACGGACGTGCCGCCGTACTTCTGGACGATGAGGGCCATAGGGCGCGGGGATTGTCCCCGGGCAAACCGGGCCTGGCTAGTGGGAATTACGCGGGCTGGCGCCAGGGCCTGATCTTGCGCAGTTCAGGCCCGAGGCGGCGCTCGGCTACCTCGGTGTCGTACGCGGCCTGAGCACGCAGCCAGTAGCCGCTGGACAAGCCGAAGAAGCGACAGAGGCGCAGGTCGGTGTCGGCCGTGATGGCGCGCCGCCCCGCCACGATCTCTCCGATCCGCTGCGCCGGCACACCGATCTCCTTGGCCAGGCGGTACTTGGTGATTCCCATCGGATCCAGGAATTCCTCCTGCAGAAGCTCGCCAGGTGTGACGGGGGGTAGCTTGCTCATGGTCATGGTCAGCTAGTGGTAGTCGACGATTTCCACGTCATGCGCGCCATCGGAAGCCCAGCGAAAACACACCCGCCACTGGTCGTTGATGCGAATGCTGAACTGGCCGGTGCGGCGCCCTTTCAAAGGCTGAAGCCGGTTGCCGGGCGGCACCCTCAGATCGTCCAGCCGGGTCGCGACCTCGAGCTGGCGGAGCTTGCGGCGTGCCGCGGCTTCGATGTTCACGAAGCGGTTCACGCGATCGCCACGCGCCAGCGCCTCGGTCTCACGGCACCTGAACGATCTGATCACGGAAAATAATAACGCTATGCGTTAATAACGTCAAACGTGATGAGCGTCACCAGGCCGCTGGCGGTGCGGGAAGGATCGACCGCGATGGGGTCCGGCCCCGTGTCTCAGGACAATCGGGCCGCGACGAGGTCCTTCACGGCATCGATCGCCCCGTCCAGCTTGGCCGGCTCGGTGCCGCCGGCCTGGGCGAAGTCCGGCCGGCCGCCACCCTTGCCGCCGACCTGCGCCGCCACCTTGCCGACGAGTTCCCCGGCCTTCACCTTGCCGGTGAGGTCGCCGGTCACCCCCGCCACCAGCACGACCTTGCCGTCATCCGTCGGAGCTCCGAGCACCACGACGGCCGTCTTGAGCTTGCCTTTCAGCGCGTCCACCGCCTCGCGCAGGGACTTCGCATCCGCGCCGTCGACCCTGGCCGCCACGACCTTGACACCCGCCACGTCGACGGCGGACTCGGCGAGGTCCACACCCTGCCCCGAGGCGAGGCGCGACTTGAGCGTGGATACCTCACGCTCGAGCTTCTTCTGACGCTCGATGAGCTGCCGCACCTTGTCCTCGACGTCGGCGGGGCTGCCCTTGACGAGCGACGCGACGTGGCGGAGCGTCGCCTCGGTCGCGGCGTCGTGGTCGAGCGCGTTCTCGCCGGTCACGGCCTCGATGCGGCGGACGCCGGCAGCAACCCCCGACTCGCTGATGATCCGGAACAGGCCGATGTCGCCGGCCCGCCGCACGTGCGTGCCGCCACAGAGCTCGGTCGAGAAGTCCCCGATGGCGAGAACCCGTACCTCGTCGCCGTACTTCTCGCCGAAGAGCGCCATGGCGCCGGACGCGATGGCCTCGTCGTAGGACGTCATGCGGATCTCGGCCGCGGAGTTGCGACGGATCTCGGCATTGACCATGCGCTCTATGCGTTCGAGTTCCTCCGGCACGACGGGCTGGAAGTGCGAAAAGTCGAAACGCAGCCGGTCCGGGGCGACGAGCGAGCCTTTCTGCGCGACGTGGGTCCCTAGTACCTCGCGCAGCGCCGCGTGCAGCAGGTGCGTGGCGGAGTGGTTGAGCACCGTGGCCTGGCGCGTCTCGGCGTCGACGCGGGCCGTGACCCGGTCGCCGACCTTGAGTTCCCCGCGCGCCAGCGTGCCGACGTGCGCGTGCGCCTTGCCGAGCTTGCGCGTGTCCTCCACCGCGAATGCCGCGTGCTCGCCCTCGAGCACGCCCAGGTCGCCGACCTGGCCGCCGCTCTCGGCGTAGAAAGGGGTCGAGTCGAGCAGGACCTGCCCCTGCTCGCCGTGGGCGAGGCGCTCGACCGGCGAGCCGTCGCGGAAGAGCGCGACGACGCGGCCCACGCTCTCGAGCGAGTCGTAGCCGCAGAAGGCGGTCGCCACGTCCGGCGCGACGTCGGCGCGCAGGTCCACCTTGAAGCCGCTGGCTGCCCGCGCACGCTCGCGCTGTTCTTCCATCGCTGCCTCGAAGCCGGCCTGGTCGACCGACAGGCCGCGCTCGCGCGCGATGTCAGCGGTCAGGTCAACCGGGAAGCCGAAGGTGTCGTAGAGCTTGAACACGGCCTTGCCGGGGATGACCTTCGCGCCACCGAGACCGGCGATCTCCTGCTCGAGCAGCGACATGCCGGTCGAGAGCGTCTCGGCAAAGCGCTCTTCCTCCTGCTTGAGCACGCGCATCGCGACGTCCGCGTTCTTGACGAGCTCCGGGTAGGCCTGCCCCATCTGGTCGGCGAGCACCTGCACCAGCTTGAAGAAGAACGGCTCGCCCTGGCCGAGCTTGTAGCCGTGACGGATGGCGCGGCGGATGATCCGGCGCAACACGTAGCCGCGGCCCTCGTTCGAGGGCAGCACGCCGTCGACGATGAGGAACGCGCAGGCACGGATGTGGTCCGCGATGACCCGCAGCGACGGGCTGTCGACGGTCTTCTGGTCGGTGACATCCGCCGCGGCGGAGATCAGGTTGCGGAACAGGTCGATCTCGTAGTTCGAGTGTACGCCCTGCATGACCGCCGCGATACGCTCGAGACCCATGCCGGTGTCGACCGACGGCTTGGGCAACGGCGTCAGCGTGCCGTCGGAGGCGCGGTCGAACTGCATGAACACCAGGTTCCAGATCTCGACGTAGCGGTCACCGTCCTCCTCGGGCGTGCCCGGCGGGCCGCCGGCGATCTCCGGGCCGTGGTCGTAGAAGATCTCGCTGCAGGGGCCGCAGGGACCGGTGTCGCCCATGGCCCAGAAGTTCGACTTCTCGCCGAGCCGGCTGAATCGCGCCGGGTCGACGCCGATTTCCTCGAGCCAGATCGAGGCGGCCTCGTCGTCGTCCTCGTACACCGTGACCCAGAGCCGCCCGGCGGGGATGCCGAGCGTGCCGGTGATGAACTCCCAGGCGTAGCCGATGGCCTCGCGCTTGAAGTAGTCGCCGAAGCTGAAGTTGCCGAGCATCTCGAAGAACGTGTGATGCCGGGCGGTGTAGCCGACGTTCTCGAGGTCGTTGTGCTTGCCGCCGGCCCGGACGCAGCGCTGCGAGCTCGCGGCCCGCGTGTAGCTGCGGCGGTCATTGCCCAGGAACACGTCCTTGAACTGGACCATGCCGGCGTTGGTGAACAGCAGGGTCGGGTCGTTGCCGGGCACCAGTGGACTCGAGGGCACCACGGTATGGCCGCGCTCCCGGAAGAACTCGAGGAAAGCCGTGCGCAGCTCGCTGCTCGACATGCGTGTCCGCCTGGAATCCGCTTTGCTCATTCGTCCAGCCCGATGTCGTTGCCGAGTGCCGCGCGAACCTGCTCCGCGCTGAATCCACGATACGTCAGGAAGCGCGCCTGCCGGCCTCGCTCCTTCCATTCTGACGGCGGCTGCTCGCCGAAGCGCCGTCGCCTCAGCGCCACGCAGCGCTCGCGCCAGCGGCCGTCGCTCGCATCGACGGCCCGCTCGACGAGATCCTGCGCAACGCCGAGCTCCTTGAGTTCGTGCGCGATGCGCACCGGCCCCTGCCCGCGCTCCGCGTGCGCGCGTACGTAGTACTCGACGAACCGCTCGTCGTCGACGAGCCGCTCGCGGACGAGCCCGTCGATCGCCGCCTGCGCTGCCGGCGCTGCGAAGCCACGCTCGGCCAACCGTGCGGACAGCTCCGCCGCGCAGTAGTCGCGACGGTTCAGCAGCTTGAGCGCCGCGAGGCGGGCCGCATCCGGGTCGTCCGGCGCAGTCGCCTCGCTGCGGGGCCGACGATCAGGCCTGCGCCGCCTCACCGCCCGCCGCACGGACACCGCGGCGCTCCGGCAACAGCTTCCCGCGCAAGGCCGCGTCGATCTCGGCGGCGAGCTCCGGGTGCTCCTGCAGGTGCGTGGCTACCTTGTCCTTGCCCTGGCCGATGCGCTCGCCGTTGTAGGAATACCAGGAGCCGGACTTGTCGACCAGGCCGTTGGCGACGCCGAGGTCGATGAGCTCCGCCTCGCGGGAAATGCCCTTGCCATAGTGGATCTCGAACTCGGCCTGGCGGAAGGGCGGCGAAACCTTGTTCTTGACCACCTTGACACGCGTCTGGTTGCCGATGACCTCCTCGCCGTTCTTGATCGCGCCGATGCGGCGGATGTCGAGACGGACGGAGGAGTAGAACTTGAGCGCGTTGCCACCACTCGTCGTCTCCGGGTTGCCGAACATGACGCCGATCTTCATGCGGATCTGGTTGATGAACACCACGATGGTGTTCGAGCGCTTGATGTTGCCGGTAAGCTTCCTGAGCGCCTGTGACATCAGGCGGGCCTGCAGGCCGACCTGCATCTCGCCCATCTCGCCCTCGATCTCGGCCTTCGGCGTAAGCGCGGCCACCGAGTCGATCACCACGATGTCCACGGCGCCGGAGCGCACCAGCATGTCCGTGATCTCGAGCGCCTGCTCGCCCGTGTCGGGCTGCGAGACCAGCAGGTCCTTGAGGTTGACGCCGAGCTTCTCGGCGTAGGACGGGTCGAGGGCGTGCTCGGCGTCCACGAAGGCCGCGGTTCCGCCGGCCTTCTGCGCCTGCGCGATGGCCGAGAGCATGAGCGTGGTCTTGCCGGAGGACTCCGGGCCGTAGATCTCGACCACCCGCCCGCGGGGCAATCCGCCCACGCCGAGTGCGACGTCGAGGCCGAGCGAGCCGGTCGAGACTACGTCGATCTCCGGGATGGTCTCCGCGTCGCCCAGACGCATGACGGAGCCCTTGCCGAACTGCTTCTCGATCTGGCTCAGGGCCGCGGCCAGCGCCTTCTTGCGATTGTCTTCCATCTGGATCCTTCCCACAGCGTTGAAACGCGATTATTTCACATCCGATCGGCCGTCGCCGCCGCTCGATTAAGGGGTGCGTTGGCCTCGATTCAGCTGGGGGAAGAGTCTGCGCCAGGAGGTAGCTCAGGAGGCGACCCAGGTGCGACCGGGGCGCCCTCGCCGACGAGTGGCCACCGTTCGAGGACCGTGTAGCGCGCGCCGTCGGGGTCGGTCACGGACTCGACCAGCGCCAGTTCCGTCACGGGCCAGCGGACGGGTCGCATGCCGAGGTCGCGACCGGGCCGACGGACCTTCCGCGCGAGCGTCACGTGGGGCTCGTAAGGCCGCAGATCGGGCGGAATGTCGAGCGCCTTCAGGCGTTGCCAGAGAGCCCCGGCGAGGCCGACCGCGGCCGGCGGGGGCTCGCTGCAGAGCGCCACCAGCACCTGCGGACGCGGCCAGTGACCCACCTGGTCGAACACGAGCTCGAAGGGGCCCGCCCGGAGCCCGGACGCCGCGGAAAACACGTCGGCGAGCCGCGCCTCGGCGACCGCGCCGAGAAACGCCACGGTCGCATGCAGGTTCCTGGTGGCCACCGGCCGACCCCCGCCACCCTTGATCGCCTTGCGGCACGCCCTGGCGAGCTCCTGGCGGATCTCGTCATCGGGCCAGAGCGCGAAGAACAGCCGCCGGACGGGCGGGGTCATGCCTCGAGCAGGCCCTTCAGCGCTTCCTCCGCCGACTGGCGACGGACGGCATCGCGGTCCCCGGAAAAGAGGAAACGGCGGGACTCGACCCGCGTGTGCACGCCCTCGCGCCGGGCCCACGCGATCCAGACGGTCCCCACGGGCTTCTCCGGCGTCCCGCCGTCCGGCCCGGCGATCCCGGTCACGGCGACGCTGACGCTGGCAAGGCTGAACTGCAGGGCGCCCCGCGCCATGGCGCGGGCGACTCGTTCGCTCACGGCACCGTGTTGCTTGATCAGGCCGGCGGCCACGCCGAGCTCCTGCCGCTTGGCGCGGTCGCTGTAGGTCACCCAGCCCCGCTCGAACCAGGCGGAGCTGCCGGGCACGTCCGTCAGGCACTTGGCGATGAGTCCGCCGGTGCAGGACTCCGCCGTGGCCAGGAGTTGGCCTTGCTCCGGCAGCCGTCCGGCCAGCCGGCGGGCGAGTTCGAGCAGGGCGGCATCGCCAGGCGCCGGCACGGCCTGGTCAATCCTTGCCGCCGGCCCGCGAGAAGTCCGGCGTGCGGCGCTCGTAGAAGGCGGTAACGGCCTCGCGGACTTCGGGCCCGCCGAGACGCGCCCCGAAGACCTTGGCCTCCTCGAGGATCGCCTCTTCTACCGCCCTCGCCTGGGCCCGCTTCATGAGCCGCTTGGTCTCGCGCACGCCGTCGGGCGGCAACTGGTTGAACCGCTGTGCCGTCTCCAGCGCGAAGTCGAGCAGCTGCTCGCGGGGCAGCACGGCGTTCGCGATCCCGAACTCGACTGCGTCCTCGGCCGACAGCGGCGTGCCGAGCAACAGCTTGTCCGCGGCCCGGACGTGCCCGGCCCACAGCGGCAGCAGGTAGCTCGAGGCGAATTCCGGGACCAGACCGAGGCTGACGAAGGGCATCGACAGCCGCGAGCCGGCCGCCACGTACACCAGGTCGCAGTGCAGCAGCATCGTCACGCCGATGCCCACCGCATGGCCGCTGACCGCGGCGACGACCGGCTTCTCGTAGCATGCGAGCGTCAGCATGAATCGCAGCACGGGGGAGTCGGGACCCGTCGGCGGGTTCTTGAGGAACTCCTCCAGGTCGTTGCCCGCCGAGAAGATCTCCTCCTCGCCGGTCAGGAGCACTGCGCGCACCGAGGCATCGGCCGCCGCCTCGTCCAGACGGTCGGCCAGGCTGGCGTACATCGCCTGGTTGAGGGCGTTCCTCTTCTCTGGCCGGGCGATCCGCAGCGTCGCGACGCCCTGCTCGACCTCGTAGCGGATGGTCATGAGTCCTCTCCGGCTGTGCGCCCCGCGGCGAGGCCGGGAGGCGGACTCCAGTCTATCGCATGGCTGCCTGGCCGCGCCGACCGGTACCGGCGGCCGCGTCGCGTTGCTAGACTCGCAGGACAAGCCCACGGCGCCCCATCGCGCCCCCCGCAGGAACGATCGATGCCCATTCCCGTCCAGTTCGCGGACCGCCTGGCGCTGCCCCTGATCGGCGCGCCGATGTTCATCGCCAGCTACCCGGAACTGGTCATCGCCCAGTGCCTGGCGGGCGTGATCGGCAGCTTTCCCTCGCTGAATGCGCGCTCCACCGCGATCCTGGACGAGTGGCTCGCACGCATGACGGAGGCGACTGCACCGCAGGCGGGGCGGAAGGTCGCGCCCTTCGGCATGAACCTGATCCTGCACCGCTCCAACACGCGGCGCGCGGAGGACCTCGCGCTCGCCGCCCGGCACCGCGTGCCGCTCGTGATCACCTCCGTCGGCAAGCCGGATGCCGTTTGCGAGACGGTGCACGGCTACGGCGGCCTCGTGTTCCACGACGTCATCTCGGTCGAGCACGCCCGCAAGGCGCTCGACTGCGGCGTCGACGGCCTGATACTCGTCTGCGCCGGCGCAGGCGGGCACGCGGGCACACTTTCACCGTTCGCGCTGCTCTCCGAGGTGCGTGAATTCTTCGACGGACCGATCGCGCTCTCCGGCTCGATGTCGAACGGGGCGCAGATCCGCGCGGCCGAGGTGATGGGCGCCGACCTCGGCTACATGGGCACGCGGTTCATCGCGACCCGCGAGGCGAACGCGCCCGACGAGCAGAAACAGATGATGCTGGAGGCCACCGGGGCCGACATCGTCTATACGCCTTTCTTCACCGGCATTCGTGGCAACTACCTGAAGGCCAGCGTGGTGCGCGCCGGCCTCGACCCGGCGAAGCTCGATGCGTCGATCACCGCGCCCACTGACGTATTCGACCCGAAGGACCAGGCCGCCAAGGCGTGGAAGGACGTCTGGTCGGCCGGCCACGGCGTGGGCACCATCCACGACGTCCCCACCGTGGCGCAGCTGGTGGAGCGTCTGCGGCAGGAGTACACCGCGGCGGCGAGGGTGCCCTCGGCGTTCGCCTGAGCGGCAGCATCGCGCACGCGCCCCCGGATGACCTCGGCAAAGCCGCCACCGACGAAGACCCAGCCGCTGTTCGAGGGGCTCTCCGCCCACACGCCCATGATGCAGCAGTACCTGCGCATCAAGGCGGATCACGGGCGCGAGCTGCTGCTGTATCGCATGGGTGACTTCTACGAGCTGTTCTACGACGACGCCCGGCGCGCGGCACGGCTGCTCGACATCGTGCTCACCCAGCGCGGCGAGTCCGCGGGATCGCCCATTCCCATGGCCGGCGTGCCCGTCGACAAGCTCGACGTGTACCTGGCGAAGCTCGTCCGGCTCGGCGAGTCGGTGGCGATCTGCGAGCAGGTCGGCGAGGTCGGCAAGAGCAAGGGGCCGGTCGAACGGCAGGTCGTGCGGGTGGTCACCCCCGGCACGGTCACCGACGAGGCGCTGCTCGAGGAGCGTCGCGAGACGCTCTTGGCCGCGCTCTGCGTGGAGGGAGCCGCGTTCGGCCTGGCCTGGCTCGATCTCGGCGCTGGCCGCTTCACGGTGCTGGAGGACGAGGGGCACGAGGCGCTCCTCGCCGAGCTCGAGCGGCTGCGCCCGGCCGAGCTCCTGGTCCCGGAGGGACTCGATGCCTCCACACTCGGCGCCGGCCTCGCGCCGGTTCGTGAGCGCCCCCCCTGGCACTTCGACTGATCGGCTACGTGCGCGACACCCAGCGCTCGGCGCTCCCGCACCTCACGGGACTCGTCACGGTGACACGCGACGCCGCCCTGCAGCTCGATCCCGCCACGCGGCGCAACCTCGAGCTCGACGAGAGCCTCTCGGGCCGGCCCGAGGCGACGCTCGCCGGCGTGCTCGACCGGACCGCGACCTCCATGGGCGGCCGCGAGCTCAGGCGCTGGATGAACCGGCCGCTGCGGGACCGTTCGGAGCTCGAGCACCGCTATCACGCCGTCGAGGCGTTCATCTCGAGCCGGCGCTTCGGCGACGTGCACGCCCTGCTGCGGCGGGTGGGCGACGTGGAGCGCATCCTGGCCCGCATCGCGCTCCGCTCGGCGAGGCCGCGGGACCTCGCGGCGCTCCGGGCCGCGCTGGCGGTCCTGCCGTCGCTGCACGATCTGCTCGGCGAGCTCGACAGCCCGCTCGTCGGCGAGGCCCGCAAGGGGCTCGCGCCGCGACCCGACCTGCACGACCTGCTCGCCAGGGCGATCGTGGAATCGCCGCCGCAGCTACTGCGCGACGGCGGGGTCATCGCGGAGGGCTATGACGGCGAGCTCGACGAGCTGCGCTCGATCTCCACGGGCACCGACGACTGGCTGCTGCGCTTCGAGGATCAGGAGCGCCGCCGCACGGGCATCGCGGGCCTGAAGCTGCGCTACAACCGCGTGAGCGGCTACTTCATCGAGGTGCAGCGCAGCCAGGCGGAGCGCGTGCCGCCCGACTATCACCGGCGGCAGAC
>LJNS01000089.1 GCA_001303245.1 Gammaproteobacteria bacterium SG8_30
AACCCAGCTGCGGGCGGTGTGGACCGACCCGGACTTCGATCCGGCGCAGCGGGCCGTTTACTACGTCCGCGTGCTGGAGATCCCGACCCCGCGCTGGAGCACCTACGATGCCGCCAAGCTCGGTGTTCCGCCGCTCGAGGATGTCCCGGCCACGCTCCAGGAGCGCGCCTGGTCCTCGCCGATCTGGTACACGCCGGAGCGGGATCTGTTGATCAAGGCCAAGCTCAAGAAGCTGACCGGCGAGAACTGGGGGGCATCGACTTACCAGCACCAGTGAGGCCCGGGCTGGTTTCCGCGATAGGTGTCGTGGGGATCATCTTGGAACGCTGAAGTCTGTCCATCCGGCTACATACCAGCGCCCGGAATCTTGGCAGTGGCGTAGGAGTAGGGCACGGCACGCGGGCGAGTAAGCACGCGTCACCGTCACAGCGGTGATGACGGTTGGAGCGCTGAGGATTCAACGCTTCCTGATACGAAAAGCATCTGCCGATCAAACCTCAGGGTGACGTTTGATCAGTCTTTTTTCTCTAGCAACCAGTGGTTACGTCATGAGCTTGAAGTATGCGATAAGTGCGGGATTGATCCTCCTGCTGCTGTCCGGCTGCGCCGGCATCGAAAAACCCGCCGGCACGGCCTCCGCCACGCTGACAATCGAGGGCTCGCTTGCCTCCTATTACGCCGGCGCATCGAGTGGCGACGGCGTCCTGAGCTACCAGGGCCAGGAGTATCCATTCACACTCACCGCCGTCGGTGGCGGCGGCAGCGCAGCGGAGTCCATCTCCGCCACCGGGCAGGTCTACAACCTGAGCGCGCTGGAGGACTTCCCGGGGAAATACACCTCCCACCGCAAGGGGATCACCGTCGGAAAGGGGGGGTTCACCGCGCTGCTGAAGAGTGACCGGGGCGTCCAGATCTACCTCGAGGGCGAGGCCACCGGGGTAGGCTCGAGCATGGGCATGTCATCCGTCGAGATCGAGCTCAAATAGCGACGTTCCCCGGCAAGCGATCTGAGAACCTCACCCCCGAATGCAATGAATGAAGATGGAAAAGACCATGAAGACCGAGACCTACTGTTTTGCGCTCTCGCTCCTGGGCACGGCGCTATTGGCTGGACCAGCGTTGGCCCAGGTCTTCCCGGAAAAGGCGGATGAGCAGAAGCTCGACAAAGCGCTTGGGAAGGCGCCGTATTCGCCCTATGCGGAGCGCACGTACCCGACGCGGCCGCTGTTCGGCGATACCCACCTGCATACGGGGATGTCCATGGATGCCGGCGTCTGGGGCGCCACCCTCAAGCCCCGCGATGCCTACCGCTTTGCACGCGGCGAGCAGGTGACGAGCTCCACTGGACAGCCGGTGAAGCTCGCGCGCCCGCTCGACTTCCTCGTCGTTGCCGATCACTCAGACAACATGGGTTTCGCCACCGATCTGCTGGCGGGCAAGGCCGCCCTCCTGGCCCATCCGAAGGGCCGCGAGTGGCACGATCTGATCCAGCAGGGAAAGGGCGGCGAGGCTGCCCTGGATATGATTGGCCTGTTCTCCCAGGGCAAGTTCCCCGAGGCCCTGATGTACGCCCCGGGCACGCGACCCTATCGGGACGCCTGGCAGGAGACCATCGACGCCGCGGAGGAGTTCAACGAGCCGGGCCGATTCACCGCCGTTATTGGCTACGAATGGACCTCGCTGGTGAAGGGCGGCAACATGCACCGCAACGTCATCTACCGCGACAACGGTGACCGCGCAACCCAGATGGTCCCGTTCACCCAGAGCGCTCCGCTCGGCAGCAATAACCCCGTCGATCTGTGGAAGTGGATGGACGAGTACGAAGCGAAGACCGGCGGCAGTGTGCTGGCCATCCCGCACAACGGCAACCTGTCCAACGGCATCATGTTCCCGGTGGAACGCGCCTATACGGGCAAGGAGGTCGACAAGTCCTACGTCGAGCAGCGTGCAAAGCGGGAGCGGCTCTACGAGGTCACGCAGACCAAGGGTACCGCCGAGGCCCATCCGTTCCTCTCGCCGAACGACGAGTTTGCCGATTTCGAGATCTGGGACAAGGGCAACCTGGATGCCAGTCAGGCCAAGAAGAAGGAGATGCTCGAGTACGAGTATGCGCGCTCCGCATTGAAGAACGGTCTGAAGCTCGAGGAGACGCTCGGGACCAATCCATACAAGTTCGGCATGATCGGCAGCACCGACGCCCATACCGGTCTCGCGGCAGTGGAGGAGGAGAACTTCTTCGGCAAGACGGTGCCGCAGGAGCCCAGCCCGGAGCGCATGAAGGGCACCTTCATGAATAACGAGAAGAGCGGCGTGACGATCATGGACTGGGAGGTCGGCTCGTCCGGCTATGCGGCCGTGTGGGCCGACGAGAATACACGCGCCGCCATTTGGGACGCGATGTACCGCAGGGAGACATACGCCACCACGGGCACGCGGATGATCGTGCGCTTCTTCGGCGGCTGGGACTTCGACGAGGCGGATACTCGCACCCGCAACCCGGCGGTCCCGGGATACCGCAAGGGCGTGCCCATGGGCGGGGACCTCAGCAACGCCCCCGAGGGCAAGGCGCCGAGCTTCCTGGTCGCCGCCCTGAAGGACCCGATTGGCGCCAATCTGGATCGCGTCCAGATCATCAAGGGCTGGATGGATTCCAAGGGGAAATTGCAGGAGAGGGTCTATGACGTGGCCTGGGGCGGGGACCGCAAGCCCGGTGCAGATGGCAAGCTCCCGCCCGTGGGCAGCACCGTCGACGCCCAAGACGCCAGCTGGACCAACACCATCGGTGCACCCGAGCTGATCACTGTCTGGACGGACCCGGATTTTGACCCCAAGCTCAGGGCTTTGTATTACGTAAGGGTCATCGAAATCCCGACTCCGCGCTGGACTGCATATGACGCCAAGCGCTTCGGCGTCGAGCCGCTGCCCGGCACCAGGATGACCATCACGGAGCGCGCCTACACCTCTCCAATCTGGTACACGCCAAAGGGTTAGGCGCTGTGGTGCCGGCTCACCTCTGTGAGGAAGCGCGAGAAGTCCCAAGAATGGGATTTCTCGTGCTCGGCGGATTTCTCGTACTCGGCAAAGAATAGGTTTTTAGATGTGAAGTTCCTACGCGAGCCGTTGCTGCATTTCCTGCTCATCGGAGGGGCGTTCTTTCTCCTGTACGCAGCCTTTTCCGGCCCCAAAACGGAAGGTGCCGGCAAGACGATCGTCGTCAGCGCGGCCGAGATCGAATGGATGCAGGCGAGCTGGCAGAAGCGCTGGGGACGCCCCCCCACGGCGGAAGAGCGCGATGGGCTGATCCAGCAGTACATCCGCGAGACCGTGCTGTACCGTGAGGCCCTGGTCCTCGGCTTGGACAAGGACGACCAGGTCATCCGCCGCCGCCTTGGGCAAAAAATGGAGTTCATCGTCAAGGATCTGGTGGCCTTGGCGCCACCGACCGACGAGGACCTTCTGGCTTATTTCGAGGCGCATCGGGACCGCTACCAGGATCCGGTGCGCTATACCTTCACCCAGGTCTTCGTCGACCCGGACAAGCGCGGCGACGCGACCCTGGACGACGCCGAGGCCATCAAGGCCAAGCTGATCGCCGAGGGCGATGCCATCGATGACCCGGGCGCGCTGGGCGATGGGTTCATGCTGGCGACCTATTACGCGGAAAAGGATCAGCTCGAGATTCAGAAGCTGTTCGGTTCAGGTTTTGCCGAGTCGCTGGCTACCCTGACACCCGGGCAATGGCACGGGCCAGTGCTGTCCGGGTACGGCGCCCATCTGGTCTACGTGCGCCACGCGACGGCGGCACCGCCGCCGGTTTTTGACGAGGTGCGCGGCCAGGTGGAGCAGGAGTGGACAGCGGAAAAGGGCGAGGAGCTCAAGGAGCAGTTCTACGCCAACCTGCGCGAACAGTACAAGATCGTGATCGAGCAGCCGACCGAGTCCGACAAGGTGGCCGCCTTGGCAGGGCCGTCCGGCTGATGGGCCGTATCGCTCTCCTTTGGATCGCGTCGCTGGCGACCCTGCTGTTGTGGGGCCAGTCCCAGGCGCATGAAACCCAGCCCGGCCTGCTTGAGCTCAATCAGCTCAGCCCCGAGCGCTATGAGGTGCTTTGGCGGGCGCCGATCTACTACGGCAAACCGCACCCGGCAAGCGTCGCGCTGCCCGAGAACTGGCGGCCCCTGGGCGAGCCCACCGTCAGGCAGCTGCCCGATTCCGCCTTGCATCGCTCGGTGGTCGAGGTGGCGGGCGGATCGATCGACAGCAGCGTGATCCGCTTCCCCGGGCTGGAGGGGACCATCACCGACGTCTTCGTGCGCGTCTCGCGTCTCGACGGCAGCGAGGTGAGCCAGGTGGTGCGACCGTTCCAGCCGTTCGCGGAGCTGCGCGGCGAGCGACCTTGGTACGTATCATCCGGCGAATACCTGCTTCTCGGCTTCAACCACATCCTGATGGGCATCGATCACCTGCTGTTCGTGCTCGGCCTGCTGATCATCGTGCAGGGCCGCATAATGCTCATCAAGACCATCACCGCGTTCACCGTCGCCCACAGCATCACCCTGGCGCTGGCGACCCTGGGTTACGCGAGCATCCCCGGGCCGCCGCTGAACGCGGCCATCGCCCTGTCGATCCTCTTCCTCGGGCCGGAGATCGTGCGCGTGTGGCGCGGCCAGACCAGCTTCACCATCCGGCACCCCTGGGTGGTGGCGTTCGCCTTCGGCCTGCTGCACGGCTTCGGCTTTGCCAGCGGCCTGTCGACCGTGGGGATGCCCAAGGCCGAGATCCCGCTGGCACTGCTGGCATTCAACATCGGCGTCGAGCTCGGCCAGCTCGCCTTCGTGTTTCTGATGCTGTTGTTGGTCCGGGCCTTCCGCGTGCTGGAGCTCCATTGGCCGCGCTGGGCCGAGCTGCTGCCAGGCTACGCCGTCGGCTCCCTGGGGGCGTTCTGGACCATCCAGCGCACGGTGATGATGTTCTGATGACTGAGGTTGGATTGTGAAGCGACTGTTTATCTACGAACCCAAGCAACTTCCCGCGCTCGCCGCCATGGCTGCGCTCCTGTTGTGGTCCATGAGCGCCTGGGCCCATGTCGAGACCGGCCAGGCCGGTGGCTTCCTGAGCGGGCTCGCCCACCCCGTCTCCGGTCTCGACCATGTGCTGGCCATGGTCGCCGTCGGGCTCTGGGGCGCCCAGCTGGGGCGGCCGGCGATCTGGCTGCTGCCCATCGCGTTCCCGCTCATGATGGCCGTCGGCGGCCTGCTCGGACTGCTCGGCATCCCCCTCGGCGGGGTCGAGATCGGCATTGCCGTCTCGAGCGTGGTCCTCGGGGCGCTGATCCTGGGCGAGGTCCGAATGCCAGTCCTCGGCGCGATGCTGGTCGTCGCCTTCTTCGCCGTGTTCCACGGCCACGCCCACGGCACCGAGCTCGCGCCCGGGCAGAATGCCATGCTCTACAGCCTCGGGTTCGTCATCGCCACCGGGACCCTGCATGCCGTGGGAATCGGTATCGGCACCATCCACCGCTGGGACTTCGGGCGCGCGGCGCTGCGCGGCGCGGGCTCGCTGGTCATTGTGGGCGGCCTGGTGTTCCTCTGGGGGGCGCTGGCGTGAAACTTCGCCTTTTCCCGTTCGTCGCCGGCTTGCTCCTGCTCGCGCCGCCGGCCTCCGCGCATCTGGTCACGTCGGGGCTCGGTCCCTTCTACGACGGCGCGCTGCACCTGCTCTTGTCACCGGCGGACCTGCTCGGGCTTCTGGCCGTGACCCTGCTGGCCGGGCTGCGGGGACCGCAGGCGGGACGATGGACGGTGCTGATCCTGCCGGGCGCTTGGTTTGTCGCTGGTCTGATCGGGCTCCATGCCGGGATCGGGTTCGATCTGCCCTGGGTGAGCGTCCTCTTGCTGCTGGTCCTGGGCGTTATGGTAGCCGCGGACGCCAAGCTGCCGGCCGGCGCGGTCGCGGCATTGGCTGGTCTGTTAGGCGCTCTCCAGGGTCTGGCCAATGGGTCTGCCCTGGCCGAGCTCGGTGCAGGCCCTGTCGCCATGCTGGGCATTGCCGGCAGCGCCTTCGTCCTGGCCCTGCTGGTCTGCGCCGCCGTGGTCTCCCTGCGCCCGGCCTGGACGCGCATTGCCGTCCGCGCCGTGGGCAGCTGGGTGGCAGCCGTCGGGTTGTTGATGTTCGGATGGCTTTCTCAAACGGCATGAACCGCAAACACGAAAGGAAGATCGTCGGCGGCTTTATGGTGGCCGGGCTCGCCTGGGCACTCACCACCTTTGATCTTCATGCGTTCGGGCTCAAGGTGAGACCGGCATCGCTGCGCAGGCAAAGCAGGGAGTGAGAAACAAGACGCATGAATTCGCACACGGTCAGGTTCATCAGGCGTGGCATCAGAGCAGTCGCATACGGCGCCATCGGCGCCGTGCTCGTCTTGATTGCCGTCCTTGTCGTCTACCTGAACAGTCGCGCGGACCTCGAGATCTGGCACCTCGCCGAGCTCGACGAGGAGTTCCGCGCCGATTCCGGCGTGGGAACCTTCTCCGACTATCTGGTGCTGGAGGAACGCCTGTTCGGGCAGCTCGAAGAGCGGGTCTATGCGACGGTGCCCGCGGAACAGCGCCACTCGATCAACCGTTACAGTCGGGGCAGTCTATCCGATCCCGAGCGCTGGCCGCAGAACTGGAACCGCAGCTTCGAGCTCCCTGCTGAATCGCCAAAGGCGGGCGTGCTCCTGCTGCACGGGATGTCCGATTCCCCGTACAGCCTGCGTCAACTGGGCGAGCGTCTGCACGCGGCGGGGGCACACGTCGTCGGGCTGCGCATGCCCGGCCACGGCACGGCGCCGTCGGGGCTGGTCGACCTGACCTGGCAGGACATGCTGGCGGCGGTCCGTCTGGCCATGGACCATCTGGCCGGGCAAAGCGGCGAGCAGCCGATCTACATCGTCGGCTATTCGACGGGCGCGGCGTTGGCGGTGCTCTACGCCCTCGACGCGGTACAGGATTCCGAGCTGCCGCAGGCGCGGCGGCTGGTCCTCTTGTCCCCCGCGATCGGTGTGACGCCGGCCGCCGCATTGTCGGTCTGGCAGGGGCGCCTGGGCCACCTGCTGGGTCTCGATAAGCTCGCCTGGAATGCGATCCTTCCCGAATACGACCCCTTCAAGTACGGCTCCTTCGCGATCAACGCCGGCGACGTGGTCTACCGGCTTACACTTGAGATACAGGAGCGCATCACGGCGCTGGGCGAAGGCGGCGCGCTGGATCGCGTGCCGCCGATCCTGGCGTTCTCCTCCATCGTCGACGCCACCGTCTCCACCCCCGACCTTGTCGAGGGCCTGTTCGAACGACTGCCTGCCGGCGGGCACGAGCTGGTGCTCTTCGACATCAACCGGCGCACCGGGATCGAGCCCGTGCTCAAGTCCCGCCCAGAAGCGGTCATCGAGGCATTGCGAGCCGATCCCAAGCCGGCGTTTACGCTGAGTGTGGTGATGAACCGCACCGAGCAGACCGGAGAGGTCGTCGTGCGCTCAAAGGGGGCACCGAAAGGGCACGAGTTAGCCGACGTCGATCCGGGGCTGTCCTGGCCCGAGCACGTGTACTCGCTGGCGCACATCGCTTTACCTTTTCCGGCCAACGACCCACTCTACGGAGGGGAGCCGGTCGGGGAGGACTTCGCGCTCAGGCTGGGCAAGCTCGCAATGCGCGGCGAGCGCGGTGTGCTGCGTATCCCCGCGTCCGACATGCTGCGACAGCGGTGGAATCCGTTCTACTCGTACCTCGAATCGAGAGTGCTGGAGTTCGCCGACTTGTGATCCGATGCCTCTGGTAATCCACTGCAAACTGAGCCATTAACTGCGCAGACGGCAACCAACTACAGCCGTGTCGTGCGTTGACGCCCTGGGTCCACTATGCAGAACGCGAAAATATCCGCCGCGGTTGTGGCCAAAGCGTCGCGGACCCTCAGGCCGACGCGGGCAATCTATTGAGCCAAGCGGGGCGGAGAAACGCGATCTCGCCGATTTGCGCAGATGAAGGGTCGCAGACATCACGGCCGCAGCGCTGACCAAGCGCTCGACACCAGGTTCGAAGGGCGCGATTTCTTGCCACGCAACTCGTCCCACCATGATGTTTTCGCAATCTGCATATCAAGTAAGAAACAACGTCGCTAAAGTGATACTCGCAGTCCGACAGCTCGATCGATGCCTCGCATTTATTTCCGAGCTGTTGGTAATGAAATCAGAAAACTATAAGTTTCGCGTGTCCTCATCGACCCTGTACAAAGGTCGGGGCGGAATGTTGTGAAGATGATACACGAGCCAACGCTTTCTGCGCTGAAGGCTTCGCTCGGATCGGTCGAGCCAGGGTCCCGCCTGGACCTGAAGGGAGAGGGGCGCAGCCGCTGGGCACAGTCGGCCCGAACGACGCTTGATCCCTTGCGTGCGTCTTCAGACAAACGCTGATCCCGATGAACGTTGCCGTGAGTGAGAAACGAACCATGAAGAGAGTCATCCTCCCAACCTTTGCCCTAATTCTCGCGACTCTGTCTGCCGGAAGCCTGGGACAGGAAACTTCGGTCAACTGCGACACGGCGAAGGAGGACATCGCCAAGCTCGAGGCCGAGAAGAAAAGCTCGCTCGAGCAGATGGAGAAGGGGGTGACATCGGTCATGCCCTCGACCGCGGTTCTTCATCTGATGACCGGCACGCAGCAAGAGAGCAAGGAGATCGCCAGCGGCGAGTACAACGAGCGGATCGACGCGCACATCGAGCGGATCAAGTCGACCTGCGGCATCGAATGAGGACTCCGACATGAAACCGATTACAGCTCGCTTTGGCTCACTGATCTTGGCGGCGCTCGCGCTCGGGGTGTCGTCCTCGGCAAATCCCGCGCCGCCTCTCGAAATGCCGGGCATCGCGGAGGCCCCCTGGCGATTCAGCGCGATTGCCTACGGCTGGCTACCCAACGCCCCGGCGGCGATTACCATCAACGACAGAACCGTTGCGGACCTGCCGGAATCGCTGGACACCGTCCTGTCTTCGCTGAACATGGCGGCGATGTTGCGGTTCGACCTGCGCAAGGGACCGCTCGGTTTCTTTGTGTCACCGGTCTATTACGACGGCACCTACGACGAGAATTTCATCGGAAAGGTGTCCGGAGCCCCCCGGAAGTTCGAGATCAGCGAAACTGTATGGTTGATCGACTACGGCGTTTCCTACGAGGTCGGGCGATGGCACATCGGGGCCGAACCCGACTACGGAATCATCAGCCTCGAGCCCTACGCCGGGTTTCGCTTCTTTCACGACAAGTTTCGGCTCGACGTCGATCCCATCGCTTTCCCCGGACCCATTGGAGACGGCGTGTCAGCTCCAATGCGCCCATCATCGGCTTGCATTCCGAGTGGTGGCTCAGCCCAAACGTTGCGCTGCACGTGAAAGGCGACTTCGGCGGGTTCGGCGTGGACAAGATGCACAAGACCTATCAGGCGATCAGCTGGCTCGCGTACCACTTTAAGTGGGGGAAGCTCGACTCCAAGGTCGTGGCCGGCTTCCGCTACCTGAAGCTGGAGCTCGAAAACGAGCCCATTGCGGTGGATGTTGCCGTCCGGGGACCCCTGATCGGATTCGGCGTCGAATTTTAGCCCCCTTTGCCGATAGCCGTTGATGCCTGATCCCTTTGCCCGGAAAGCGACGGGCGCTAAATCGAGAACCGAACCCAGGAGAGGCTCCAAGCAATGAACAAGACATCGAGATCACGATCCCGGCGCTCGATTGCGCAGCCGCTGCTTGCATCGGCGCTGGCTTTTGCGGCTGCATACGGTGGCCCCGTCACGGCTGATGACTTAGCCGGCGCGGCGACCAATCCCCTGGCCAACCTGATGCAGTTTCAGTTTCAGTATCAATACAATGGCGGTTACCACAACAGCGACGACACCTCGCAGATGGGTGTCATACAGCCGGTCATCCCGTTCAATCTGCCGTGGGCGTCGGTACCGACGCTGATCACACGTACGACGATTCCCTATCTCACGACGCCGGAAATCGATCTTGGTCGGGGTGGAAGGTCATCCTCGATCGAACTGCCTGATGGGGGTTTCGTGGATGTCCCCGCGGGCCTCGATGGGAAGATCGACAGCCAGTCGGCATGGGGGGACATCGTCTCTTTCGGCCTGTTCCTGCCGAAGCTCAACCTGAAGGGGCAAACGATCGGTATCGGGCCCGTCGTCTCGCTCCCGCTTTCATCGAACAAGCTCACGGGCACCGGAAAATGGGAGCTCGGCCCCGCAGCCGTCTATATCAACACCAACACGCCCACCTGGCAGTGGGGCGCGCTCGCCTATCATCTGTGGGACGTGGCGGACAGCCAGTCGGATCGCAACTACCAGAGCAAGTCGTTCTTTCAACCCGTGCTCGTCAAGCACTTAAAGGATGGATGGTACGTCGGGACCCAAGACCTGCTCTGGTCCTACGACTGGCGGAGCGAGAAATGGAACGTTCCGTTGGGCGTCCGTATCGGAAAGGTCACCAAGATTGGCAAGCAACCGGTGAACCTCTTTGTGGAGCCCATCTACCAGCCTGTCGACGACGGCGTGCAGATGGAATGGGCAATCAAGCTGAACGTCACTCTCCTATTTCCGCAGTGAGCCGAGTCTCTGTTGATGATCGCTCACCATTGACATTTCGCGATAAGAGGTGAACTCAATGACAACGACGGTCAATACCTTGCTCGGAGCCGCGCTGCTCGCCGCGTCGACACTGACGACGGCCGCGGCCCTGGACGGCTCCGCCCCCCTGCTCTGCGCTGTGACTGACACCGTGAGTTGCGACGCTCAGGGAGCGTGCGTCGAGGGTCCGGCGGAGGCGGTCAATCTGCCCGTCTTTCTCAAGATCGATGTTCCGAACAAGGTCGCGCAGAGCGTCCGGGCCGGCGGCGAGCAACGCACGTCCGAAATCCTGAGCATGCACGCGGAAGGCGGCTCCCTAGTGCTGCTCGGCGTCGATCAGGGGGCGGGCTGGAGCACGACCATCGGCGAGAGCGACGGTCGGTTGACCCTGTCGGTATCCGGCGCGGGGATCGGCTATCTCGCCTTCGGTTCCTGCATACCTCAGTAAGCACAAAAGCCGTTGATCCTAACGTACCGAGGTAGACAGAGTTTTAAAGATCTCAAGATCTGAGGAC
>LJNS01000090.1 GCA_001303245.1 Gammaproteobacteria bacterium SG8_30
GGCCTCGCGGTGGTGCTCGCCTACTTCGTCGCGGCGCTCGGCGTGTGGACGGGAGTCTGGGCGACGGGCTGGGCGGATGTGGCCGGCGGCAAGTGGGAGCCGGTGTCGGCCGAGCACTGGTTCGGCACCAACCTGATCGGCCAGGACATCTTCCAGCGCTCGGTCTACAGCATCAAGACGGCCTTCGAGGTCGGGCTCGTCGTGGCGGTCCTGTCGACGCTGCTCGGCGCCATGCTGGGCGCGATGGCGGGCTTCTTCAGCGGCCGGATCAGCGACGAGCTGATCCTGTGGCTGATGGGCGTGCTCGACTCCATCCCGTTCTACCTGCTGGTGGCGGCCATCGCCTTCGCGCTCGAGGGCAACCCCTACGCGATGCACGTGGCGATGATCTCGACCTTCTGGATCACGACCGGGCGGCTCGTGCGCGGCGAGGTCATCAAGCTCAAGAACCTGGAGTTCGTCGAGGCCGCGCACGCCATCGGCGTGTCCGAGTACGTGATCATCCTGCGCCACATCATCCCGAACACCTTTCACATCCTGCTGGTGCAGTCGACCATCACCTTCGTCGCGGCGATCAAGTCGGAGGTGATCCTGAGCTTCCTCGGGCTCGGCGTGAAGGACGGCATGAGCTGGGGGCTGATGATCTCCGAGAGCACCTTCGAGGTGCTCGCCGGCTTCTTCAACAACTTCCTGGCCGCCTCCGTGCTGATGTTCGGGCTGGTCATGGCCTTCAACATGTTCTCCGACGCGCTGCAGGACGCGCTCGACCCGAGGAAGGTCTCGTGAGCGGCGAGCCGCTGCTCTCGGTCCGCGACCTCGTGGTCGAGTTCTCGACCGAGCGCGGCGTGGTGCGCGCGGTCGACCGCGTCAGCTTCGACGTGCACCCCAACGAGACGGTGGGCCTGGTCGGCGAGTCCGGCTGCGGCAAGACGGTGACGGGACTGTCGATCCTGGGGCTGATCCCGAGCCCGCCGGGCCGCATCGCGGCCGGCAGCATCCGCTTCCAGGGGCGCGAGCTCGTCGGGCTGCCCGAGTCGGAGTTCCGGCGCATCCGCGGCCAGGACATCGCGATGATCTTCCAGGAGCCGATGACCGCGCTGAACCCGGTGTTCACCGTCGGCAACCAGATGATCGACGTGCTGCGCCGCTACCGCGGCCTGACCCGGCGCCAGGCGCGCGGCGCGGCCATCGAGCTGCTCGCCAAGGTCGGGATCCCGGCTCCGGAGGCGCGCATCGACGAGTACCCGCACCAGCTCTCGGGCGGCATGCGCCAGCGCGTCGTCATCGCCATGGCCCTCTCCTGCGACCCGAAGCTGATCGTGGCCGACGAGCCGACCACCGCGCTCGACGTGACCACCCAGGCCCAGGTGCTCGAGCAGATGGTCATCCTGCAGCGCGAGTTCCACATGGCGATGATCCTGGTCACCCACGACCTCGGCGTCGTCGCGGAGACCTGCCACCGCGCCATCGTGATGTACTGCGGGCGCATCGCCGAGAAGGCCGAGATCGGGCCGCTGTTCGAGCATCCGCGGCACCCGTACACCGTGGGACTGCTCGAGTCGATCCCCCGCGTCGGCGAGCACGAGAAGGAGGACCTCGCAGTGATCCCCGGCATGGTCCCCGACCTGCTCCACCTGCCGCCGGGCTGCCGCTTCGCCGACCGCTGTCGCCGCCGGCAGCCGCGCTGCGACGAGGCGCTGCCAGAGCTCGACGGGCGCGAGGACGACCGCTCGCGCGTGGCCTGTTACTTCCCTGCCGAGCCGCCGACGTGACCGTACTCCTCGAAGTCAGGAACCTGCAGAAGCATTTCCCCGTGCGCGGCGGCCTGCTGCGCCGCATCGTCGCTCACGTGCGGGCCGTCGACGGCGTGAGCTTCACGCTCGAGTCCGGCAGGACGCTCGGGCTCGTCGGCGAGTCCGGCTGCGGCAAGTCGACGCTCGGCCGGGCCATCCTGCAGCTGCAGCGCCCCACCGGCGGCGAGGTGGTCCTCGAGGGCACCGAGCTGACGACGCTCGGCCCGAGGCGGCTGCTCGAGATGCGGCGCGAGATGCAGATCATCTTCCAGGATCCCTTCGCCTCGTTGAGCCCGCGCCGCACCGTCGCGCAGACCATTCGCGAGCCGCTCGACGTGCACGGCATCGGCTCCGCCTCCGAGCGCGACGGCAAGGTCGAGGAGCTGCTGCAGGTGGTCGGCATGCGGCCGCAGGTGATGGACCGCTACCCGCACGAGTTCTCCGGCGGCCAGCGCCAGCGCATCGGGATCGCGCGCGCGCTCGCGCTCAACCCCAAGCTCATCGTCGCTGACGAGCCGGTTTCCGCGCTCGACGTATCGGTGCGTGCGCAGGTCCTCAACCTGATCGCCAAGCTGCAGCGCGAGCACGGCATCGCCTTCCTGTTCATCTCGCACGACCTGTCCGTGGTCGAGCACGTGAGCGACCACGTTGGCGTGATGTACCTCGGCAAGCTGGTCGAGATGGCCCCCGCGAAGGAGATCTACCGCGACCCGCGGCACCCGTACACTCAGGCGCTGCTCTCGGCAGTCCCTTCCACAAGCGCTGCCCGAAGGTGATGGAGGTCTGCTCGAAGGTCGCAGCGCCGGTCGTGGACGTGGGCACGGCGGCGCGTCCGCACCGGGTGGCCTGCCACCTGTACGCCTGACGAGGCCGGCGCAGCCGGACGCCGCGCTGTCTATCCGGCGGCGGGACCCCTGAATCCCTTCGCCACCAGGTAGACCTCCCGGGACTGCGGGCGCGACGCGGCCGGCTTGCGGACCGAGACCTTATTGAAGGCGGCCCGCAGCGCCTTCAGGTACTCGTCCGAGCCGGCTCCCTGGAACATCTTGGCGACGAACGCACCCCCGGGCTTGAGCACGCGCCCCGCGAGATCCAGCGCGAGTTCGAGCAGGTAAATCGAGGCCGCCTGGTCGGCGGAGCTGACGCCGCTCGTGTTGGGCGACATGTCCGAGAGGATCACGTCGGGCCGGTCGCCGTCGAGCTCATCGAGGATCCGTTCCAGCACCGGCTCCTCGCGAAAGTCTCCCTGGACGAACGTCACACCGGCAAGCGCGTCCATCGGCAGGATGTCGGTGGCGATGACGCGGCCCTTGTCGCCGACGATCCTCCGCGCCACCTGCGACCAGCCGCCGGGTGCTGCGCCCAGGTCCACGACCCGCATGCCCGGGCGGAGGAACCGGTCCTTCTCGTTGAGCTCGACGAGCTTGTAGCTCGCGCGCGAGCGGTAGCCTTCCTTCTGCGCCCGCTGGACGTAAGGGTCGTTGACGTGTCGTTGCAGCCAGCGGCCGCTGCTCTTCGATCGTGCCACCGCAGGAAACCGGTTGCGAACGCGGGAAGCGTGGGGCGCCCCGTGCGGGAAGACCCGAAACGCGACTACAATGCGCGCCCCCATTGTATCGGTTTGCATGCCCCTGCCGGGCACGCCGGCCGGGAACCGGGCGTGATACGCATCACCGAACTGTCGCTGCCCCTCGATCACCCGGACGACGCGCTGCGCCAGGCCATCGTCCGGCGGCTCGGTATTCCCGACGGCGACCTGCTCGGCTTCACGGTCTTCAAGCGTAGCTACGACGCGCGCAAGAAGAGCTCGATCCTCTTCGTGTACATCGTCGACGCCGAGGTCCGCAACGAGGCGGCGATCCTCGACCGGCTGGCGCGGGACGGCCACGTGCGGCCAGCCCCGGACATGCGCTACAAGCCCGTCGCGCAGGCGCCGGCCGGGCTGCGCGAGCGGCCGATCGTCGTCGGCTTCGGCCCCTGCGGGCTGTTCGCCGCGCTGGTGCTGGCGCAGACGGGCTTCAGACCCGTCGTGCTGGAGCGCGGGCGCGACGTACGGCGTCGCACGCAGGACACCTGGGCCCTGTGGCGCAAGAAGGTGCTGACCCCGGAGTCCAACGTCCAGTTCGGCGAGGGGGGCGCAGGGCTCTTCTCCGACGGCAAGCTCTACAGCCAGATCAGGGACCCGAAGTTCTACGGACGCAAGGTGATGCAGGAGTTCGTCCGCGCCGGCGCGCCGGCCGAGATCCTGTACGTCAGCAAGCCGCACATCGGGACGTTCCGCCTCACCGGCGTGGTGGCCGCCATGCGCAGGGAGATCCTCGCACTCGGCGGCGAGATCCGGTTCGAGTCGCGGGTGACCGACCTGCAGCTCGACGACGGCCGCATGGAGGGCGTGGTCCTCGCCGACGGCCAGGTTGTTCGGGGCCGCCACGTGGTGCTGGCCCTGGGCCACAGCTCCCGCGACACGTTTCGCATGCTCCACCGGCGCGGGGTCTTCATCGAGCCCAAGGCCTTCTCGATCGGCTTTCGCATCGAGCATCCGCAGTCGCTGATAGACCGGGCGCGGCTCGGCCCCCACGCCGGCCATCCGGCCCTGGGCGCTGCCGACTACAGGCTCGTGCATCACGCGAAGAACGGCCGTACGGTCTACAGCTTCTGCATGTGCCCTGGCGGCACGGTCGTTGCCGCAACGTCCGGGCGGGAACGCGTGGTGACCAACGGCATGAGCCAGTACTCGCGCAAGGAGCGCAACGCGAACGCCGGCATCGTCGTCGGCATCACGCCCGAGCAGGACTTTCCCGGCGATCCCCTGGCGGGAGTCGAGCTGCAGGAGCGGCTGGAGTCCATCGCCTACGAGCTGGGGGGACGGGACTACTGCGCACCCGCGCAGCTGGTGGGCGACTTCCTCCGCGGCGTCCCCTCCACGAAACTCGGTGACGTGATTCCCTCCTACCAGCCCGGCGTCAGGCTCGGCGACCTCGCGCCGGCGCTGCCCGACTATGCCATCGCGGCGATACGCGAGGCGCTGCCGGCCTTCGGCAGGCAGATCCGGGGATTCGACCGCGACGACGCCGTGCTCACGGGCGTCGAGACGCGCACTTCCTCGCCGATCCGCATCACGCGGGATCCGCTGACCATGCAGAGCGTCAACGTGCAGGGCCTCTATCCCGCCGGCGAGGGGGCTGGCTACGCGGGCGGCATCCTGTCGGCCGGCGTGGACGGCATCCGGGTCGCGGAAGCTGTGGCGCTCTCGATCCTGCAGGACGCCGCCGCAGCCGCCCCGTGCTCCGACCCCGGGCCCGGCCGGTCATGAAGCTCGACGAGCTGAGGAAGCTGCACCAGCGGAAGTTCCGCGAGGAATTCGGCCACTTCCTGGTGGAAGGCGAGCACCTCGTGCTCGAACTCGAGAAGGCGGCGCGCGACAACCCCGCGTTGCACTCCGCCCGGCTGTACCTGACCGGCGAGCGCGCGGGCTGGCCGAGTGCGCTCGAGACGCAGGTGGTCAGCGCCCGCCAGATGGCGCGCCTGTCGGAGACCCGCGAGCCGCAGGGAATCGTCGCGGTCGTGCCGTTGCTGGCGGCTCGCCCGCCCGTGCCGGGGGAGCGCGCGATCTATCTCCACGAGGTCCGGGATCCGGGCAACCTCGGGACGATCCTGCGTACGCTGGCGTGGTTCGGCGGCTTCCGCTGCCTGCTCGGTCCCGGCAGCGTCGACCCCTACAATGCCAAGGCCGTGCGGGCGAGCGCGGGCGCGATCTTCCACGTGCCTTTCGAGACCGGCCTCGCGGTTGAAACGTTGCCCGGGCGCTTCGCCCGCATCGCCTGCCTCGATCTGCACGGCGAGCCCGTGCGCTCCGAACGCTTCAGGGACTGCGACTGCTACGTCTTCGGCAACGAGGCGCGCGGTCTGCCCGCGCGAACGGTCGACGCACTCCGGGCAAGGGCATTCACGGTCCCCGGCTGCGGCGCAATCGAGTCCCTGAACCTCGCCTCGGTCGTCAACATGTGCCTCTACGAGCTGAATCGCTGAACTCGGCGGTGGCCGGGCGGCGCGCGCGCCTCCCCCCAAGGTGTGACGAAATTGCCTACACCGGCCTGCGCGTCCGTGTATAGTGCGCGCCATCAAATCAGGGTCGCGCGGTCAGCGCCCCCTTTGGCTCGAAGCCGCGGCCGTGCCGGCCCGCTCGAAACCCGACCACTCCCTCGCTACTGACCGCCCCGGGGCTGATCCCCGTGCAGCGAGTCCACTGAAGGATCCAATACCGATGTCATTCTCCGAACTCGGGCTCGAGCCCGAGCTGACGCGCGCGGTCGCCGACAAGGGCTACGACGCGCCGACCCCCATCCAGCGGCAGGCCATCCCGGCGGTGCTCGCCGGCCGCGACCTGCTCGCCGGCGCCCAGACGGGCACCGGCAAGACGGCGGGCTTCGTGCTGCCGCTGCTGCAGAAGCTCGGGCGGGCCGAAGGCCGCGCCCCGCGCGTGCTCGTCCTCACCCCGACGCGCGAGCTCGCCGCGCAGGTGGCCCAGAGCGCCATCGACTACGGCGCCCACAAGAACCTCCGCACTCGCGTCATCTTCGGCGGAGTCGGCGAGAACCCGCAGATCGAGGCCCTGCGGGCCGGCTGCGACATCCTGGTCGCGACGCCGGGCCGCCTGCTCGACCTCGCCAACCGCAGGCTCGCCGACCTCTCGCAGGTTGCGCACTTCGTGCTCGACGAGGCCGACCGGATGCTCGACATGGGCTTCATCCACGACATCCGTCGCGTGATGCAGCTGTTGCCGCCGGAGCGGCAGAACCTGCTGTTCTCGGCGACCTACAGCGACGACATCCGCTCGCTGGCAGCACGGCTGCTGCGCGACCCCGTGCACGTCGACGTCGCCCCGCGCAACAGCACGGCCGAGCGGGTCGAGCAGGTCGCCTTCCGCGTGGACAAGGAGCACAAGCGGCACCTGCTGGTGCACCTGTTCGGCCACGGCGCCACAGACGAGGGGCCGTGGTACCAGGCGCTGGTGTTCACGCGCACCAAGCACGGCGCGAATCGCCTGGCCCAGCAGCTCGAAGGCGCCGGCATCCGGGCCGCCGCTATCCACGGCAACAAGAGCCAGTCGGCGCGCGTCCGGGCGCTCGCCGACTTCAAGGCCGGCAAGATCACGGCGCTGGTTGCGACCGAGGTCGCCTCGCGCGGGCTCGACATCAAGGAACTGCCGCAGGTCGTGAACTACGAGCTGCCGAACGTGCCCGAGGACTACGTGCACCGGATCGGCCGCACGGCCCGTGCCGGCGCGACCGGACGCGCGGTGTCGCTGGTGGCCCCGGACGAGACGGGCCTGCTCCGGGACATCGAGCGGACCATGAGGCAGTCCGTGCCGTTCATCGAGACGCCGCGCTTCGCGGTGGTGCGCCATGAGTCCCCGCCGCGCGCCGAGGCGCAGCGCGGTGGCCACCGTGCTGCGTCTGCGGAACAGACAGGGCCGAAGCAGCCACGGCCGGGTCAAGGCCGGCCCGCGCGCCGGTCGGGCAAGCCCGCGGGAGCGCCGCGGCGCTTCGGCGACGGCCGCCCGGGCCGGACGGGCGGTGGCTTTCGCAGCGGGCGGATGTGACCGCCGGGCCCGCTGGTCACCCCCCGGCGATGGCGCCGACGACGTAGACGGGCTCTGCCCCCGACACGACGGCGCCCGGCAAGGGCGCATCCGGGCGCTCGTGCGACAGGTCCTCGCCGCAGGCGAAGATGCGCACGAGAGGCCGCCGCCGGCCGGTCGCGTGGTCGCGGATCGTGCCCCGCAGCATGGGGTAACGCTGCTCGAGCGCATCGAGCAGCGCGGTCATCGTGACGGGGCTTGCGACAGCGAGCGCCACCTCGCCGTCGACCCCAGCGAGCGTCCGCAGGTGCTGCGGAATGACGACGCGGATCACGGCAGCGTCTGCACCTCCACGGACAGCACCGCGGGCAGGTCACGCACGATCGGCGTCCAGTGGTCGCCGTCGTCCTCCGAGACGTAGACCTGGCCTCCGGTCGTGCCGAAGTACACGCCGCAGGGCTCGAGCGAGTCCACCGCCATGGCGTCGCGCAGTACGTTCACGAAACAGTCCTTCTGCGGCAGGCCGCTCGTCAGCGGCTCCCACTCGTCGCCTCCCGTGCGGCTTCGATAGACGCGCAGCTTCCCTTCCGGCGGGTAGCGCTCGGAGTCGCTCTTGAGCGGCACGACGTAGATCGTCTCGGGCTCGTGCGCGTGCACGCCTATCGGGAACCCGAAATCGCTCGGCAGGTCGCCGCTGACCTCCCGCCAGCTCGCGCCGCTGTCGTCGCTGCGCATGACGTCCCAGTGCTTCTGCATGTAGAGCGTCGCCGGCCGCGAGGGGTGCTTCGCGATGCAGTGCACGCAGTGGCCCACTTCGGCGGTCGGGTCCGGAATGTACTGCGACACGAGTCCGCGGTTGATCGGCCGCCAGGTCTCGCCGCCGTCCTCGGTCCGGAACGCCCCGGCCGCCGAGACGGCCACGTGGATCCTGCCGGGGTCGGAGGGATCCAGCAGGATCGTGTGCAGGCACATCCCGCCGGCGCCGGGCTGCCATTTCGGGCCGGACTCGTGGCCGCGCAGGCCGGCCAGCTCGTGCCACGACGCGCCGCCATCGGTGGTGCGGAACAGCGCGGCGTCCTCGACACCCGCGTAGGCGGTGTCGGGGTCGGCGGGCGAAGGCTCGATGTGCCAGACGCGCTTGAACTCCCAGGGATGCTGGCTGCCGTCGTACCACTGGTGCGAGGTCAGCGGGCGGCCGGTCCCGGGCGAGGTGTCGTAGACGAAGCGGTTGCTCTCGCCCGTCGGCAGCGGCGCCTCGCTGGACGAGCCGGCAGGGTCGCCCGTGGGGATGTCCGATCCCGGCTGCTCCCACATCCGGCCGCCATCGCTGGATCGTTGAATGATCTGTCCGAACCAGCCACTGGATTGCGAGGCGTAGATGCGATCCGGATCCGCGGGAGAGCCCTTGAGGTGATAGACCTCCCAGCCGGCGAAATGCGGGCCCGCAACCGACCAGTCCTTGCGCCTGCCGTCCGCGGTCAGGATGAAGGCGCCTTTCCTCGTGCCCACGAGGACCCGTACGCTGCTCATGTCGCCCCCCTTCGTCGGCCCCGGGTTCGCGGCTCACGACAGGCCGACGTCGATCGCAGCATGCGCCGGCAGTGCCGGACTGTCGAGCGCGCGGCCCTCGGCGATGCAGCGGCCACAGAGCGGCGGCCTCCGAAGCCGCTCGTCAGGCAGCCTGCACCTCGGCCTCCACCTGTCGCAGGATCTCGACGAAGGCCTCCGCGGCCGGCGACGGCGTACGACCCGCCAGGATGATGACGCCGTAGTTGCTCTCGAGGCCCGGGACCAAAAGGTCGAGGGTCTGCAGGAGACCGGCCTGCACGTCGTCCGAGATCTGTGAAGCGGTGGCCAGGCCGACCGCATCGCTCTCGAGCACGATGCGGCGGATCAACTCGAAGTTGTTGACCTGAATTCGCGGGCGGCGTGCGGAATTCTGCGCACGATGAGACGCCACGGTGCCCGGCCCGGCCCCGCGCAGGAGGTGCCAGACGCGTTCCGGGAGCGGCGTCGCGACCAGCGGGAAGGTCCCGATGTCGTCGAGCGTCAGCGTCCGACTCCGTACCAGGGGGTGAATCGCCCGGCAGAAGAAGCTCGCCGGGTGCTTGGGCAGCTTCACGACATTGAGGCGATCGATGATGCTGGTCCAGGTCAGCTCGGCCACGGCCAGGTCGACTTCCGCTTCGAGGACCTGCCGGGTCAGGGACTCGGCGTCGTTCACCTGCACCGTGATCTCCAGTCCCGGGTGCCGCTCGATCAACCTGGCAACCGCGAGGCCGACCGAGATCGACGCGGGATAGGGGCCCACCCCGATCCGCAGCGTCCCGGCCTCGCAGCCCAGCACGAGGTCGATGTCGCGCCGCGCCTCCTCTGCCTGCCGCAGGAGCGAGCGGGCGTGAGCGATCACGCGCTCCCCGAGAGGGGTCGGCGTCACGCCGCCCCTGCCGCGATCGAACAGCCGCCCCCCGAGGTCGGTCTCAAGGACCTGAAGGCTCCGGGACAGAGCGGGCTGGCTCAGCGCCAGCTTGCGCGCCGCCTCGGCGAAATTCCGTTCCTCGGCGATCGCGACGACCTGCCGCAGCCGTTTCAGGTCCAGATATTGCATTGGACCCCGATGCAGACCCTCGCGTAGCGTGCCGGACGGTTTGTGTGCCGTTGCGGGTTGGACAGCCCGGCACCCATTGAAGATTCCAGGAGGGCTATTGCATGCGAGGACGTGACTTCTTGGCAGGGACTGCCCTGGTGCTCTTGGGGCTGATCGGTCTGGGCGGCGCGCTGCCCGCGCTCGCACAGGCCGGCCAGCCCAACATCCTCGTCGTCTGGGGCGACGACATCGGGATGTCCAATATTTCCTACAACACCCGCGGCTTGATGGGCTATCGCACGCCCAACATCGACCGCATCGCGAACGAAGGCATGGCCTTCACCGACTACTACGGCGAGCAGTCCTGCACGGCCGGGCGCTCGTCGTTCATCACCGGCCAGAGCGTGTTCCGCACGGGCCTCTCCAAGGTCGGACTGCCCGGCGCGAAGGAAGGCATGCAGAAGGAAGATCCCACGATCGCCACGGTGCTCAAGGCCCGCGGCTATGCCACCGGCCAGTTCGGCAAGAACCACCTGGGCGATCGCGACGAGCACCTGCCGACGATGCACGGCTTCGACGAGTTCTTCGGCAACCTCTACCACCTGAACGCGGAGGAGGAACCCGAGAACGAGGACTATCCCGCCGACGTGAAGCTGGCCGACGGCAAGACCTTCCGCGAGCGGTACGGCCCGAGGGGCGTCATCCACTCGTGGGCCAATCCCGACGGCACCCAGCGCATCGAGGACACGGGCCCGCTGACCAAGAAGCGCATGGAGACCGTGGACGACGAGACCTCGGACGCCGCCATCCGCTTCATCCGCGAGGCGCAGGCTGCCGGCAAGCCGTGGTTCGTCTGGTGGAGCGGAACGCGCATGCACTTTCGCACCCATGTGAAGGAATCGCTGCGCGGCATCTCCGGTCAGGACGAGTACTCCGACGGCATGGTCGAGCACGACATACACATCGGCAAGTTCCTCGCCCTGCTCGACGAGCTCGGAATCGCCGACGACACGATCGTGTTCTACTCGACCGACAACGGCCCGCACATGAACACCTGGCCGGATGCGGCGATGACGCCGTTTCGCGGCGAGAAGAACACGAACTGGGAAGGCGGCTGGCGCGTGCCCGCCTTCGTCCGCTGGCCGGGCAGGATCGCCCCCGGCTCGGTCACCAACGAGATCGTGCACCACATGGACTGGCTGCCGACCTTCGCGGCCGTGGCCGGCGATGCGGACGTGAAGGACCGCCTGCTGAAGGGAACGAGGCTCGGCGCCCGCAGCTACAAGGTCCACCTGGACGGCTACGACATCCTGCCGTTGCTGACGGGCCAGACGGACAAGAGCCCGCGCAACGAGATCTTCTACTTCTCGGACGACGGCGACCTGACGGCGCTGCGCTACCGGGACTGGAAGGTGATCTTCCTGGAGCAGCGGGCGGAGGCCACCTTCCAGGCTTGGCGCGAGCCGTTCGTGCCGCTTCGCGTCCCGCTGCTCGTCAACCTGCGCCGGGATCCTTACGAGCGCGGCATGGTGACTTCCAACACCTACGACGACTGGTTCCTGGACCGGCCCTATCTCCTGCTGCCGGCGGGCGACTACGTGGCCAGGTTCCTGGCGACGTTCAAGGACTACCCGCCGCGGCAGAAGCCGGGCAGCTTCACCATCGGGGACGCCACCAAGGCGCTGATGCCGCCGGGCAGCTGACGGAGGCCCGTCAAACGGCCGCCGTCGGCCGAAGTGCGGGCGGTCGCCGGTTGAGTCCGGCGACCGCCCCGTTCCCGACCGGCGAGCGTTCACTCTGCATCGCCGAAGCGGTCACGGCCGATCATGCGTCTCGTTTATTGAACTAGACAAAGGAATGCATTGGACGGATCCGTCCGACATACCATAAGCTTTGTGGGAAATACCTATGGCCGCTAGGCCACAAACCGAGGGGAAGCCATGACCATCCGAAGAGTTGCCTGCCGGCAGACGCTGGCGGCAGTCGCCCTGCTGGGGATCCAGGCACTCACGCAGGCCTACGCGGCCGACAAGCCCAACATCCTGGTGATGTTCGGCGACGACGTGGGCTACTGGAACGTCAGCGCCTACAACCAGGGCATGATGGGCTACAAGACACCCAACATCGATCGCATCGCGCGCGAAGGCGCGATGTTCACCGATGCCTATGCCCAGCAGAGTTGCACGGCCGGTCGCGCGGCTTTCGTTACGGGGCAGTCCCCCATCCGCACCGGCCTCCTCAAGGTGGGCCTGCCCGGCGCGCCCGAGGGACTCTCGGCGGAGGATCCGACGATCGCGAACCTGCTCAAGGCGCAGGGCTACGCGACGGGACAGTTCGGCAAGAACCACCTCGGCGACCGCAACGAGCACTTCCCGACGGTGCACGGGTTCGACGAGTTCTTCGGCAACTTCTACCACCTGAACGCGGAGGAGGAGCCGGAGAACGCCGACTATCCGAAGAACCCGGAGTTCAAGGCGAAGTTCGGGCCGCGCGGCGTGTTCAAGTGCACCGCGACGGCATCGGTCAGTACCCTGCCTGACGACCCGCGCTTCGGCGCCTGGGGCAAGCAGAGCTGCACCGACACGGGCCCCTTGACCAAGAAGCGGATGGAAACGATCGACGAGGAGGTCCTCGGGGCGACGAAGGACTTCATCCAGCGCAACGTCCGCGACGGCAAGCCGTTCTTCGCCTGGTTCAACACCTCGCGCATGCACATCTGGACGCACCTGAAGGAGGAGTCCCAGGGCAAGACGGGCCTCGGCATCTACCCGGATGGCATGGTCGAGCACGACGGGCACATCGGGCAGCTGCTCAAGCTGCTCGACGACCTCGGTATCGCCGACAACACCATCGTCGTCTGGACGACGGACAACGGCGCCGAGGCGATGAGCTGGCCGGATGGCGGTACGACGCCGTTCCGGGGCGAGAAGAACACCAACTGGGAAGGTGGCTACCGCGTGCCCCTCGTCGTGCGCTGGCCGGGCACCGTCACGCCCGGCTCGGTCTACAACGACATCATGTCGCACGAGGATTTCCTGCCCACGCTGATGGCGGCGGCCGGTCAGCCCGACATCAAGGCAAACCTGCTCAAGGGTGCCAAGGTCGGCGGCAAGACCTACAAGGTCCACCTCGACGGATATGACTGGGGCCCGTACTTCCGCGGCGAAAGCAAGGCCGGCCCGCGCCGCGAGTTCTTCTACTGGACGGACGACGGCGACGTCGCCGGCTTGCGCTACGATCAGTACAAGCTCGTATTCATGGAACAGCGTGCCCACGGCTACGAGGTCTGGCAGGACCCCATGGTGACCCTGCGGCTTCCCAAGTTGTTCAACCTGCGCACGGATCCCTTCGAGCGAGCGGATCACGAGGGCATCGACTACCCGAAGTGGCGTCTGGAGCGGGCCTACCTGCTGGTCCCGGCACAAGCCATCGTCGGCGATTTCCTCAAGACGCTCCAGGAATACCCGCCGCGGCAGAAGCCGGGGAGCTTCAGCCTGGGTGACGCCATGGAGAAGATCCAGACGGGCGCCAAGGGCGGGTCCAACTAGCGGCGCGCCCATGAACGGGCACTAGCCCGGTCCCGGTGGGAACCCGGCCGTCACACGATCAGGGCCGGGCGGGCGTCGGATCACCTGCAGGTGTCCCGGCGTCCGCCCGGCTTCTGCTTTTCCTGTCCGGCGTGACGGCGCTGGCATTCCAGACCTTGTGGGTCAAGCAGCTGACCCTCGTCGTCGGCGTCGAGGTGCTCGCGGTCTCGATCGGCGTCGCATTCTTCTTTGCCGGCCTGGCCGCGGGTTCGGCCGTCATCGGCTTGCGGGTGGATCGTGCCGGGCGCCCGTTGCGCTGGTACGCGGCGCTCGAGGGCATGGTCGGCGTGCTGGGCGTGGCCGCGACCCTGCTGCTGGTCCGGGCGCCGTCGGCGTTCGTTTCGCTTTACTCCTCGGTCGGGTGGCTCGCCTGGTGCCTGCCCGCGCTCCTGGTCGCGATCCCGGCGTTCTTCATGGGCGGCACGTTGCCTGCCGCCCTGCGTGCGCTCGTGCCGGCCGACAGGGCCCTGGGACGCGAGTCGGGGTCACTGTACGCGTGGAACACGGCGGGTGCCGTGGCGGGCGCGCTGCTCATGCCGTTTCTCGTCGTTCCCGCCTTCGGCGTCCGCGGCGCCGGCCTCGCTGCCGGTTTCGCCTGCGCCGTGGTCGCGGCCCTTGCGCTCACCGTGGACCGCCGCCTCGATCCGCGGACCGTCGCCGCCTCGCCGCCGGCCGGAGAGGCTGTCCCCGGGCCGTCCATGCCGGTCGGGATGATCCTGCTCGGTCTGGTCCTTTACGCCTTCGCGGGTGGCACCGCGATCGGCTACGAGGTGCTGTGGTCGCAGCTGGTCGCGCCATTCACCAGCACGCGGGGCGCTGCCTTCGCGGTGGTGCTTGCCGTCTACCTCTTCGGGCTCGCCGCGGGCAGCGCGCTGTGGTCGAGGTTCGCGGACCGCGTCACGGACCGCTGGTCGGCCTTCGGCCTGCTGGTGTCCGGCGCCGGGCTGCTGGCCATGCTGACCTATGCGACGCTCGGCGCCTGGCTGCCGGAAGCACAGGACGTCCTGGGCCGCTGGGCGACGCGGCTGTCGGGCTCGCACGCTCTCGGCATGTACGGCCGGTTCCTGTTCGCGGCAGTGGTCGTCGTCCTGCCGACAACGCTGCTGCTGGGCGCGGCCTTTCCGGCCGCCGTGCGGCTGAGCGCGCACGCGCTCCAGGCCGGCCGCTCGATCGGCCGCGTCACGGCGTGGAACCTGGCCGGAGCCATCTGCGGAACACTCCTGGTCGGATTCGTCCTGGTCCCGGCGCTGGGACTCGCGCGAACGCTGTTCCTGCTGGCGATCCTGGCGGCGACCGTCGGCGTGGTGGCGACACTGGCCTCGCCGCGGCGCAACCGGGCGACGGCGGCGGCCGCGGTGTCGCTGCTCGCTATCGGCGTCGTGGCCGCCTCGCTGTTGCCGCGGGACACGCTCGGCCGCTTGCTCGCCGACGCGCGCGGCGGCCGACTCGACTTCTATGCGGAAGGGATCGGCGGCACCGTTGCCGTGCTGGAACAGTCCACGCCCGCCGGGCCGTTCCGCCGCCTGTACGTATCCGGCGTGTCCAACTCGGGCGACTCGCTGGCCTCGCTGCGCTACATGCGCCTGCAGGCGCTGTTGCCGCTGCTCATCCACCCCGGTGAGCCGCGCGCCGCGATGGTCATCGCGCTCGGGACCGGGATCACCTGCGGCGCCCTGCTCGCAGATCCCGGCCTGTCGCGGCGGACTTGCGTGGAGCTGCTTCCCGAAGTCGTCGAAGCCACCTCCCGTTTTGCGGGCAACTACGGGGTGAGCGGCGATCCGCGGGTCGAGATCCGGATAGCCGACGGCCGGCACGAGCTGCTGCGCCGCGACGAGACCTGGGACCTGATCACGCTCGAGCCGCCTCCGCCGTCGGCGGCCGGCGTCGTCAACCTGTACTCGCGCGAGTTCTACGAGCTCGCGAAGCGAAGGCTTTCCTCCGGAGGAATGGTCGCGCAGTGGTGGCCGCTGCCGACTCAGAACCTCGAGGACTCCCGGTCGCTGGTCCGCAGTTTCCTCGACGCATTCCCCTACGTCAGCCTCTGGACGACCGAAGTTCACGAGATGCTGCTGGTCGGCTCGATGCAGCCGCTACGCCTGGACGTCGGGCACATCACGCAACGCTTCGAGCGGGCCGGCGTGGCCGAGGCGCTCTCCGAGGTCGGCGTCGAGTCCGCCGCGGCCGCGCTGGCTACGTGGGTGACCGACCGGGCGGGACTGGCGGCCTTCGTGGGCAGCGCGCCGCCGGTGACCGACGACCGGCCGCGAATCGAAGTGGCACCGTGGCTGCGTCCCGGCGAGATGGCACGCGTGCTGCCGGCGGTCGTCGCCGTGACCACGGACCCGCCGCTTGCCGGCGCCAGCCCAGAGTTCGAGGCCGAGGTGCATCGCCATCGCGGGCATCTCGGCCTGCTCTTCCAGGCGCTGCAGGCGTCCCTGGAAGGGGATCGGGCGCGCTCGGGCGCCAGCCTCGCAAGGCTGCGAGCATCGGCACCGGACAATCCGTACTATGCCTGGATCGCTCCAGGGCCACAGGGGTAGGAAATGACGGGACGTGCGCTGATGAATGGAACGGCCAGGTTGTTGCTGGGAGTGATCCTGGCGGGCACCAGCCTGGCGGCTGCCGCCGACATGCTGCCGTCGTGGCGCGACACGCAGACGCGGCAGGCGATCGTGGACTTCGTCGTCGCGACGACGACGCCGACCTCGGCAAGCTACGTGCCCCCGGCCGAACGCATCGCCGTGTTCGACAACGACGGCACGCTGTGGGCCGAGCAGCCCGCGTACTTCCAGCTGCTGTTCGCCATCGATCGCGTGCGGGAGATGGCGCCGCAGCACCCCGAGTGGAAGGACAAGGAGCCGTTCAAGTCGGTCCTGGCCGGCGACATGGCGGCCGTCGCCGCCGGTGGCGAGCACGCGATCCTCGAGCTCGTCATGGCCACGCACGCGGGCAACACGAGCGCGGAATTCGAGGCGATCGTGAAGGACTGGCTCGCCAGGGCACGGCACCCGCAGACGAATCGGCCGTTCGAGCAGATGATCTACCAGCCCATGCGCGAGCTGCTCGACTACCTGCGCGCCAACGGCTTCAAGACCTTCATCGTCTCGGGCGGCGGAGTCGAGTTCATGCGCGCCTTCGCCGAGCGCGTCTACGGCATCCCGCCCGAGCAGGTGATCGGCAGCTCGATCCGGACGAAGTACGAGGTGCGCGACGGCGAGCCGGTCATCGTCCGGCTGCCGGAACTCGACTTCATCGACGACAAGGACGGCAAGCCGGTCGGTATCCACAAGTACATCGGCCGCCGGCCGGTGTTCGCCTTCGGCAACTCGGACGGCGACTTCCAGATGCTCGAGTGGACGACGGCCGGGGACGGCGCACGCCTCGGGCTGCTCGTGCACCACACGGACGCGGAGCGCGAGTATGCCTACGACCGGGACTCCTCGATCGGCCGGCTCGCGCGCGGTCTCGACGAGGCCGGCGAGCGCGGCTGGATCGTCGTCGACATGAAGCGCGACTGGGCGCGGGTATTCCCGGACGCACGCTGACGGACGCGGACCCGCGGGTCTGCGGACGGCTTGCGGGGCGACGCCCTGGTTAGGTCCCGGCCGGCCGGTGGGCCAACCAGCGGTCGAGGTGCCCGGCGAAGGCCTTTCGATCCGCCGGGCTGAGCGCCGGCGGTCCGGACGTCTGCACACCGCTGGCGCGCATCGTGTCCATGAAGTCGCGCATCGAAAGCACCGAGCGGATCGTGTCCGGCGAGTAGAGCTCGCCGCGCGGATTGAGCGCCGTGGCGCCGCGCGCGATGACCTCCGCCGCGAGCGGGATGTCGGCGGTGACGACGAGGTCGCCGGGCCGCACCCGCTCCATGATCTCGCCATCGGCGACGTCGAAGCCGCCCGGTACCTGCAGCATGCGTATGTTCGGACGCCTCGGAACGGCCATCGGGTGATTCGCGACCAGCGTCAGCGACACGCCGGTGCGCTCCGCCGCCCGGAACAGGACTTCCTTGATCGGCTTCGGGCAGGCGTCGGCGTCGACCCAGATTTGCATGGCTCGCTTCCTCCGTCGCGGATGGCCGTCGATGCCGGCGCCAACCACCGAGTGTAGAGTAAGCGGCAGACCCCGCGCGAAGCCGGGGCTGCGTTATTCATCGGGAACCGCATGCGCCATCGGACGGACGTCGTCGTCATCGGCGCCGGCATCGCCGGCATCGCCACGGCCTACGAGCTCATCGGCCGCGGGCGGACCGTGCTGCTCCTCGACCGTGACGCCGAGGAGAACCTCGGCGGGCTCGCGAAGGAGAGCTTCGGCGGCATCTGGTTCGCCGGCACGCCCCTGCAGCGCAGGTACGGCATCCGCGACAGCGCGGCGCTGGGGCTCGCCGACTGGCTCGCCTTCGGCGAGCTGGGCCCGAAGGACCGGTGGCCGCGGGCCTGGGCGGAGGCCTACGTCGAGCGCTGCGTGCGCGAGGTCTACGACTGGCTGCGCGACCTCGACGTCGAGTTCATGCCCATGCCGATGTGGGTCGAGCGGGGCCTGCACGTACCGGGCAACTCGGTCCCGCGCTGGCACATCGTCTGGGGAACCGGCCACGTGCTGTCCGAGCGTCTTGCCGGCCACCTGCTGGGTCACCCGGCGAGGGATCTCCTGACCACCCGGTTCGGCCATCGCGTGGACGAACTGCTGACACACGACGGGCGCGTGACGGGCTGCCGGGGCGTCGTCGAGCAGACCGGCGAGGAGTTCGAGGTCGAGGCCGAGTCGCTAGTCGTCGCCTCGGGCGGCATCAACGGGGACATCGACCGCGTCAGGGCGAACTGGCACACGGACTGGGGCCGGCCGCCGGAGGTGATCCTGAATGGCTCGCACAGGTTCGCAGACGGCCGGCTGCATGACGCGGCGGGGAGCGTCGGTGCGGCCATCACGCACCTCGACTGGCAGTGGAACTACGCCGCCGGCGTGCGGCACTGGCGCCCGCGCAAGCCCGGGCACGGGTTGTCGCTCGTGCCGCCCAAGTCGGCGCTGTGGCTCGACTGGAGGGGCGAGCGCATCGGGCCGATGCCGCTGGTCACGGGCTACGATACCCACGACCTCGTCGCGCAGATCTGCCGGCAGGAGCGCGGCTACTCCTGGCAACTCCTGAACCGCCGCATCGCGCTCAAGGAGCTGGCCGTCTCGGGTGCGGAGTTCAATCCGGCTTTTCGTGACCGAAAACGGCTGCGCGTGGCGCGTGACCTGCTCCTCGGCAACCGCTGGCTGTACGAGGAGCTCACGGCGAACTGCGAGGACATCGTCGTGGCCGGCACCCTGCCGGAGCTGGTCGAGCGCATGAACGAGCTGGTGGGCGACGGCTCGGTCGACTACGCGGCCGTGCACGAGGCCGCCTCGCGCTACGATGAGCGCATCGGCCGCGGGCCACGTTTCCACAATGATGAGCAGCTTCGCCGGATCGAGTTCGCGCGACGCTGGACCGGCGACCGGCTGCGGACCTGCCGCTTCCAGAAGATCCTGGACCCGAAGGCGGGCCCGCTGGTCGCGATCCGCGAGTTCGTCATCAGCCGCAAGAGCATGGGCGGGTTGCAGACCGATCTCGAGTCGCGCGTGCTCGACCTGCGCGGGCGACCCGTCCC
>LJNS01000091.1 GCA_001303245.1 Gammaproteobacteria bacterium SG8_30
CTGTCCGACCTGCTGTTCGTGCTCGCCCGCGTGCTCGCCCGGCACGAGAACGGACAGGAGGTCCTCTGGCGCCACGATCGCGGCGCCGGCTGAGTCTCGTGGCCCCGTCCTTCCGGCAGACGAGGCCGCTCGCCTTGTGAAGGCCTGCGGGCGCGACTAGCGGGCGGCTACCGTCACTCTCTCCGTCTGCGCGCTTACCTGTGCAAGCCCATCCTGAAACGCGGCCTCGCGACAAGCGCGAACTCGCTGTGTGCCTTCGAGATCCCAGACATAGGCATCACCACAGACGCTGTTCACGGCAGCCTTGATGCGAGCACGCAATGTGACCATGCCGGCCGGGTGTTGCAGATTCAGGTCGGCGATTTGCACCACCTTGTACGGCACACCGGCCAGGGATGTCGCTTGCACCAGTGGCTCCTTGTCGGTGATGCCGGGTGGCTGGGCGCTGGCCCCGGACACCGCCAGTAGCAGCAGCATGCCGCCTGCCGAGAGCAGCCCCGTGCCTTTCAGTGTCCTGATCATGATCCCTCCTCGCCGCCATCGCGGCTCAATTGCGGCGCTGCGCCCCCTGCTTGCGCATCAACCGCAGCGGAATGCTGCCGAGGCGCCGATGCCGTAGAAACCTGCTTGTAGTGAAGCTCTTGAATACCGCGAGTACCGCGGAAGTTGAATCCGGCGATCGGACCGGCGCACTGATGCAAACGATTCACGCCGCGAGGCCGGAAAACTGGCTGTGAAGTGCAGCGTCGACGGCCGACCGTAGGACAGCCGCGTCACGGGCATGATGCACACGGCCCGTGCTGGTGGGGCTGTCGGCTAGATCAGCCCGATCTGGCGGGCCTTGCTCACGGCGGCAATCCGGCTGCGCACGCGCAGCTTGAAGAGAATGTGCTGCACGTGATTGCGTACGGTCGCCCGGCTCAGGCAGAGCGTCGACGCAATTTCCTCTGTACTCTTTCCGCAGTCGAGCAGCGACAGCACCTCGATCTCCCGGCCGGTGAGCATGCCTCGATGGTGATTGAGTGAATGTGCTTCAGGTACACGCGCAGGAGGCAGGGACGTGCCGGTCTTGACCGATTCCGCGGGCCGGCAGAGATGAACCAGAATGTTCCCGCCCTCGCCGTCTCCCGCGAGCAGCATGAACACATCGACGGATAATCGCTCTCCGTCGCTCTTCCTGAGCATGAGGCGGCTCTCCCTCACCGGCTCGTGCCCGTATGCGGCCTCGCGCAGCGGGCAACCCTGGCAGCAATAGCGGTTGCGGAACACGTCCCGCCCCTGGAGCAGCTCCCAGCACAGCCTGCCTCGTGCCTCGGGTGCGGAGTAGCCGAAAAGCCGCGATGCCGCGGTGTTCCAGGCGATGATCACGCCGTCTCGGTCGACCGCGAAAGCCGCTTCGCCGGTGCTCCCGATGATCTCCTCCACCCCACGGCAACCCAGGGCCATGAGCGCCATCCACTCCGGTTCATGGACGAGTTGCGAAACGGAAATCGAGAGCCAGTCCGCTACGGCAGCGGAGAGAGAATCGATGCAACCGGGTACCGCCGATTCAAGCAATGCGCAGGCCCACAGTGCCGACATGCCGGCTAGGACAACCGTCCGATCACTCTCGGCGTAGGCCATCCTTGCCCCCCCGCCACCTGATGGTCTTGCCGGGACCGCTGTCACCCGCGGCCATTCCGCGCAGTACTCCCGATCTTGCTCGACCGGGGCCATATGTCCCGTAGCACGAGACGCGGGAAAAGGACAGCGTATAAGTGCTTAGGGCATGGCCGCTGATTCTCGGGGCGCCCGGGACCCGACGGTCCTTGCCTGCTGCCAGTCGAGTCAGGCTACCCTGATCAGAACCGCGCGTCGGGTGGCGTCATGCCGTTGCCGTGAATCTCCGCAGCCGATCCTCGGGCAGCTCGCTCCTGATCTGGGTGCCGATCGCAAGCCCGAGCGCGACGCAGGCGAGCAAGACCAGGAACGGCACCTGGTAGCTGCCGAAGACGTCGAACAGCACCCCCGTGAGCCAGATGCCGAGGCCGCCCCCGAAGGCCTCCATCGAGCTCACGCTGCCGTTGATCTTGCCGATCGCCTTGTTGTTGACCGTGAGCATGTTGTAGAGCGTGAACAGCCCGCCCCAGCCGAGCCCGACGAGCGCCACGGAGGACCAGACCCACATCCCGCCGTTCATGGTGGACAGGCCGCCGACGCCGACGAGCATCAGCGCGAGGCACGCCATGAACACCTTGTGGCGGTCGAAGCGATCCGCCAGCCAGCCGCTGCCGAGCTTGCTCGACATGGCGACCAGCGACAGCAGTGACAGCGCCGAGGCAGCCACCTTGGGCTCGTAGCCCAGGTCCCGCATGTGCAGGAACAGGTGCGCGAAGATCGCGAGTATCGAGTAGTAGATCAGGAAGCCGGACGAGCCGATGGCCCAGAAGGTGCGGGTCCGCAGCGCCTGGCCGAACTCCAGCCCCGAGCGCCGAGGATCGGGACCGTCGGCCGCAACGCCGACCGCATGACCGCCCACCTCGGCGGGCGAGTTGCGCACCAGCAGCAGCACCAGCAGCAGGATCACGAGCGGGAAGAACGCCTCGAGGACGAAGGTCCGGCGCCAGCCGAGCTCGCCGATCAGCACGGCGTTCAGCGGCGGCAGCAGGAAGGAACCCGCGCTCGTGCCCACCAGGGCGATGCCGATCGCCAGCCCGCGCTTTTCCACGAACCAGCTCGAGACCAGGACGATCACGACCATCGTGCCCGCCGCGAGCAGCGCCACCGCAAAGGCCACGTGGATCACGTACATCTGCAGCAGCCGGTCGATGCGGCTGTAGGCGAAGTACGCCACGGCCAGGACGAGGCAGCCGGCGACGAGCATGCGCCGGGCGCCGACACGATCGAGGATCAGACCGCCGAAGGGGGCGAACAGCGCCACGACCGCGAAATTGAGGAAGTCGCGGAACTTGAGTTCGCCGCGGGACCAGCCGAACTCGTTGAGCAGCGACTCGTCGAAGACCGAGATGGCGACAGCCGTCAGGCCGTTCGTGATCATCAGGATCACGAGCCCCATGCCCGCTATTGTCCAGGGATTGCGGCGGATGTCGCTCATCGGTTGCTCCCAATCCGGCCGTCGCCCCCACGCCGGGCCGCCGCAGCGCAGGCATCATGGAGGCATTGCGGGCGGCGATCAACGGCGGCCGAGGCGGCGGCGTCCTTCGGCGAGTGCCGAGCAGACGGCCCTCGCCCCGGTCACGATGCGCGGCGAAGGACGGGTCAGCTCGTCCGGCGGCAACGGAAAGATCAGGCCGAGCCGCACGGCCGTCATCGAGGACCAGCGGCTCCAGCGCGCCGCCGGGTCGCCCTCGCCGACGGTCGAGACAATGATCTCCGGATCCCGTGCCACGACCGCCTCGAGGTCGACGGCCGGCGCTACGCCTTCGAGTTCGCCGAAGACGTTCTCGCCGCCGCACAGCGACACGATCTGGCTGATCAGATGGCTCCCCGACACCGTGTAAACGGGATCCTCGTCGATCTCCACGAAGACCCGCACGGGATCGGTCGCTGCGTATTCCCGCCGCAGGGACTCCAGGTCTGCCCGCAGCCGCGCCGCGGCTGCCCGGGCCTCGGGCTCGGTACCGGCCAGGCGCCCGAACGACTCGAGGGCGTCCGCGACGTCCCCGGGAGAGTTCGTCCGCACCATCAGCACGTCGATGCCCAGTGACCGAAGGCGGTCGACTGCATGCGCCGGGGTGCCGGACTCCCAGGCGACGGCCACGTCGGGCCGGAGGGCAACGATGCGCTCGTAGTCCAGGCGGAAGGCGTCGCCGACGCGCGGCACCTGCCGGGCCGCGTCGGGATGGTCGCTGAACTCCGTCGTGCCGACGATCCGGGCACCGGCGCCGGCGGCGAACAGGATCTCGGTCAGGTGGGGCGCAAGGCTGACGATGCGCGGCGGCTGAGCGGCCCCCGCGGACGGCCAGCCGGCCACGCCCAGCAGGCCCGCCAACAGCAGCGCCCTCAGGCGATCCACGCGACCAGCGAGAGCAACGCGATGGCCGTCAGCCAGAAGACCAGCGCCCGGCGCACGATCCGCATCGCCGAACCGACCGGGCCGCGGTCGACGTCGGCGACGCCCCCGAGCGCTCCGCGGCCGACGTGCACCAGCAGCTGGTCGTTGCGCTCGAGCAGGCGCGACGGCAGGGTGCCGTACAGCTCACGCCAGCCGCGGCGGGCGTCCTCGAAACTCCCCGCCATCGCGTAGCTCGTCGCGAGCAGCCGTGCGGGGGCCCAGGCGAGCGCAAAGTGCAGCCGCTCGGCGCAGCCGGTCTCCTCCGGGCGGAGTCGCGACCGGGCGATCGACGCGCGCCGCAGCAGGTCGCTCACGCGGAACAACCAGGCGGCGGCCGGGCCCAGCCCGGCCGGCCCGAGCAGCACGAACCAGAACAGGACACCGAACACCCGGTTGTTGGCCTGCACGAACACGGCGTCTTCGACGGCCTCCGCGCGCATGTCGCGGCGCTGCGCCGCATCGTGCTCGATGATCCCGGCTGCCGCGCGGGCTGCGCCTTCGACATCGCCTGCGCGCTCGCGGTCGAGGTACTCGTCCACCTCCTCGCCCAGGTCGCGCGGGCCGAGCGAGAAGACCAGCACGATCGAGGCGAAGCCGAGCCAGGCGAGGCCCGGAGCCGCGCGGGCCAGCACGAGCGCGATGGCCGCGACCGGGATGACCGGCAGCAGCGCCAGCATCAGGCACAGCAGCATGCCGACCGGCCCGGAGCGGTCACCCAGCGCGGCCGCCGCCCAGCGCGAGTAGGACTCGAGCCACCCCGCCTCGCGCAGGCGAAGGAACCGGGTTGCGAGCCGCTCGAGCACGAGCGCCACGAGCAGCGCCACGAGGGTCATGGCCCGCCGCTCCCCCCGGCGGAGCCCGCCAGGTTGAGCCGCACCAGCGCCCGCAGGCGCGGCCACTCGAAGGCCATTCCGGGGTCGGTCTTGCGGCCCGGCGCGATGTCCGAGTGGCCGACGATGGCATCCGGCCGCAGCGACGGATAGGCCTCCAGCAGCTCGGCGACCAGGCGCGCCAGCGTGGCGTATTGCGCATCTTCGTAGCTCACGTCGTCGGCGCCCTCGAGCTCGATGCCGATGGAAAAGTCGTTGCAGCGCTCGCGCCCCTTCCAGCTCGAGGCACCGGCGTGCCAGGCGCGCCGCCCGAAGGGCACGAACTGCACGACGCCGCCGTCCCGGCGTATCAGCGCGTGCGCCGACACGCGCAGCTCCCCGATCATCGCGAAGTACGGATGCGCGTCGGGCTCAAGCGAGTTGGTGAACAGCCGCTCGATCCAGGGGCCACCGAACTCGCCGGGAGGCAGGCTGATGCCGTGCACCACGATGAGCTCGGGCACGCAGCCCGATGGTCGATCGTCGCAGTTGGGAGATGCCGTGAAAGCGGCACCGTCGAGCATGCCGGTCAGCGGATCGACCCTGAGCCCGGTCCCGTCGTGGCGAATGGCGGCCTGCATGCCCGCAAGCTTAGCCGGGGTGCACCCCGCGGTGCGAGCCGCTGCCCGCCCCCGCCATGCGATGCGGCGGCCTACCCCTTCCCCTAGAATCGGCCTCGACACCCGCACCGACCTCCCGCTGATCATGAGCACGCTCTCCCGCAACGAAGAGATGGCCCGCCGCGACCTCGGCGTCGTCTGGCATCCCTGTACGCAGATGAAGGATCACGAGCGTCTGCCGCTCGTGCCCGTCGCCCGGGGCGAGGGGGTCTGGCTATACGACTTCGACGGCCGACGCTACCTCGACGCGATCAGCTCCTGGTGGGTCAACCTGTTCGGCCACGCCAACCCCCGCATCAACGACGCCGTGCGCGCCCAGCTCGGCAAGCTGGAACACGTCATCCTGGCGGGGTTCACCCACGCGCCCGTCCTCGAGCTGTCGGAGCGACTCGTGCGGCTGTTGCCCACCGGCCTGGCGCGCTGCTTCTACGCGGACAACGGCTCCTCCGCCGTCGAAGTAGCGGTAAAGATGAGCTTCCACTACTGGCAGAATCGCGGCCGGCGGCGGAAGACCCGCTTCATCACGCTCTCGAACAGTTATCACGGCGAGACCCTCGGCGCGCTCGCCGTCGGCGACGTGTCGCTGTACAAGGACACTTACCGGCCCCTGCTGATGGACGTGATCACGGTGCCCTCGCCCGACTGCCACGGGCGCGAGCCGGGCGAGACCTGGGAGGCACACTCGCGTCGCATGTTCGGGCCCATGGAAGAGGCGCTGGCGGCCCACGCCGACGAGGTGGCCGCGGTCATCGTCGAGCCGCTCGTGCAGTGCGCAGGGTCCATGCGGATGTATCACCCCGTCTACCTCCGGCTGCTGCGCGAGGCCTGCGACCGCCACGGCGTCCACCTCATTGCCGACGAGATCGCGGTCGGCTTCGGGCGAACCGGCACCATGTTCGCCTGCGAGCAGGCGGCCGTGAGTCCTGACTTCATGTGCCTCTCCAAGGGGCTCACCGGCGGCTACCTGCCGCTGTCGGTGGTGGTGACCACGGAAGAGGTCTACGGCGCGTTCTACGACGACTACACGCGCCTCACGGCGTTCCTGCACTCACACAGCTACACGGGGAACCCGCTGGCCTGTGCCGCGGCGCTTGCGACGCTCGACATCTTCGAGTCGGACCGGGTCATCGAGCGCAACGTCGCGCTCGCCCGGCACATGGCGCGCGCAGCCGACCGCTTTCGCGACCACGCGAACGTGGCCGAGGTCCGGCAGACCGGCATGATCCTGGCCGCCGAGCTCGTGCGGGACCGGTCCACCGGTGAGCGCTTCGACTGGCGCGAGCGGCGCGGCCTGAAGCTGTACGAGTTCGCCCTGTCGCAGGGTGCGCTCCTGCGTCCCCTCGGCAACGTGGTGTACTGGATGCCGCCCTACGTCATGGACGAGTCGCAGATCGACTTCCTCGCAGACGTGACGCTGCGCGGCATCGACATTGCATGCGCCTGATCCGCGTCCACGTCGCCTGTGAACTGCGCGTGCAGGGAGCCGCCGTGCTGACCGGTGCTGCGGCCGGCCACGTGCGCCGCGTGCTGCGCCTTCGCACGGGGGATCCCGTCACCCTGTTCAACGGGGACGGCTGGGACTACTCCGGCCGCATCGTCGCGCTGCGTGGCGACCACGTCGAGATCGAGCTGGACGACAGGACTGAAGGGGTACCGGAATCACCGCTCGCGATCACCCTCGCCCAGGGGGTGGCGCGTGGCGAGCGGATGGACATCGTGCTGCAGAAGGCCACCGAGCTCGGCGTGACCCGTGTCGTGCCGGTGGTCACCGAGCGCAGCGTGGTGCGGCTCGATCCCGACCGCACGGAGCGACGGCTGGCGCACTGGCAGGCTGTCGTGATCGCCGCCTGCGAGCAGTCGGGTCGGGCCCGCGTGCCCGAGGTGATGCCCCCGCTGCCACTCGCCCGCTGGCTCGGCGAGCTCCCGGACGACGCGGCCCGCATCCTGCTCTGGCCCGGTGCAGGTCGCGCGCTGGCCGGCGCGGTCGCAGCACCGGGGCGAGTGACTCTCCTGGTAGGTCCGGAGGGGGGACTCACGGACGCGGAACGCGACGCCGCGATGGAGGTCGGGTTCGATGCGCGCTCGCTGGGCCCGCGCATCCTGCGCACGGAGACCGCAGCGATCGCCGCGCTCGCCGTCCTGCAGTCCGCCGCCGGGGACCTTGCGGAGGCTCCGGAGTAGCAGGGCCGCCGGCCCGGGTCCGTTGCGATGCGCCTCGTACTCGCCTAGGCGGTGACCGTCGTCTCGTCGGCGATCATTTCCTCTAGGCGGTCGAGATCCGGAACGAGTGGCACCTCGTTCACCATGCGCACCTGGCAGAGCACGGGGACGCGCTCGCCGAACACCCGGGAATCGTCCGACCTGATGACGGTCGGGCTCACCCGCACCAGCTGCGGGAAGCCCTGGGTAACGATGCCGAAGTGACCGGCCGGCAGCTTCTGCCCCAGACAGGTGAAGACCACGATCCGAGTGCGCGCGCCGATGGACGGGATGCGCTGGCCGCATGCCCCTTCGAACGACACCACGGGAATGCTGCGGCCGTTCCAGGGGCAGATCCCGAGGTACCAGGGGGGGGCGCCGGGCATCTCCTGCAGGACCTGCATGCTGCTGACCTCCGCCACGCAGGCCCTCGGCACGAGCAGCCGCTCGTCCAGCAGCGGCACGAGCAGGCCGTAGAGTTCCTGTCCGGTCACGACGCGCGCCTCCGCTCGAGCAGCGGCTGCAGCGCCTGCAGCAGCTGCGTCTCCTGGTAGGGTTTGCCGAGGTAGTCGTTGACACCGAGCTCGATCGCGCGGGCGCGGTGCTTCTCCCCGACGCGGGACGTGATCATCACGATCGGGACGTCCTTGAGGCGCGGGTCGCTGCGGACGTGGGAGGCCACCTCGTAGCCGTCCATCCTCGGCATTTCGATGTCGAGCAGGATCACGTCGGGCGTATGGTCCTGCAGCACACCGACGGCGTCGAGGCCGTCTTTCGCCGTCATCACGCGCATGCCGTTGCGCTCGAGCAGGCGCTGCGTGACGCGCCGCACCGTGATCGAGTCGTCGACCACCAGGGCGAACGGCCGGCGGTCGATACGGTCCTGTGGCCGACTGTCTGCGGGACGTCGCGCACGCCAGTCGGAGCGGACGAGGGCGCCGATGTCCAGGATGATGCAAATCCGGCCGTCGCCGAGGATGGTCGCGCCGGCGATGCCCCGGATCCCGGAAACCTGTGGACCGACGGACTTGACGACGATCTCGCGGCTGCCGATCAGCTCGTCCGTGACGATCCCGGTCGAGTGCTCGCCCGCGCGAACCATGATGACCGGCACGGCAGCGTCACTGTCGGTCGGGGGGGCCGCTTCGCCGGCGACGAATGATGCGAGGTGCTGGAAGCGGTAGCGCTGGCCGCCATACTCGAAGCTGGCCGACTCCTCGCTGAGCTGGCGACGCACCTCGGCGGCAGGGACACGGACGATGCCCTCCACCGTCGGCAGCGGCAGTGCGAAGAACTCGTCGCCCGCGCGGACGACCAGCGCCTGGCTGATCGCCAGCGTGAAGGGCAGCCGGATCGTGAAGGTCGTGCCCCGGCCTTCCTGCGAGTCGATGAACAAAGCGCCGCCGAGCCGCTTGACCTCGGTCGCCACGACGTCCATGCCCACGCCCCGTCCGGCGGTCTGGGTGACCTTGCCCGCCGTCGAGAAACCCGGCTCGAGGATGAGCTGCATGGCCTGCTCATCGGAGATCTCCTGCTTCGGCGACAGCAGGCCGAGGCCGATGGCCTTGTCCCTCACGGCCCGCACGTCGATGCCGCTGCCGTCGTCGGCGATCGTCAGCACGACCTCGGAGCCTTCCCGTCGCAGTGCGAGATCTATGCGCCCGGTATCCGGCTTGCCGCGTGCGGCCCGCTCCGCGGGCATCTCGATACCGTGCACGACCGCATTGCGCAGCAGGTGCTCGAACGGCGGCAGCATGTGTTCGAGCACCTGTCGGTCCAGCTCGCCGGCGGCGCCGGACACGAACAGTTCGGCCCGCTTGCCGGACTCCGCTGCCGCCTGCCTGACGATCCGCGAGAGGCGCTGGACGTGGCGCTGGAACGGCACCATCCGGGTCTGCATCAGGCCGTTCTGGAGATCGGTGACGATCCGGGCCTGCTGCTGCAGCAGCCCCTGGGCCTCGCGCGTGAGGCGCTCCAGCAGTCCCTGCAGGCTGCCGACGTCGGAGGCCGTCTCGGCGAGAGCCCGCGAGTACTGCTGGATCGACGAATAGCGGTCCAGCTCGAGGGGATCGAAGTCAGCGCGCTCCGGTGCCCGCTCCGCGTGACGGTGGAGTATCTGCGCCTCCGTCTCGATCTCGAGCTTGCGAAGCTGGTCCTTCAGGCGCTGCACGACGCGACCGAGCTCGGCGAGGTTGAACTCTACGGACGAGAGCTGCTGCTCCAACCGCGAGCGGTAGATGCTGACCTCGCCCGCGTTGTTGAGCATCGCATCGAGCAGGTCAGCATCGACCCGCGCGATCTCCGCCCGCTCGACGGCCTCGCGCCCGGGCGGAACGGCCTTCGGCGCCGCCGAGGCGGACTCCAGCTCCGGCACTCGGACAGCCGGCTCGCCGGAGGGCCTCGACGGTTCGACCGTCTCCGCCGGCAGCGCCGCTGGTGTCGGCGGTGATGCCGCCTCGCCCGGCTCGACCATGGGCTCGGGCGTGACCGACGGAGCCTCTGGCTCGACGGCGGGCGCCAGCGTACCGCCGGCCGCCACGCGCCGGATCCGGGCCACGAGGTCGTCTGCGGGCATGACCGGCCGGCCGGCCGTGACCAGGTCGCGCATCCGGTTCAGCTCGTCGAGGCTGGCCTGCATCACCTCGAGGCTGCGCTCGTCGAGGGGGACGGAGCCGCCGCCCACCTGGATCAGGAACGACTCGATCTCGTGGCTGAGGTCGCCCATGGCCGCAATGCCAGCCATGCGCGCCCCGCCCTTGACCGTGTGCAGCGCGCGCTGCAGCTCGATGATCCGCTCACGGCTTCCGCGCTCGGCGCGCAACGTCCCGAGCGCGCCGTCGGCAGCCTCGAGCAGCTCGGTAGCCTCTTCGCAGAAGATCGCGGCGATGTCCGGGTCGTACTCGATCACCTTCCCGGCCCCGACCTCGGGTTCCGGCGCGAATTCGGGTCGGGGCTCCGGCCGCGTTTCCTGCACGGGTGCTGCCGGCACAGGCTCGCCTGGGGGCAACGTGGGCTCGGGAGCCACGCCGCCTGCTTCCGTCAACGCCGGAGCCTCCCACTCCGTCGCACCCGCAGGCTCGGGCGCGAGCTCGGCTTCGACGGCCTCTGGCTCCCCTGCCGATGCCGGGCCCTCCGCCGCGGGATGCACTTCGATCAGCGGCTCCGGCGCCACAGGCTCGCCGGGCTGCTCCTGCTCGGCCGGCGGCCGGGCGGCAGCGCCTGCAGCGAAGCGGTCGACACTCCACGATGCGGCGGCCTCGTCGACCTCGGCCTCGATCTCTGCCTCGAGGTCGACCTCCTCGCCCGCGGCCCGGGCAACGTCGCCGATCACCGAAGGCAGCGGAGGCGGCGGCAGGAAGCGCTCTGCCTCGCCGTGTGCCTCTCCTCCGGGCGTCGGGGGTTGCCGGCCGGCGAAATAGGGGGGCTCGCTCTCGAGCGGCGATTCCCCTCCGGCCGGCGGCAGGAGGCGTTCGAAGCCAGCACCCGGGGGCGTTCGAGGAGCAACCGTGATGCCGGGAATGACCCTGCGGCGCTTCCTGCCTCCCGGGCTCGGGCTCCTGCTCCACGGGCCTGAGCTCACCCTCCTCCGGCGCGACCGCCTCCGCGGCGATGGACTGCTCGAGGGCGAGGTCGAGCGCCGAGATACGCGCGACGACGTCGTTCAGGCTGACGAAGAAGCCCGAGTCCTCGTTGATGTTGTCCAGCACGTCCTCGAACGCCGAGACCGAATCGGCGAGCACGGTGAGGCCCTCCTCGCCGAATGCCCGATCGTGGTCGAACAGCCGCCGCAACCAGCGGTGGAGGGGGTCGGCCAGGCGGATGCTCATCCGGGACTCGGCCGTCCTCGCTGCGCCGCGCAGCGTGTGGCAGGCCCGGTACAGGTCCTCGGTCACGTGGTGAGGGCCGGGGGAGACCCAGGCGCGGCGCAGGAAGTCCCGCACGACGTCCAGGTGCGCCTGCACCTCGCGGCGGTAGATGTCCTGCAGCGACGGATCCATCGCCTCGAGCGTCTCGAACTCCGGCGGATACGTCTTTTCCGCCCCAGGCTCCGTTTCGACTACGAACTCGCCGGACGGAGTCGACTCGACCTCTGCCGGCACCGGTGCTTCGCCGGGCGCCTCCACTCCGGTCTCTTCCGGCAGTCCGGGCGGCGGACGCTCGATGGCGACTTCGGTAGGCGCCATGTCCTCGCGCACCGGCGGCGCTGCGGGAGCCGGCGCGGGCTGCTGCTCGCCCAGCACGGGCACCCTTGCCCCGACGGGCGGAACCTCCTCCAGCATCCGCGCCATCGTGACCTCGTCGAGGGTCGCGATCATCAGCGTGCGCTCGTGCTCCGGCGCCAGCGCCCTGCGGTCGCGCGGGGCCTCGACGGCAGCGTCCACTTCCGAAAGCGCGTGCGCCCGCCGGATCAGCGTGTCGATCCCCGTGCCCGGAATCTCGCGGTTTTCCAGGGCGTCCACCATCCCCGGCAACACTTCGACGGCATCGCGCAGCAGCGACAGCAGCTGCGGGGTACGCTCGCGAGTGCCTTCGATTACCCTGTTGACCAGCCGCTCGATGGACCAGGCGAAATCCCCCATCCGGTTGGCGCCCACCATGCGGCCGCTGCCCTTCAGCGTGTGAAAGGCGCGCCGCACCCGCACCAGCGACTCGCGGTCCGACGCATTGCCCTCCCACAGCGGGAACATCGCGCGGATCGCTGCGACTTCCTCGCGTGCCTCCTCGATGAACACGTCGAGGAGTTCCTCATCGAGTTGATCGACCGGGGCCCTGACCTCGGCAGGCCTGGCAGCCGTCGGTTCTGCGGCCGGTGGCTCGGCCGCGGCCGCGCGCGCGGCGGCGGCTTCGCTCGGCTCGCGGACACGGGCTTCCCCCCCGGCGGCCGTCGGGGCCGGCGGGGCGACCACGCGCCCGGTGGGTGCGGCGGCCG
>LJNS01000021.1 GCA_001303245.1 Gammaproteobacteria bacterium SG8_30
CCGCTCGGTGCGCGGTCGCTCCAGCCAGTGCTCGTCTGCAAGACCCTCGCCGATCACCTGCTGGTGGACCTCGGCGTTCTGCCGCACGTCCAGGCTGGCTAGGTGGAAGCCGAAGGTCTGGGCGCGACGCAGCAGGCGCTCGACCAGGAACAGGCCGGCGAAGCGCCCCTGGTTGCGCCGCAGGCTGTCGGCGGCGACCTCCACGTCACGAACGAACTCGGCGGCGCTCTCATAGCCGTTGGGCCGCCCGTCGTAGGTGGTGCGCAGCCTCTCCGCGAGCTGCGCGAAGAACACGCGGAAGGGCACACGCGGAAGGGCATCCGGTCGTGGCGCGCGGGCGTCATGGCGCGTGCCGCCGGCACGATCGTGGAGTACTCGGCGATGCGCTGCTCGAGTGCACGCGTGATGCCTACGCGACTGGCGCTCTGCGAGAGCTTCGAGGCGAGCTCCAGGCACTCCTCGTAATAGGTCGAGAGGATCACCCGCTGGTGCCGGTGCAGCGTCTCGCGGATCGTCTTGGCGTGCACGTCCGGGTTGCCGTCCATGTCTCCGCCGACCCAGCTGCCGAAGCGCAGCATGCCGGGCAGCTCCAGGCTACCGGCGTCGAGGCCGTAGACTTCCTCGAGCCAGAGGCCGACTTCCTCGTAAAGCGCCGGCACGACGCGGTAGATGACCTCGGCCAGGTAGAACAGCACGTGCTCGCGCTCGTCGGCGACCGTCAGGCGCTCGCGCGGGTGCTCCTCGGTCTGCCAGCCGGTCGTGACCTCGAAGCGGATGCGCTCCATGACGGAGCGGCGCTCGGCCGGGGTCAGCGACGGGTCGAGACGCTCGAGCATCATGTCCGCGATGCGCTGCTGGTTGCGCAGGATGGTCCGCCGCGTCGACTCGGTCGGGTGCGCCGTGAACACGGGGTAGAGGGTCAGGCCCCGGATGAGGTCGATGACCTCCTCCGCGCTCATGCCGGCCGCCTTGAGGCGGTACAGGCAGTCGCCGATGCCGCCCGGTTGCGGGCGGTCGCTACGGTTCTGGTAGGCGCGCCGGCGGCGGATGCGGTGCACCTTCTCGGCGAGATTCACGACCTGGAACCAGGTGGAAAACGCGCGGATGAGATTACGTGCCTCGCCCGGCGCCCGGTCGCTCGCACGGACGATGAGCTCGACAGCGGCCTCGGGTTCCCCTTCCCGGCGACGAATGGCGGCGACCCGGTCGCACTCGACCTGCGCGAGAAGCTGCTCCCCGCCCTGGTCCCGCAGCACCTCGCCGACCAGCCCGCCCAGCGCATGGACGTCGTCGCGAAGCGGCTCGTCCTTGGGCGGGAACTGCAGGTTCTGTCTGGGACTCACTGGAATCCTGCGGCGCAGCAGGCCGGCAGGCGCCGATGATAGCAGACGCATCCGCTGCCATCGGCCGCGGCACCGAGGCTGTCGCGTCGAGCCCACATCGGGTCAGGGCGAGGCTCTCGACCATGAGTTGGCTTGCGCGGGCGGCCGAAATCGTTGCCCGACGCGCCGCGCTCCTCGTCTGGCTGTCGCAGCGTTGCGACACGGGTTTCCCACGGCTATGATCGTCCCGGTCCCTTGTATGCAACCTTTGTCCGGACATCTCAGCGAGGCCACGTCCATGGAATATCGCAGCACCAAGCTTCCGCTCCTCGCAGCCGCCGTCGCCGCCGTGCTCTCGCCGCCCGGTGCTGCCGTCGCTGCCGAGGTCCAGCTCGAGGAGATCGTGGTCACGGCGCGGCAGCGCGAGGAGCGCATCGAGGACGTGCCGGCGACCGTGCAGGCGTTCACCGCACTCGAGATCCAGAACGCGGGCATCGAGCGGCCGACCGACTTCATCCAGCTGACACCGGGCGTCGCCCAGGTCCAGACCGCCGAGGCCGGCGACTTGCAGGTGGTGATCCGCGGCATCAACACGGGCCGCGACGCCGAGACCAACTTCGCGCTCGTCATCGACGGCGTGCTGCAGACCAACCCGAACGCCCTCAACCAGGAGCTCAACAACGTCGCCCAGATCGAGGTCCTGAAGGGCCCGCAGGGTGCGCTCTACGGACGTAACGCGGTGGCCGGCGCGTTCATCATCACGACGCGCAAGCCGGGCGACTCGTTCGAGATGGACGTCGGCGCCGGCTACGGCACCGAGAACAGCTACAAGGGCAACATCTACGTCGGTGGGCCGATCGGCGACAGCGTCCGAGCGAGCCTGTCCGCCTACACGCGCTCGACCGACGGCCAGTGGGACAAGACGACTGTGTGGACTTCTTCGAGGAGACCGGCGTCTCCGGCAGGATGCTCTTCGACATCGGCGAGCGCAGCTCCATCGACGTCAAGGCGAAGTACTCCAAGATCAAGGCGGGGGCGATCAACTTCAATGCCTCGCTCGCGCTGCGCGAGACCGCGCTCTTCCTGGGCTCGATCGGTGTGCCCACCGCAGAGCTGTTCTGGGAAGACGCGAACACCCATGACTTCCTCTACATCAACAACGTCAAGCCCGAGAACGAGCAGGAGAACTTCAACTTCTCCATCAAGGGCGACTTCGACCTCGATTTCGCCACGTTGACGGCGGTCGGCGCCTACAACGACCAGACCAACTACTTCCTGACGGACGGCACGAGCGCCGCGTTCTTCCTGTACAGCCTCACGCCCGCGTGCCTCGCCAGCAACGATGCGCAGCCGGGCGCGCCGCTGCCGGCACCCTTCGGCCCGTACCTGCCCTCCAACGGCTTCGTGGAGACCTTCTACCCGCCCTACAGCCCGGCGCTGTGCGACGGCTACCAGTACCAGGTCCGCGACCAGAAGGACGCCAGCGTCGAGCTGAGGCTCACCTCGCCCGGCGACGAGGCCTTCCGCTGGGTGGCCGGCCTCTACGCCGCCGACATCGAGCGCGACGTGGTGGTCGCGCAGGGCTCGGACAACGGCGCGGGCTTCGTCAAGCAGCCGTTCGTGCCGACCAGCGGCCCGAACCCGACGGACCTGCTCTACGACGACACGTTCAACAGCAAGGTGTACGCGGCCTTCGGCCAGCTGGCCTACGACGTGACCGACAACCTCGAGGTGGCCGTGGCGCTGCGCTACGACCGGGAGGAGCGCGAGGTCAGGAACAACGTGCCGACCTGCGACGACTCGGGCGACCTGACGGGCCCGTGCCGCGCTCAGACGCCGCTGTTCGGCCTGGCTTTCAACCCGAGCACGCCCTACATCAACCCGGCCTACACGGCAGACTCCACGCTCGCGGCCAGCGGCATCCCGAAGCGTGACCGCACGTTCAGCCAGTTCCAGCCTAAGCTGACGGTCAACTGGAACGTCACCGAGCAGTGGGCCTTGTACACCTCCTACGGGTACGGCTTCCGTTCCGGCGGCTTCAACTCCACGGGCAGCGCCGCGACGACCGAGATCTACTATGGCGGCCTGTGCCTCGGCGACACGCAGTCGGAAGCGGATGGCTACTTCCCGGTCTGCACCGGCGACAACCGCAGCCTGCAGAACGTCAACGACGACTACGAGAAGGAGGTCTCGAAAGCCTTCGAGGTGGGCTTCAAGTCGACGCTGCTCGACGGCCGTCTGTCCTTCAACGGCGCGTACTACATGACCGACGTCGAGAACCTGCAGTTCTTCAACTTCTTCGCCGGCCCGTTCGGCCTGCTGCGCGTCGTAACCAACATGGAGCAGGCCTCGATCAGCGGCTTCGAGGTCGACGCCCGCTGGCGCGCCACCGAGTACCTCACGCTGTTCGCCGGCTACGGCTACACCGACACCGAGATCGACCGCTACGACGGCCGGCCGTATACCCAGGGCAACAAGATCCCCTACGTGCCGGAGTACACCGGCAACGCCGGCGTCGACTTGGCCGTCCCGCTCGGCGCTTCCGACTGGACGCTGAACGCCCGCATCGAGACCTCCTTCATGGGGGAGACGTACTTCACCACCGTGCAGGACGAGCAGGTACCCAACCTGTTCACGGGCTTCGGCTTCGGTGGGCGTGAGCAACGGCACGTGGACGGTGACCGGCTGGGGCCGAAACATCGGCGACGAGAAGTACCTGCAGGAGATCATCCCGGCGCCGGAGTTCGGCGGGTCCTTCATCCACGACTCGCCGGGCGCCAGCTACGGCGTGGACGTGAGCTACTCGTTCCGCTGAGCCTGCCCGTATCGGGGCTTCCAGGCCCGGCCGGTGTGCACCACCCGCCGGGCCTTCTCACTGGGGAATTGGGGACATTCCTATTTTCCTTTCTTCTGCAAGTCATTGTTTCTTGCTTGCAATCAATGGCTTACAGCGAAAAGGAAAATAGGAATGTCCCCTAGTTCAGGTTGAAGACGCGGAGCGCGTTCTGCCGGAGGAACAGCTGGCGCACCTCCGGCTTGAACTCGTGGGCCGCGATCTCCTCGAGGGTGCGCTTGAAGCCCAGTACCGGGAAGTCGGTGCCGAACATCACCTTCGTGCGCCCGTAGCTGTTGATGTAATGCACGAAGCTCGGCGGCCAGTACCGCGGGCTGTGGGCGTCGGCCACGATGTAGACGTTCTCGTGCTTCCAGGCCATGGCGATCATCTCGTCGTGCCATGGGATGCCGACGTGCATGCCGCAGAGCTTGAGCTCCGGGAAGTCGCAGGCCACCGCATCGAGCGTGATCGGCCGACCGACGCTCTTCAGCCGCTGGTCCGGTGAGTAGATGAGCGACTGCCCGACCTGGGTCAGGACCGGCACGCCGAGCTCCACGCACTTGGCGTAGAACGGGTACCACCTCGCGTGGTCGGGCGCGAGCTCGAACCAGTGCGGGTAGGCGTGCGCGCCGATGAACCCCATGTTCTTGACGGCGTCCTCGAAGGCGCGAACGCCATCCATGCCCTGGGTGGGATCGATGCCGGCCAGCCCATAGAAGCGGCCCGGATACTTCTCGCAGGCCCGCGCCACGACCTCGTAGGGCATGTGGTAGGAGCCGGGCAGGCCCAGCCGCCCGGTCCTCGCCGCCACCAGGAAGCCGCGCTCGATGCCCGCCTCCGCCATCCGTGCCAGCATCTCCTCGAGCGGGATGCCCGGCATCGGGTCCTTGCTCTTCACCTTGCCGACGAAGAAGCCGTCCTTCCAGTCCGGGCGGTGCGAGAGTGCCTCGGGTGTCCAGATGTTGACGACCGCATCGATCGCCCTCACGTCCACGTCGTCCAGTCCCATCGCTCGCTCCGTGTCAGTCAGTCCGCCGCGACGGCGGCGCCGGAGGCCAGCAGCGCGTCGATGCGCTCGGGCGCGAAGCCCGCCTCTTCCAGCACCGACCGGGTGTGCTCGCCGAGCCTAGGTGCATGCAGCCGGCACTCGTCGGCCGGCGTCTCCGAGAAGTTCACGGGAAACGCCGTCGAACGCAGACGGCCTTCGGTCGGGTGGTCCGTAAACTTCCAGAACCCGGTGGCATTCAGGTGCGGGTCCTCGGCGAGGTCCTCGAGGCTGCTGACCCGGTTCACCGGCACGCTGGTGGGCCCGAACAGGTCGAGCCACTCCTGCGTGGTCCGCGTCGCCATGATCCGGGCCGTCTCCGCGTAGGTGTCGTCGATGTTGCGCGTGCGGTCCTTCATGGTGCGGAAGCGCGGGTCCTCGAGCAGGTCGCGGCGACCCGTCAGCTCGCAGAACTTGTCCCAGTGCGCATTCATGTACGGCAGGATCGCGACGTAGCCGTCCCGGGTGCGGTAGGGCTTGCGGTGCTCGCTCATCAGCCGCACGTAGCCCGGCGGCCCCATCCGCGGCTCGAAAGTCATGCCCCACAGGTGCTCCGCCATGACGAACGACACCATGGTCTCGAACATCGGCACCTCGACCTCCTGCCCCTGGCCGGTCCGCTCACGGTGGAACAGCGCGGCCAGCACCCCGTAGACCGCGGTGATCGCGGTGGTCTTGTCCGCGACGACCGTGGGCAGGTAGCGCGGCTCGCCGAGCACCCTCTCGTTCAGCATGGCGATGCCCGCCACCGACTGGATCGAATCGTCGAGGGCACCCTTGCTGCCGTAGGGCCCCTTGCGGCTGTAACCGTAGGCCCCGCAGTACACGAGTCCAGGATTGACCGCCTTCAGCGCCTCGTAGTCGAGCCCCAGCTTGGTCATGACCTGGGGCCGGTTGTTGTGGATGAAGACGTCGGCGCCACGTGCCAGGTCCACGACCGCCTCGCGGCCGCCCGGCTGCTTGACGTCGAGCACGACGCTGCGCTTGTTGCGGTTGCACGTGAGGTAGAGGGCCGCCATCCCCGGGTGGTGCGCGGCGCCGAGCTGCCGGTTGCTGTCCCCGTAGGGCGGCTCGACCTTGACCACGTCCGCACCCATGTCCGCGAGCATCTGGCATGCCCAGGGGCCGAGCACGACGCTCGTGAATTCGACGACGCGCACGCCATCGAGCGGTCCAGGCATGTGGTTCCTCCCCGGGGCTGCTCCGGCACGGGCGTACCCTGACGACCGCGAAACTGTATACAAAGGGGCGAAGCCGGGGCAATTCGTGGAAGCCGGCGCCGGCCGGGGCGACACGGGGATGAAACCTCGCCCCGGAGGCGCTAAATTGTCCGGACAACAAGCCCGACCGCCCCGAGGGGGACACCGCATGTCGCAGCCCACCTACATCGACGACTTCACCCGCCAGTTCACGCTTCGCCCAGAGGACACCGCGCTGGTCATCGTCGACCTGCAGTACGCGAGCGGCAGCCGGGAGCACGGCCTCGGGCGGCTGCTCGCGAAGGAGGGCCGGCTCGCCGACGCAGAGTACCGGTTCGCCCGGATCGAGAACCTCATCGTGCCGAACTCGAAGCGCCTCGCGGAGGCCTTCAGGAGCCTCGGCGCACGCGTGGTGTACGTCACCTACGGGTCGCACCTCCCCGACTTCAGCGACACGCCCATTCACCTCAAGGACTGGATGAAGGCCATCGACAATCGCGCCGGCACCCGCGAGCACGAGATCGTCGACGAGCTCAAGCCCTTGCCCGGCGAGCTCGTCCTGAACAAGACGACCATGGGCGCGTTCGCTTCGACCGGGATCGAGACGCACCTGCGCGGAATGGGGATCGACAACATCGTGGTCACCGGCGTCTCGACCAACAACTGCGTGGGGATGACGGCGATGGAGGCCTGCGACCGGCAATTCGGCGTGGTCCTCGTCTCGGACGCCACCGGGACCTGCAGCGACGAGATGCAGGAGGCCACCCTCAAGACCTTCCGCCGGCTCTGGGGCCGCGTCATGACGACGGACGAGGTCGTCGCGGAGATCGGTGCGCAGTCGCGCGGCCAGCGCCGGGCGACCGGCTGACCGACTGCATGGACGTCGCCGAGGCACTCCGTACCCGCTCCTCGAAGCGGGCGTTCACGTCGCAGCCGGTGCCCCGAGAAACGATCGAGCACCTGCTCGAGCTCGCCGGGCTGGCCCCGAGCGGCAGCAACATCCAGCCGTGGCACGTATACGTGGTCGCCGGCGCGGTTCGCGATGCGTTGTGTGCGGAAGTGACGCAGGCGGCGAGCGGCGACCGAAGCGCCCACCGCCGCGAATACGACTACTACCCCGACCCCTGGCGAGAGCCCTACCTGTCACGCCGACGCGCCTGCGGCTGGGGACTGTACTCGCTGCTCGGCATCCGCAAGGGGGATCGCGAGGCAAGCCTCCGTCAGGAGCTGCGCAACTTCAGTTTCTTCGGCGCTCCCGTGGGCCTCTTCTTCTACATCGAGCGCGACATGCAGCCGGGCAGCTGGCTCGACTACGGCATGTTCGTCCAGAGCATCATGCTCGCGGCGCGCGACTTCGGCCTCCACACCTGCCCGCAGGCAGCCTGGGCCCACTTCCACGCGATCGTCACCCGGCACGTCGGCGCACCGCCGGAGCAGATGCTCCTCTGCGGCATGGCGCTCGGGCACGCCGACGAGCGCAACCCGGTCAACACGTATCGCCCAGCACGGATGGCGGCAGCCGAGTACACGCGGTTCCTCGGCTTCGGGGATCCGGCTTGAATCCTGCCGGGCGGCCCCGTACCGCCGCCACGCTGGCCGGCACGCTCCTGGTCGCGGCCGGGGCCATGCTGCTCGCGATCAAGGGCGTCATCACCAAGTTCATCTATGCGCGTGGCATGGACTACGAGGGCCTCGTCGTCATCCGCTCCGTCCTCGCGGTGCCCCTGTTCTGGGCCTGGGCGCTGCGCTACGGCGCCGCCAGCGCCATCGTGCGTGCCCCCGCGCGCGCCGTGGCGGCCGCGGCCTTCGCGGGCGCGCTGTGCTACAGCCTGGGCTCCTTGCTCGACTTCTACGCGTTGACGCTCATCGACGCGAGTCTCGAGCGGGCACTGCTGTTCACCTACCCGGCCATGGTGGTGATCGCCGGCGCGGTCCTCGCGCGGCGCCTGCCCGCGCCCCGCGTCTCGGGGGCCATCGCGCTCACGTGGGTCGGCGTCGCACTCGCGGTCGGAGCCTTCGACCGCGACGTGCTCTCTGCCAACGTGACCGGGGCCGTCTGCGTGCTGCTCTGCGCGGGCACATTCGCGACGTACTTCCTGATCAGCGAACGCTACACGCGCCAGGTCGGGTCGCTGGCCTTCACGGTCTTCGCCATGACCGGGGCGGCCGTCGCACTGGTGCTCTGGCACGTCCCGCGGCACTGGTCCTGGCCCGTGGCGCCGGACGCGGCTTCCTGGGTCCTGATCGCCCTGCTCGTCGTGTTCTCCACCGTCGCGCCCGTGCTGATGCTGGCCGAGGGCGTGCGCCGCATCGGTGCGGAGCGCGGCGCGATAGTCAGCACCGTCGGACCGCCCTTCACCATCCTGGTGGCCTGGCTGGCCATCGACGAGCGCCTCAGCCTGCACCAGCTCGCGGGCACGGCGCTTATCGTCGGCGGCATCCTGTTCGTGGAGCTTGCCCGGCGCCGTCGACCTGCGAGCGCCTGACGATCCGCGCGCTCAGCCCGGCGCGGCGCGACGAGCCTGCTGCCAGGCGAGCCGCGCCGCTTCCTCGACGCAGGCGGCGTACGCCCTGGCGGTCGCGCCTGCCGCCGTTCCCCGGATCAGCCTGCCGCGGATGCCATGGAACACCGCCGCGAGCTTGAACAGGTTGAACGCGAGATAGAAGTCGAGATCGGGCACGGAATCGAGCCCCATCCGCTCGCAGTACCATCGCACGTAGAGATCCTCGGGCGGCAGGTTCAGCGCCTGCAGGTCGCGTCCTGCAAGGCCCGTCACCGCCAGCGGCGGCATGCGATACATCATCAGGTGGTAGGTGAAGTCGGCGATCGGGTCGCCGAGCGTGGCCAGCTCCCAGTCCAGGATCGCGAGCACCCGCGGCTCCTCGGGATGGAACACCAGGTTGTCGCAGCGGTAGTCGCCGTGGACGAGCGTGGTACGCTCGGTGCCGGGCATGTGCGTCGGTAGCCAATCGACGAGCCGGTCCATGTCCTCGTTGCGGCCGGCCTCGGTGTCCTCGAGGTACTGCCTCGACCAGCGCGAGAACTGGCGCACCACGTAGCCGCCGGCGCGCCCGAAATCGCCGAGCCCCGCAGCGCGGTAGTCGGCGCGATGCAGCCGTGCGAGCGCATCCACGATGGCCTCGCAATGCGCAGGACGAGCGGCCTGCGGCACCTCGGGCAGCGCCGCGTCACGGAGGATCCGGCCTTCGACGCACTCCATCACGTAGAAGCTCGTGCCGATCACCGACTCGTCCAGGCAAAGGTGCAGCGCCCGGGGAACCGGTACGCCGCCGAGCCTGCCGAGCGCGTCGATCACGCGGTACTCCCGGTCCACCGCATGCGCGGAAGGCAGCAGCACGCCGGGCGGCTTGCGCCGAAGGACGTAGCTGCGACCCGGCGTCCGCAGGCGATAGGTCGGGTTCGACTGTCCTCCGGCGAACTGCTGCAGGCTGAGCGGGCCCGCGTAGCCGGGCAGAAGCTCGCGCAGGTAGTCGTCGAGTCGCGCCTCGTCGATCTCGAAGCCCCGCCGCACCGGGCCGGCCGTGCCGCCGGCGCCCGCGGTCACAGCGAGCCGACCAGGTGACCGCCGTCGACGCTGATGACCTCGCCGGTCATGAACGACGAGGCCTCGCTGGCGAGCAGCAGGAGCGGCCCGTCCAGTTCCTCGGGCCGGCCGAGACGGCGCTGCGGGATCCGGCGCACCAGGGCGCGTCCGGCGTCGGTCTCCCAGAAGTCCCGATTGATGTCGGTGGCGAAGTACCCGGGCGCGAGCGCGTTCACGCGGATTCCGTCGCGCGCCAGCTCCAGGGCCATGACCCGGGTCAGCTGTATCAGGCCGGCCTTCGACGTCGCATAGGGGGCGACCTGCCCGGCCTGACGGATGCCCAGGATGGAGGCGACGTTGACCATCACTCCGCCCTGGCCCCGTTCCCGCATCCTTCGCGCCACGGCGGTCGAGACCAGGAAGGGCCCCTTCAGGTTGGTGTCCAACACGAAGTCCCAGTCCTCGCCGGCCTGCTCGAGCACGGGACGCTGTACGGTGACCCCGGCGTTGTTGACCAGCACGTCGATCGGACCGAGCTGCAGCTCGATGCCCGAGATCGCTGTATCGATCGATCCGGGCTCGCGCACGTTCATCGGCGCGGCGAGGGCATCACCACCGGCCTCGCGGATCGCGGCCACGACCGCGTCGAGCCGGTCCGTGCTCCGGGCGGCGGCGGCGACGCGCGCCCCATGTGCCGCGAGCACCCGGGCGAAGTGCGCGCCGAGGCCGCGCGAGGCGCCCGTGACGAGCACGACCCGGCCGGCAAGGCCCGGCCAGCAGCTCGGCGATGAACCCATGGCGAGCCTCTCCGCGAATCCACCGGTTGCCGCGCAAGTATACTCGGCGGCCCCGGTCCTCCGGCCGGGGCGGATGCCCCGGGACGCGAAATCAGACCCGTGAGGGAACACAGCCCATGAAGACGGCGCTCGACCACCCGGCCCTCGACCAGCTCTTCCGGAAGGCCCGCTCCTACAATCGCTGGACCCGGGACGAAGTGAGCGACGAGCAGCTCGAGGCGCTGTACGAGCTCTTCAAGTTCGGTCCGACGTCGGCAAACTGCTGCCCCGCCCGGTTCGTGTTCGTGAAGAGCCCCGAGGCGAGGGCGCGCCTGGTCCGCTGCGTGAATCCCGGGAACGTGACCAAGGTCGAGCAGGCCCCGGTCACGGTGATCGTCGGCATGGACCTCGAGTTCTACGAGCGCGTTCCCGAGCTCTTCCCCCACAATCCCGGCGCGCGCGAGTGGTTCGTGGAACCCGAGTCTGCGCGGGTCAACGCCCTGCGCAACGGCTCGCTGCAGGGCGCCTACCTGATCCTGGCGGCGCGTGCGCTCGGGCTCGACTGCGGCCCCATGTCGGGCTTCGACAACGCGCGGGTCGACGCGGAGTTCTTCGCCGGGACGACCGTGAGGTCGAACTTCCTCTGCGCGCTCGGCCACGGCACGACCGAGAAGCTCCACCCGCGCGGCCCGCGGCTCCCCTTCGGCGAGGCCTGCCGCATCGAGTGACCCGGGATCCCCGCGTGCTCAGCCCTCCAGCAGGCCTGCCCGGGCGAGGTGCCCGATGATCAGCTCGGCGGACTGCTCCGGCGATGACGACATCGTGTCGAGCGTGATCTCTGCGTGCTCCGGCGGCTCGTAGGGCGAGTCGATGCCGGTGAAGTTCTTGATGCGGCCCTCCCGCGCCTTGCGGTAGAGGCCCTTGGGGTCGCGCTGTTCCGCAACCGCGAGCGGCGTGTCGACGAACACCTCGACGAACTCGCCCTGCTCCACGAGCTCGCGCGCCATGCGCCGCTCCGAGCGGAACGGCGAGATGAACGACACCAGCACGATGAGTCCGGCGTCGACCATCAGCTTCGACACTTCCGCGACCCGGCGGATGTTCTCCACGCGATCCGCCTCCGTGAAGCCGAGGTCCTTGTTGAGGCCGTGGCGCACGTTGTCGCCGTCCAGCGTGTAGGTGTGCCGGCCGAGCGACTGCAGCCGCTTCTCGACGAGATTGGCGATGGTCGACTTGCCGGCACCCGAGAGCCCGGTGAACCACAGCACGCAGGACCTCTGCCCTTTCTGGGCGGCGCGCGAGCGCTTGTCGACGTCGAGCGCCTGCCAGTGGACGTTCTCGGAGCGCCTCAAGGCAAAGCGGATAAGCCCCGCGCCGACGGTGTCGTTGCTGAGCTTGTCGATGAAGATGAAGCCGCCCGTGTCCCGGTTCTCCTCGTAGGAATCGAAGGCGATCGGCCGGTCGGTGCTCAGGTTGCACAGCCCGATCTCGTTGAGCTCGAGCTGCTTCGCGGCCACGTGCTCGAGCGTGTTGACGTTCACTTTGTGGCGCAGGTCCGTGATGCTCGCGGTCACGGTGCGCGGCCCGAGCTTCATGAGGTAGGGCCGCCCCGGGAGCATCGGCTCCTCGTGCATCCAGATCAGCGTGACCTGGAACTGGTCGGCGACGGCCGGCGGTGCCTTGGCCCCGGCGATGACGTCGCCGCGGATGACGTCGATCTCGTCCTCGAGCGTCACGGTCACCGACTGGCCGGGGACGGCTTCGTCGAGGTCGCCGTCCTGGGTCACGATGCGCGCGACCCGGCTCTGCCGGCCCGAGGGCAGCACGCGCACCTCGTCGCCCGGGCTCACCGTGCCGCCGGCGACGGTGCCTGCGAAGCCGCGGAAGTCCTGGTTGGGCCGGTTGACCCACTGCACCGGCAGCCGGAAGGCGCGGTGGCGCAGGTCCTGCTCGATCTGCACCGTCTCGAGGTGCTCCATCAGGCTCGGCCCGTAGTACCAGGGCGTGTTGACCGAGCTCTCGGTTACGTTGTCGCCCCGCAGCGCCGACAGGGGGATCGCGGTGACCTCGTCGAAGCCGAGCAGGCGGGCGAACTCGCGGTACTCGGCGACTATCGCCTCGAACACCTCGTGCCCGTAGCCGACCGCGTCCATCTTGTTCACCGCCAGCACCACGTGGCGGATGCCGAGCAGCGAGACGATGTAGCTGTGCCGGCGGGTCTGCTGCAGCACTCCCTTGCGCGCGTCGACGAGGATCACCGCGAGGTCCGCCGTCGATGCGCCGGTCGCCATGTTGCGCGTGTACTGCTCGTGCCCCGGGGTGTCGGCGACGATGAACTTGCGCTTGTCGGTCGAGAAGAACCGGTAGGCGACGTCGATGGTGATGCCCTGCTCGCGCTCCGCCGCGAGCCCGTCAACGAGCAGGGCGAAGTCGATCTCTTCGCCCTGCGTGCCGACCTTCTTCGAGTCGGCCTCGAGCGCTGCCAGCTGGTCCTCGAAGATCAGCTTGGATTCGTACAGCAGACGCCCGATCAGCGTGCTCTTGCCGTCGTCGACACTGCCGCAGGTGATGAACCGCAGCATGCCTTTGTGCTGGTGGGCCTCGAGGTAGGCCTCGATGTCCGAGGCGATCAGGTCGGACTTGTGGGACATCAGAAGTAGCCTTCCTGCTTCTTGCGCTCCATCGCCGCGGAGCCGTCCTGGTCCACGGCACGACCCTGTCGCTCGGACTTGGTCGCAAGCAGCATCTCGCGGATGATGTCCGGCAGCGTCACCGCCTCGCTCTCGGTCGCGCCGGTGAGCGGCCAGCAGCCGAGGGTCCGGAAGCGCACGGTCCGCGTCACGGGAGTCTCGTGCGGCTCGAGCGGCATGCGGTCGTCGTCGACGACGAGCAGCCGGCCGTCGCGCTCGATCACCGGCCTCGGGGCCGAGTAGTAGAGCGGGACGATCGGGATCTTCTCGAGATGGATGTACTGCCAGATGTCGAGCTCGGTCCAGTTGGAGAGCGGAAACACGCGCAGCGACTCGCCCTTGCGCTTGCGGGTGTTGTAGGTGCGCCATAGCTCGGGGCGCTGTCGCCGCGGATCCCAGCGGTGCTGCGGCGAACGCAGCGAGAAGATCCGCTCCTTGGCCCGCGACTTTTCCTCGTCGCGGCGACCGCCGCCGAAAGCGCAGTCGAAGCCGTACCTGTCGAGCGCCTGCCGCAGCGCCTCGGTGAGCATGATGTCGGCGTAGGCCGCGCCGTGCGTCCAGGGCCTGACCCCCGCGCGCGCGCCCTCATCGTTGGTGTGCACGATCAGCCTGAGCCCGAGTTCAGCCACGCGGCGGTCCCTGAACTCGAGCATGTCGCGGAAGTCCCAGCCGCTCGCGATGTGCAGCAGCGGGAACGGCGGCCTGGCCGGGTAGAAGGCCTTGAGCGCCAGGTGCAGCATCACCGAGCTGTCCTTGCCGATCGAGTAGAGCATCACGGGACTCTCGGCATCCCCCATCACTTCGCGCATGATGTGGATGCTCTCCGCCTCGAGGCGCTGGAGATGGGTCAGGGTCGTCATGTCGGCTGGCTGCCCCCCGGGGGATGCCGGTCTGAACGCGGGGCGGATTGTAAGGGAAAACGGACCGCCGGCTTCCGTCGGGCGTCAGGCTCCGGCCCGGATCTGCAGCCGCTCGGCCAGGGCGAGCGTCGCCCTGGCGCGTGCGACGACGGGATAGTCGACGAACTCGCCGTCGACCTGGATGGCCGCCGACCCCGCCCGCTGTGCGGCCTCGAAGGCAAGCACCACGGCGCGCGCCCAGTCCACTTCGGCCGGCGTGGGCGCGAAGATCTCATTGGCGAGGGGGACCTGATCCGGATGGATGCACAGCTTGCCGAACAGCCCGAGCCTGCGTGCACGGGCGGCCGAGTCGCGGAAACGCGCAGCCTCGCGCACCTGGACCACGACGCTGTCGACCGGCGGCGGGAGGCCGGCGGCTCGCGAGACGTGCACCAGGCGGGCACGGACGTACGCAATGCCCGCCTCGTCGTCGCCTGCGTCGAGACCGAGGTCCAGCGAGTAGTCCGCAATGCCGAAGCCGAGCCTCGTGAGCCGGGGCGTCGCGCGCGCGAGCTCGCCGAGCCGCTCGACGCCGACCGCCGTTTCCACCAGCGCCATCATCCCGATCGTGCCCGGCCCGAGGCCCGCACGGTGCTCGAGCTGGCCGAGCACCCAGTCGAGCGAGGTGAGCTGGTCCGGGCGCTCGGCCTTGGGCAGCACGACGCCGGCGAGCCCCGGCCCCGCGACGGCCTCGAGATCGGCGAAACACCACGGGCTCTCGGTCCCGTTGACGCGTACCCAGGCGGGCGTCGGGCGCGGCGTGGCGAGGAGTTCTGCCACGGCGGCGCGGGCCGCGGTCTTCTCGTCCGCGGCGACGGCATCCTCGAGGTCCAGGATCACGGCGTCGGCGCCGCAGTCGAAAGCCCTTTCGCGGCGGCGCACATGGCTGGCCGGGGCGAAGAGATAACTGCGCGCGGGAGGTGCGGGCGACTCCATCCGGCCTGCCTCAGGCACCGCTCCAGACGGCGCCGCCACCGGACTGCCAGCCGCGCTCGAGTCCCATCGAGTACGTGAACCGGTCACCCGGGTGCTCCGAGACGGAGACCATGAACAGGCGGCGATCGCGATCGAGGTAGCGACGCACCACGGTGAGGGACGGCGTGCCCGCCGCCACGCCGAGCGCCTCGCTCATGCGCTCGGGGATCGCACGGGCCATGATGTCGACGTCGATGCTCGCCACCCGCTGGCCGTAGCGATCCTCGACGAGCTCGTAGACGAAGCCGCTGCGTCGCCCCACTGCGGCGGCGATCCCGGCGTACTCCGGCAAAAGGTAAAGATCGGTCCAGCAAACGGGCGGGCCGCCGTCGGCGAACTCCCGCAGACAGCAAAGCAGGTGCCACGCAGCGCCCGTCTTGCAGCCGAGAAGCCGCGCCAGCGCCCTGCCGGCCCGAACGGATTCCGAGGATCGGAGCACGAGCCGGCTGCCTGCCGGGTACTGCAGCAGCGCGGCCGGAGAGCGCACGGCCTGCACGTATGACTCGGTCGGCTGGCGGGCCAGTACCACCGTGCCGACGCCTTGCCGCCGGCCGATCAGTCCGAGCTCCTCGAGACGGCGAAGCGCCTCGCGCACGGTGTGGCGGCTGACGTCGAAGTGCCCGACCAGCTCGAGCTCGCCCGGCAGCGTGTCGCCGACCGCGAGCCGGCCGGCGCGGATGTCCCCCAGCAGCGACTCCGCCACCTGCTGGTAGCGCTTGCGTGCTCCGCCCGGGGTCGATGCCTTCCTCGCCATGCCGCCGATTTCCAGCCCCGCGGATTGACAGCCGTTCGCCGCCAAACCTACCATTTGTCCGGACAACCTGACCCAGACCCGCATCATACTGGACGGTGCCTGCGGCCGCATCACTCCCGGCGGAGCAGACCGCCGGCCCGCAGTCCGCCCGCGGAGCGCGCGCATGAGCCATCACGCCCGGCCGGTCGGCCCCCATCGTTTCCGCGAGAGCTTTGGACGCTACTTCGAGGACTTCGAGGTCGGCGACGTGTACGAGCACCGGCCAGGCCGGACGATCACCGAGACGGACAACACCTGGTTCACGCTGCTCACCATGAACACGCACCCGCTGCACTTCGACCAGGAGTACGCGAAGGCCAGCGAGTTCGGCAGGACGCTCGTCGCGAGCCCGCTCACGGTGGCGCTCATGGTGGGAATGAGCGTCTCCGACGTGAGCCAGAAGGCAATCGCCAACCTCGGCTGGCGGGAGATCCGCCTCACCCACCCGGTCTACCCGGGGGACACGCTCTATGCCGAGTCGGAGGTGCTGGAGAAGAGGGAGTCGAAGAGCCGCCCCGAGGCTGGGGTCGTGACCGTGCGCACCGCTGGCCGGAATCAGGAAGGCGTCGTCGTGTGCACCTTCGACCGCACGATCCTCGTGGCCAAGCGCGGCCACGGGGTCGAGGACAAGATCGGCTACTGAGGAGCGCCCCATGAATGCAGCCGCCGCGGAATCCCTGCGACCGAGCGACGAGGAGGAGGCCCAGATACTCGACACCATCGAGCGCTGGGTCGACAAGGAGGTCCGCCCGATTGCGAAGAAGTTCGACCAGGCCGACGAGTACCCCTTCGATCTCGTCGAGCAGATGAAGGAGCTCGGCCTGTTCGGTGCGACGATCTCCCAGGAGTATGGCGGCCTCGGGCTGTCCGCCACCTGCTACGCGCGCCTCGTGTCGACCATTTCCGCCGCGTGGATGGCGCCCACGGGCATCTTCAACTCGCACCTGATCATGGCCCAGGCGGTGGAGCGCCACGGGACCGAGGAGCAGAAGAGCGACCTGCTGCCCCGGTTCGCCACTGGCGAATTGCGCGGCGGCATCGGTCTCACCGAGCCCGGCGCCGGCACGGACCTGCAGAGCATCCGCACGGTTGCCGTGCGCGACGGCGACCACTACGTCGTCAACGGCACCAAGACCTGGATCACCAACGGCGTCCACGGCACCTGCTTCGCGGTGCTGGTGAAGACGGACCCTGACGCCGAGCCCCGGCACCGCGGCATGAGCCTGTTCATCTGCGAGCGCGGCGCGGGCTTCACCGTCGGCAAGAAGCTGAAGAAGCTCGGCTACCGCTCAATCGACAGTGCCGAGCTCGTCTTCGACGGCCATCGCGTGCCCGCAGCCAGGCTCGTCGGCGGCGAGGAAGGCCGAGGCTTCCAGCACGCCGTCGGCGGCCTCGAGCTCGGGCGCATCAACGTGGCGGCCCGCGGCGTGGGCCTGGCGACGGGCGCGCTGCAGGATGCGCTGCGCTACGCTCAGCAGCGCCAGACCTTCGGCAGGCCGATCGCCCAGCACCAGGCGATCCAGCTCAAGCTCGCCGACATGGCGACCCGCGCCGAGGCGGCCCGCCTGCTGGTCGAGCAGGCGGCGCGCAAGTACGACACCGGCGCGCGCTGCGACCTCGAAGCCGGCATGGCCAAGCTCTACGCCTCCGAGGCGGCCGTGTCCAACAGCCTGGACGCGATGCGGATCTTCGGCGGCTACAGCTACTCCGTCGACTACGACGTCGAGCGGTACTATCGAGATGCACCGCTGATGTGCATCGGCGAGGGCACCAACGAGATGCAGCGCATCATCATCGCCCGGCAGCTGGTGCAGAGGCACCCGGCGTGAAACTGCCGCTCGAGGGCTATCGCGTCCTCACCTTCGAGAACTTCGGCGCCGGGCCCTACGGCTCGCTGTTCCTGGCAGATCTCGGCGCGGAGGTCGTGAAGATCGAGAACCGCGGGCAGGGAGGCGACGCGACCCGCACCATGGGACCGCGCATCGGAGAGCAGGACTCGTTCTTCTTCCAGACCTTCAACTTCAACAAGAAGAGCGTCTGCCTGAACCTCAAGACGGACGGCGGCCGTGCTGCATTCCGGCGCCTCGCCGCGACTGCGCACGTGGTCATGAACAACCTGCGTGGAGACCAGCCCGAGAAGCTCGGCCTGACCTACGCTCAGCTGGCCGACGTGAACCCGCGTCTCCTCTGCGCCCATCTCTCTGCCTACGGGCGGGACAACGAGCGCAAGGGCTGGCCGGGCTACGACTACCTGATGCAGGCCGAGGCCGGCTACCTGCACGTGACCGGCGAGCCCGGCACGCCGCCGGCGCGAATGGGACTTTCGATCGTGGACTTCATGACCGGCATCACGACGACGGTAGCGATCCTCTCGGCACTGCTCGGCGTGGCGCGCGACGGCAGGGGCCACGACATCGACGTGAGCCTGTTCGACGTCGCGCTGCACCAGCTGACCTATCCCGGGAGCTGGTACCTGAACACGGGCCTCGAGACCGGCCGGCTGCCGCGCAGCAGCCACCCCTCTGCCACGCCCGTGCAGCTGTTCCCGACGCGGGACGGCTGGATCTTCGTCATGTGCATGACCGAGAAGTTCTGGCGCAGCCTGATCGCCGAGACCGGCCGGTCGGACCTGGCCGAGGACCCCCGTTTCGCCACCATCGAGGCACGGCGCGAGCACCGGGCCGAGCTCACCGAGACGCTCGACGCCGTCTTCCGCGAGGACGATACCGATCACTGGCTCGCGCGCCTGCGGCACCTGCTGCCGGCGGCCCCGGTGCTCACGCTCGGGCAGGCGCTCGACAACCCCTTCGCGCACGCGAACGGCATGGTGCGCGCGTTTCCGCATCCGCTCTTCATGGAGTTCCGCGCGCTGGCCAACCCCATCAAGCTCGACGGCCGCCGGCTTCCCCAGCGGCCGGCCCCGGCGCTCGGCGCCGACACCGACGAGGTCCTGCGCGCGATCGGCTACGACGAGGCCGGCCTCGCCGCGCTGCGCGAGTCCGGCGCCTGCTGACGGCCAGGGACGCACGGCCGGATGCAACCCCCCGTCGAGCATCGTCCCTACGTACCCGCAGGCTTGTCGCCGCGCGAGCTCACGCTCAGGGCGCTCGCGCTCGGGATCCTCTTTGGCATCGTCTTCGGCGCGGCCAACGCCTACCTCGGGCTGCGCGCCGGCCTGACGGTGAGCACGTCCATCCCGGTGGCGGTGATGACCGTCGCCGTGTTCCGCCTGCTCGGACGGCTCGGCCGGCCGGGGACGATCCTCGAGGCGAACCTGTCGCAGACGACCGGCTCCGCGTCGAGCTCGCTCGCCTCCGGCGTGATCTTCACCCTGCCGGCCCTGTTCATGTGGGGCATGCCGCCCGACCTCGGGCAGATGGTGCTGCTGGCACTCTGCGGCGGCCTGCTCGGCGTGCTGTTCATGATCCCGCTGCGCGAGTACCTGATCGTCCGCGAGCATGGCCGGCTGCCCTATCCCGAAGGGACTGCCTGCGCCGAAGTGCTCAAGGCCAGCCAGGGCGGCGGCGCACAGGCGGTGCACGTGTTCCTCGGCCTTGGCATCGGCGCCGCAGTCAAGGCCCTGACGTCGTGGGCCAGGCTTCTCCCGGATTCGCTGGCGCTGTCGCTACCCTGGCCGCGCAAGGCGGCGCTCAGCATCGACCTCTCGGCGGCGCTCTTCGGCGTGGGCTACATCCTCGGGCCGCGCGTGGCCACGGTCATGGTCGGGGGCGGCCTGCTCTCCTCGCTCGTGATCATCCCCGCCATCGCCTGGTGGGGAGAGGGCCGCGCGGAGCCCTTCTTTCCCGAGACCGTCAAGCTGGTCTCGCAGATGTCCACGGCCGAGTTGTGGAGCCGCTACGTCCGCTACATCGGCGCCGGTGCGGTCGCCACGGCCGGAATCCTGACGCTGATCCGATCGCTGCCGCTGATGCTCGAGAGCTTTCGCGCCGGTGCCTCGCAGCTCGGTCGGGCCGGTGCCACGGACAGCGCAGCGCATGCGCGCACCTCCAGGGACCTGCCCTTGCCGGCGCTGGTGGCGGGCGTGCTCGCCGTCGTCCTGGTCATGAGTTTCGTGCCACGGGTATTCAGCGTGATCGACGGCTGGACCCACCAGCTCGTGGCGGCGCTGTGCGTGGTCGTGTTCGCCTTCTTCTTCGTCACCGTCGCCGCGCGAATCGTGGGTCTCGTCGGAGTGACCAGCAACCCGACCTCCGGGATGACCATCGCGGCCCTGCTGGGCACGGCTTCCGTGTTCCTGGCGATAGGCTGGGAGGACGCCACGGGCAAGGCGGCGGCACTGATGGTGGGCTGCGTCGTGGCCATCGCCGCCTCGATCTCGGGCGACACGTCGCAGGACCTGAAGACGGGCTTCCTGCTCGGCGCGACGCCGCGCCACCAGCAGCTCGGCCAGCTCGCCGGCGTGCTGACGTCGGCGACGTTCGTCTGCCTGTCGGTGCTGCTGCTGGCGGAGACGTTCGGCTTCGGCGGCCGCGAGCTGCCCGCGCCGCAGGCGACGCTGATGAAGCTCGTCATCGACGGCGTGATCGACCGGTCGCTGCCCTGGGGCCTGGTCGGCATTGGAGTGGGCATGGCCCTGCTGGCCGAGGCCTGCCGCATTCCCGCGCTGCCGTTCGCCGTCGGCGTCTACCTGCCGCTGTCCACCATGACGCCCGTCTTCCTGGGCGGGCTGTTGCGCTGGGTGCTGACCCGCCGCACGTCGGCCGCGCTGTCCGAAAGACGCACGGAGCGAGGCGTGCTGCTGGCCTCGGGATTCGTCGGCGGCGAGGGCCTGCTCGGCGTCGCACTGGCCGGCGCGGCATTCGCCCTCGGCCGCCGGCCGGAGGGCATCGGCCACGCCTGGGCCGGCGAGGCAGGCGCGTGGCTGCTCGGCGCAATCGCCTTCGCGCTGCTCGTCGCCTGGTTCTTCCGGCACGTGCGCACATCCGGAACGCCTGGACAGGAGTGAAGCCATGAAGCTGACCGGCATCCGTGTCGTCGACCTCTCGCTGTTCCTGCCCGGCCCGCACCTGTCCATGATGATGGCGGACCACGGCGCCGAGGTGATCAAGGTCGAGCCGCCCGGCGAGGGCGACCCGGGACGGCACATCGGACTCGCCCAGGCGGGCCACACGACCTTCTTCCGCAACGCGAATCGCGGCAAGAAGAGCGTCGTCGTGAACCTCAAGGATCCCGCGGAGCGGGATGCGCTGCTCGCCCTGTGCGACGAGGCGGACGTCTTCATCGAGGCGTTCCGGCCGGGCGTCGTGAAGCGCCTCGGCGTCGACTACGAGACGCTCGCGGCGCGCAACCCGAGCCTGGTGTACGCCTCGATCAGCGCCTTCGGGCAGAGCGGGCCGAACCGGGACATTCCGGCGCACGACCTCGCCGTCGAGGCGCTCTCGGGCGTGGTCAGCGTGAACCTCGGCGGCGACGACGAGCCCGCCATGCCGGGCATCCCGGCCGCGGACATGGCCGCATCGCTGATGGCCTTCGGGGGCATCATGATGGCGCTGTACCGCCGCGAGCAGACGGGGCGAGGCGACTACCTCGACATCTCCATGCAGGACTCGCTGATGGCGTGGCTGCCGAACGTGCTCGGCCCGGTGTTCGTGGACAAGCGCCCTCCCATACCCAAAGCGGAGCGGACCTGGGGAGGCTCGGCCTTCTACCGTATTTACCGCACGCGGGACGACCGGCACGTGGTGCTCGGTGCCCAAGAAATCAAGTTCGTGCGCAACCTCCTCGGCGAGTTCGGCCGGCTCGACCTCGTGGCGCTGGCCGAGCGCGGTCCGGGTCCGCACCAGCAGCCCCTCGTCGAGTTCCTCGCGGCGCAGTTCGCGACCCGCACCCAGGCCGAGTGGATCGCATGGTTCCGGGGCAAGGACATCGGGTTCGCGCCCGTCCGCAACCTTCGCGAGGCCTTCGACGATCCACACGTGCGTGCGCGCGAGATGCTCGTCATCGACCCGCAGGGCATCGAGCACATCGGCCTGCCCATTCGCTTTCGCGACGAGCCCGGCCGCATCGACTTCTCGGTCCCGTCACTCGGCGCCGACACGGCGGCGGTCCTGGGCAGGCGGGCCGGCGAAGGCAACTGAGCGGGCGGGAATTCGCCGCCCCTTTCGTGCTCCACGGATGTCCGTCGCGCCTCGCGTGTGCGAGGCTGCCCGCGGTTCCAGACGGAGCACTCCATGTTCAGCTTCAAGAGACGCCCTGACGGCACCTACGTCGTCAGCACGGACCTGCGCGGACGCCAGGTCTACCGCGAGCCTTTCCTCAACAAGGGTACCGCCTTCACGCCGGACGAGCGGCGCCGTCTCGGGCTGGAGGGGTTGTTGCCGGCGCGCCTGACGACGATCGAGCACCAGGCGGAGCGCGCCCTGAGGCTCCTCGCCCGGCTCGACGACCCGTTCGAGAAGTTCCTCGAGCTCGAGCAGGTCCGGGACCGGAACGAGCACCTGTTCTATCGCGTCCTCAAGGACCACCTGGTGGACCTGATGCCGATCGTGTACACGCCCACCGTCGCGAGGGCCGTGAAGCTCTTCAGCCACACCTTCAGGCGGGCGCACGGGGTGTGGATCACCCCCGCGCATCGTGGCCGCGTCGCCGAGGTGCTGCGCGACGCGATCGGCGAGCGCAGGATCCGGCTGATCGTGCTCACGGACAACGAGTCGATCCTCGGTATCGGCGACCAGGGCGCAGGGGGCATCGCGATCGCCAACGGCAAGGTCGCCCTGTACTGCGCCTGCGCGGGCATCCATCCGGGCGAAGCACTGGGGATCAGCTTCGACGTGGGCACCGAGAACGCCGAGCTGCTCCAGGATCCGGCCTACCTCGGCGTCCGCTCGCACAGGCTGCGCGGCGAGGCCTACTTCTCCCTCCTCGACGAGGCGGTCGAGGCCATCCGGCACGTCGCTCCCGGCGCAGTCCTGCAATGGGAGGACTTCCGGCACGCGAACGCCGCCGAGGTGCTCGACCGCTATCGCGACCGGCTGCCTTCCTTCAACGACGACATCCAGGGAACCGGAGCCATCGCGCTTGCCGGACTGCTGGTCGCGTGCCGGGTGTCGGGCGTGCCACTCTCCGAACAGCGCTACGTCGTCTTCGGCGGTGGGGCGGCCGGCTACGGCATCGCACGCCAGATCGCCACCGCTCTCGGACTCGACGGGCTCCCCCCCGAGGCCGCGCTCGCACGCATCGCGGTGATGGACAGCAGGGGCCTCATGGTGCGCGGTGCGGGCCTGAGCGCGCCCTACAAGGAACTTATTGCCTGGGCGCCCGACATCGCCGCGTCGCACGGTCTCGAGCCGGGCGCCGGGCTGCTGGACGTGGTGGACCGCTTCCGGCCGACGGCCCTGATCGGCACGTCGGGGCAGCCGGGCACTTTCACGCGGGAGATCGTCGAGGCCATGGCACGCCGTTGCGAGCGGCCTATCGTCATGCCGCTGTCCAACCCGACGGACCTGTCCGAGGCGACCCCTTCCGAGCTGCTCGAGTGGACGGACGGCAGGGCGCTGGTCGCCACCGGCAGCCCCTGGGCGCCGGTGCATTTCGGCGACCGCCAGGTGGCGATCGGCCAGGGGAACAACGCCTTCATTTTCCCCGCGGTGGGGCTCGCCGCGCTGGTCGCGAAGCCGGCACGCATCGACGACGCCTGGCTGACACGCGCCGCGTCCGCGGTCGCCGAGGCAGTCACCGAAGAAGAGACCGCGCAGGGCTTGCTCTACCCGGCCATCCCGAGGCTCCCGACCGTGATCGAGCACGCGGCCGCTGCGCTCGTGAGCGAGGCGACCGGCGAGGGTCGCGAGCAGGCGCTCGCCCGGGTGCGGGACGCGGCCTGGGAGCCGGTTTACCCCGGCTTCGAGTGAGCGTGCGCAGGCGGGACGGCGCGCTGGCTGCCGTCCCGGCGGACTTCAGTGGTGGTGGTGGCCACCCGGCCCGTGCACGTGCCCGTGCTCGAGCTCCTCGGCCGTGGCATCGCGCACCTCGGCCACTTCGACCTCGAAGTGCAGCGTCTGGCCAGCGAGGGGATGATTGGCGTCCACGGTCACTGTTTCCTCGGCCACCTGGGTCACGACCACGAGGCGCGTGCCCTGCGGTCCCTGCGCCTGGAACTGCATGCCGGGTGCGAGCTCCTGCACGTCCTTGAAGGCCGCACGGGGCACGTCCTGCACCAGTCGCTCGTCGCGATCCCCGTAGCCCTGGCCCGGCTCCACCGTGACGGCGAGCTTCTCGCCAGCCTCCTTGCCCTCCAGGGCGCTCTCCAGGCCCGGGATGATGTTGCCTGCGCCGTGCAGGTAGGCCAGCGGGTCGCTGCCCGAGGAGGAATCGAGGACGGAGCCTTCGGCGTTCTTGAGGGTGTAGTGGATCGAGACGACTTTTTCCTGCGCAATCTTCACTCTGCTCTCCGCTGCGTGGGCGAGCCCCGATGGTATCGAACCTGAAGCCGGGATTCACGGCAGCGCACGAAAAAGACCCCTCGAGCCGGCCGATCCGGCCCCGAGGGGTCGCGCGTTTCCGCTCGCCGGCCGGTCAGAACCGGTAGGTCAGGTCGAGCTTGGCGGTGGTGCCGACCGTCTGCTCGAGCACCGTCACCCCGTCCTGCACGATCTCGGTCTTCTCGTCCAGGATGTTCTGCAGCCGCAGGCGCAGGCTGAGCGAGTCCGTCGCATACCAGTTGTACACCAGGTCGAGCGAGTTGAAGGCCTGTTCGTAGGCGTCGCCCGCGCCACCCCGGCCGGCGAAGAAGATGCGCGGACCGTAGACGCTGTAGACAAACGATGCGGAGTGACCGCCGCCCGGCGAGTCGAAGCCGAGTTGCATGTTGACCACGTACTCGGAGTGCTGGGTCATCCGGCGGGTGTTGTTCGTCACCTCGGCCGCGTCGCCAATGGTGATCTCGGAGTCGGAGAGCGTCACGTTGCCCGAGACGAAGAGCGAGTCCGTCCAGCCGCCGCCCGACAGGAAGCCGAGCCCGGCCAGTCCCTCGATCTCGAGGCCGTACACCTCGGCCGACTCGCCGTTGACGAAGGTGAGCGTGACGTTGTCATCGGTGCCCGCACCCTGGATGGTCTCGATCGGATCCTGGATGTCCTTGTAGAACAGGGACACGGTGAAGTTGTTGTTGTTGGCGAAGAACCACTCGCCGCGGAGGTCGAAATTCTTGAGGCTGGAGTTCAGCAGGTCCGGATTGCCGCGCACCCGCGCCTCGGTGAGCGGATCGATGTACGTGGCGCGGGACACCTCGCGCAGGTCGGGCCGCGCCACGGTCTCGCTCCAGCCGAAGCGCAACTGGAAGTCCTCAGACCAGAAGCCGGGGCGGATGTAGGTGATGGCGACCGAGGGGTAGTAGTCGTCCTCCTGCACGACGGTCGGGCAGAAAGGCAGCTTCCCGGGCAGGCTCAGGTCCTCGCCGTTGCAGTTCAATACCCTGGTCGAGGTACCGTAGTTGAGAGGATCGAGCGCCGCCGAAACGCGCTCGAAGTCCTCCCAGCGCGCCCCACCGGTGAAGCGCCAGGTGTCGTTCCAGGTGAAGTCGACCTTGCCCCATGCCGCCGTCACGGTCTCGCCGGCGAGATAGCTCTCCGTGCCTATGCCGCCCACGCTGGTGACGAACCCGTTGGCGGGATCGAGGATGTTCTCGTCCGTGAACACCGTGCCCGGCGTGCCGACCAGGATGGGCTGCGCCGCGCCGGCCTGCGTTCCGAAGTTGACCTGGGTCTGCAGGTAGCCCCGCCCCTTCTGGTAGTAGTCGTAGCCGCCGCTGACCTCGAACTCGGTGTTGCCCACAGAGAAGGGAAACGACAGGGCGGTGCCGTAACTCTGAGCCTCGTCCTCGAGCTCGGTGAAGCGGTACTCGGCGGCGCTGATGGTCGAGCGGATGGCCGTCTGCAACACCTCGCCGGTGACCGGGTCGATGCGGTCCTGGGCGGAGTAGCGGATCTCGCTCGGAATGTCGGTCGTGGCCGTCGCATCCGAGTAGTACCAGTCGAATCTCAGGTCCTCCGCGAACCCGAGGTTCACCAGCGGCTCGAGAAGCGCCAGCGTCTCGGTCCCCAGACTGTGGGACCCGCGCAGCTGGAAGAGCTCGAGCTCGCGCTGCTCGTAGCGGATGTCGTAGTTGCGCAGCTGGCTCCCGTCGGCCTGCCTCCGGTTCAGGTCGAACCCGGTGGAGATCGACGCGTCGTCCTCCGTGTTGCGCAGGAAGATGCCCGTGGCCTCGATACGCTGCTCGTCGGAGAAGTCGAGGCCGATGCCGAGGGATCCGGTCAGGACCACCTTGTGGGTCGTGCGCTGCGTCTCATCGTACACGAGGTCGGGGTTGTTCACCGCGCGCGTCGTGCGCTCGCGGTCGCGCCACTCGTTCTTGTAGTCACCGAGCGCCAGAAAGCCGAGCTTCCACGCCTCCGTCACGCCGAAATACCAGCTGTTGCCCAGCGATGCCTCGAGCGACATGTCCGGGTTGAGCGACTTCTGCTGCAACTCCGTGTCGCGGTTCAGGCTCACCGCAAGCTCGCGGTTGATGACCGCGGCCTGCGCGTTGGCCTCGTCGAGGCTGAGCGAGGGATCCTGGCGACGGATCGTCTGCGCGATGTTGCTGACGCTGAAGTTGCCGCGGTAGGCCTGGATGGCCTGGTCGATCGTGGCAGGAAGGGCCCGGGTCCCGTCGTCGTCCCCGAGGTTGTCGTCACCGCCGCCCGGGTAGGTCAGGCCCTTGCCGCTACTTTCCGAATTCCAGCCCGTGCCCACCTGCACGCCGAAGGTCAGGCTCTCCGGAATACTGCGGGTGCGGATGTCCACGTTGCCGCCGCCGAAGGCGGCCGGCTTGTCGGGCGTGAAGCCCTTCTGGATCGAGATCGAGTCGACGATCTCCGCCGGGAACAGATCGAGGGGAATGACGTTGCGCGTCAGGTCCGGCGACGGCACGTAGGCGCCGTTGACGGTCGTGCTGGAATAGCGCTCGCCGAGGCCACGGATGTAGATGAACTGGTCGCCGACCAGCGTGACGCCCGGCAGCCGCCGGAGGGCCAGCGAAACGGTGCTGTCGCCGACGCGGGAGATCTGCTCGGCGCTGACGAGGTCGGCCACGACCTCCGCCTCGATGCGCTCGGCCAGCACCTCGTCGGCCGCCGTGCGCTGGCGGCCGGTGACGACCACTTCCTCCAGAACGGTGGCCGGCATCATCTCGGTGGCTTCGGCCACGGCCTGCGCATCGCCGGCCTCCTGGGCCAGGATCGGCAGGCAGACGGCGGCAGAGGCCGACAGTGCCAGGGCCGCGCGCACGGCGCTTTTCACGGAATCGTTCTTCATGGTCAACCTCGACCTCTCGAGAGGACGCGCCCCGGGATCCGGGGCGCGCCGTAGCTCATTGGAGTTCTGTCATCGGCCGGCGGCCGCCGTGCGGCCCGCCCCTCAGGGGGCGAACCACAGCGGCTGGTCGGCGTTGTCCGGGCGCAGGCCGAACGCCCAGGGCGAGGTCCAGTCGTCGCCGGAGGTCACCGCACCGTAGTCGGCCGCCGTGGCGCCGATGTCCACGCCACCGTCGGTGAACGAGGCAGCCGTATAGAACGTGCCCGGGACGAGAACGCCGGCATTCGCGTCGTCGTCGATGATGAAGTTGCTGGTATTGGCCGAATAGTCGGCATTGGCGGTGACCTCGCCGAGTACCCACGAGCGGATGCTGTCGCCGTTCGGCAGGCTGTCCTTGGTCGGCTCGGCACTCGCGAGCAGCACATTGGTGAAGCGGAACGCCGGATCCATGTCCTGAGCGAACTGGCGCGAGACGTTGTCGCTGTCGTCGATCTCGAAGGACTCGTTGGCGGGCTTGCCCAGGACGTTGAGACCGTAGCCCGTGTAGACGATGCTGTTCTGCAGCCGGAGCTTGCCGCCCTGGCGGACGATCACGCCCTCCGAATCGCCGTGCGTACCGCCGTCGGCCTCGTCCATGTTCGAGTTGATGCAGGTCATGCGGATGACGGTCGGCTCGCTGATGGGCGCGGTGTCGAGCGGCTCGCCGCCGTTGCTGCGGCCCGAGCCGATGTTGTCGCCCTCGATACAGCGGTTGCCGTCGGTCTCCCAGTGGATGATCAGCGCGTTCTCGATGGTGCCGACGTAGCCGTCGGAGTAGTCGAGCGAGTCGTCGCGGGCATACAGGACGACCACGTTCTTGGGGCTCACTGCGCCGCCGAAGAACTCCATGCCGTCGTCGTAGGTGCTGTAGACCTCGACGTTCTCGACGACCGTGCCCGAGCCCACCGCGTTGAAGGTAATGCCGTTCAGCTCGTCGCCAGGGGCAACCTCGAAGCCCGAGTGCTTGACGATGACGTAGCGCAGGATGCCCGAGCTCTCCGCATTGTTGTTACCGCCGTAGGTCGAGGGCTGACCCTCGGCCGTGACGTGGCAGTTGTTGGCCTCGCGCTCCGCGTCGGTGCAGTTGTTGGTGATGCCGTTGCCGTTGATGACCATGCCGCCCCACTGCTGCACGTCGTTGGCGCCCGCGGTATTGCTGATCGCATCCTGGAAGGAGGTGAACACGATCGGCTTGGTCGGCTGGCCATCGGCGATGATCTTGGCGCCGCGGGTGATCAGGACGTAGTCGGCCGGATTCTGGAAGACGAGCGTCGCACCCGGCGCGATCGTCAGCGTCGGACCCTCGCCCTCGGCCGGTGGCGTGCCGGAGCTTACGTCCTGGCCGACGAACAGGCTGTCGCTGAAGATGTGGGTGCCGGCCGGAATGGTCACGTCGACCGTGAGCGGCTTGGAGGCGCCGACGAAGTTCGGGCCATACACGCACTGGGTGCCCGTCGGGCCGCCGAGCGAGCCCTGCACGAGCTCGGCCGTCAGGGGATCCGTGTAGGAGGCGCAGGCCGTGTTGCCGCCGCCGCCGCCGGTGTTGTTCACCTGGCAGGCGCCGTCGCCCTGGCACGAGCTGTCGTTGGTCTCGACGTTGAGGTTGATGCCACCGCCGTCGCAGGCCGCCAGCCCGGCCACCGCCAGGCCTACGAGCACCAGTCGATTCGCTTTCATTTCGTCCATCTCCAGAGTCTTGCGTGCAAAGAACCGGGCGAAACCACTTCGCCGTCGGGCCACCGCTGCCTTCAGGGCTCGAGAATCCGCATCCTGGCGACGCCCTTGTCGCGGGTCCTTGCCCGCGTCATCCCCGTCTCGTCGCGGGCATCACCCTTCGGTGCGATGCAAAAGGTAGGAGTCCCACGTTTCCGCGAGATGAATCATGTGTGACGGAAATGTGAAGAAGTCCCCGGGACCGGGGGGCAGGCCGGCCGGGCCGCCTTCGGACCGGCTCAGGCCGGGAAGAACTCGATCGGCTTGGTGGTCGTGATCGCCTCGACGTCCTTGTCCTCGAAGCGGAACATCCTGATTCGCGCCGCCAGCTTGCGCTCGAGATCCGGATCGCCGAGTTCCGAGGACAGGATCCTGCAGTCCGTCACCTCGCCCGAGGGCGCGATGGTCAGCTGCACCACCACCTTGCCCATCAGCGCCGGGTTGTCCCGCAGGGCCCGGTTGTAGAGGGCGTAGATGGCCGCCTTGTTACGGTCGAAGACCAGCTCGATCTCCTCCTGGGTGCGCGAGGGCTTCCTGCCGCTGCCGGAGCGGGAGACGCCCTCCGCCGGACCGTCGCTGCGCACCGCCGAGCCGGCCCCGGAGCCGCCGAAGGGTACCTGCATCTGCGTCGTGCCGTGACCCTCGAGGCTGCCTGCACCGTAGCCGAATCCCTTGCTCACCTCGGCCGTGTTGATCCCGCCGGAAGTGGCGCCGGCCTTGGAGGTGACGAGCGAGCGCTCCGCACGCGGCGGACCCTCGGCGCTGCCAGTCGAGTTCGCTGGCCTATCGAGCTTCTCCGGGGTCACCTCGAAACGGTCGCGAAGGTCTGCGAGCTGGTCCACGAATGGCAAGAGCCCCGCCTGCGAGGCCTTCTTGCGGGCCGCCTGCGTGCGATCGAGTTCGGGCGCCGGCTCGGGCCTTTCCTGGGGGCTTGCGGTCTCCCGTACGGGTGCCTCGGCCTCGGGCGTGGGCACCGGCTCGGGCTCCGTCTCCCGGGACTGCGCGGGCTCCGGCGGAGGCGGCGGCAGCGGGATCGCCCGTTCCATCACGAACTTGGCGATGCGCGGCGGCACCGGCGGAGGGACGTCGAACTCGCTCGGCGGGGAGGGCAGGAACGGCATGATGATCGACCCCGCCAACACGACGCCGAGACAGGCGCCGACGATCCGGCGGAACCGCTCCCGCTCCTCCGCGGGGACGGTCCAGGGGAGATCGAAGCGGCGGTAGTAGCGCAGGGTCGCCGTGGTCACGTGCTTTCCCTTCAGGCCCCGGCCGCCGTCGCGGCCATGGCCTCTTCCTTCTGAACGACCGCCAGCGAAAGCCTGCCGAAGTCGGCGTCCGTGCAGGTCGCCATGATCTTCTTGAGGATCCTGTAGGGCACGTCCTGATCGCCGAGGATGGTGATCTCGCGCGCGGTGATGTCGGTGGCCGCGGCGCGCAGCAGCGCGCGGTCGTTCTGCTCCTTGAGGGCGTCGCGCAACGGCCCGACGATGATGGAGGGAGAGGCGTCGACGTCGCCGAGGGAAGCCACCGGTCGCCCCTGCACGAGCACCTGCTCGGGCGTGACCATCACGACGACGGTCTCACGCGGCTTCTCGAGCGCAATCGACTCGGGGAGCTTGAGCGCCTTGGGCTGCTCGAGCGTCTGGACCTCGGCGGAATTGACCAGCAGGAAGAACACCAGGATGGTGAAGATATCCATCAGCGACACGAGGTTCAGCGTAGACGGCTTCTTGCGCGCGTGATGGCGCGCCATCCGCTTGGCCCGGCTCGAGGCGCTCATGTCGGCGCGTCTCCGATCGAGATGTCCGGGAAGAGATCGGTCTGCACCATGCGCCCGTCGACGATTTCCGCGTGCACCCGCACGGCGTCCATCACCTTGACCACGGTGTCGTAGCGGATGTCGGGCTCGAGCAGGATGGTCACGGCGGTCGCATCCGGAAATCTGGGCTTGACCTGCTGTCGCAGGAACGAGGCCATGGCCTCTATCTCGCTGCCGTCCCCCGTGCGCGGGAAGGCCTTCAGCAGCCCCGTGCCGCGGTCGGCCACCTGCAGCTCGCCGGGTCGCACCACGACCTCGAGGCTCAGCAGCGGCGCCCGCTCCGACGTCGGCTCCGCAGAACCTGGCAGGTCGAGCTCCAGGATCGTCAGGCGCGAGAACACCGCCGTTATCAGCAGGAAGGGTACGAGCACGACCATCAGGTTCATGAAGGCCGTGATGTTGAGCTCGGCCTCCTCGTGGCGACGGTGTCGCCGGCCGACGCGGGTGGCGATGCTCACGCCGGCTGTTCCTGGCGCCGTTCCGCAAACGTGTTGAGGAACTTGACCGAGGCCATCTCCAGGCTGTCCACGATCTCGGTGGTCTTGGACTGGATCACCGAGTGCATCAGGAGCAGCGGGATCGCCACCATCAGGCCGAACGCGGTGGTGTTCATGGCCACGGAGATGGAGGCCGAGAGCAGGTCCGCCTTCTCGGCCGGATTCGCGTTGGCCACCGCCTGGAAGGCCTGGATGAGGCCGATGATGGTGCCGAGCAGGCCGAGCAGCGTGGCGATGTTGGCGAAGCTCGACAGGTAGGGCGTGCGCCGCTCGAGTCGAGGCAGCACCTCCATCAGGCTCTCCTCCATGGCCTTCTCGATGTCGTCGCGCCGGCGGCTCGTGTGCACCCGCGAGAGGCCGTAGCTGAGGATCTGCCCGATGGCGCTGCCGGACTCGGTCGTCGCGGCCAGCGCCTTGCGGTAGTCCCCCTGCGCGAGGAACGGGGAGACCTCGCTCCACACGCGACGGTTGCCGCTTGCGGTACGCGTCAGATAGAGGTAGCGCTCGATGGCCACGGCGATGCCGAGCGCGGCGACGACGGCGATCGGGTACATGAACGCCCCGCCGTCCTGGAAGAACTTCACGATCATGTCCATGGGATCTCCCTCGGGTGATTCCTGCTTCGAATGATGGTCATGGCGAGCCCTGCCGCGCTGCCGACGGTGCCGCAACTTCGTCGGCCGCCGCCGGCTCCAGCGCGCGGAAATACTCGACCTCGCGCTCGAAGGTGCCCCGGTCGACCGGGGTCAACACCTCCTCGACCAGGCTGTTGAGCGGCTTGCCTCCCGGACTGCCCAGGTCGGCGTGCTTCCAGGGCACGACGTACATGACCTTCGGCAACTCGCGGTTGCCTGTCACGACGGTCGAGTCGAGCTCGAGCCTGTCCATGGTGGCGGGGGCGTCTTTCTCTGGCTCCTGCGCCCGGGAATCTTGCCCCGTCGCAGGTCCCTCAGCCTCGCCGGCCGGCTCCTGGGCGCCGGCGGCCGTCACGGCCAGTAGCCACAGCAATGCCGGATACGGGAATCGCTTCACGGGTTCACTCCCACGCTCCGCGCCTTATCGCCGGCGCGCAGCTCCACTTCGCGGATCCACAGCGCCGTCCGCTCGTCGGGCTCGACCAGGGTCGCCTGGTAAGCCTGGTAATGTGCCAGCGCCTCGGCGGGCCGTTGCAGGTAGAGGTCCAGCAGCACTCCGAGATTGAGCATGGCCGGTCCGTAGCCGGGATCGGCGGCGAGCGCATCCTGGTAGGCGCGCTCCGCCAGGGCGAACCGTCCCGCGTGCCGGTAGGCGAGGCCGAGGCCGGTCAGCGCCGGCGCACCCGGCACTGGATCGAGCGCCTCCAGGAACGCGGGCTCCGCGCCCTCCCAGTCGCCGGCCGTCGCCAGCGACAGCGCCTGCTCGAGCTCGGGGGCGGGTGCTGGCCCTGCATCGGGCGTCGGCAGAGTTTCCTGCTTGGCGTAGCGCGCCGGTTTCAGTCCGGCGAGCGCCTCGTAGCTCCGCCGCACGTACTCGTCGTAGAAGCCTTGCGCCGCGCGGGACGCGTTCTGCTCGTGCAGGTCGATGGCCTTTTCCTCGAAGGGATAGGCCTGCTCCTCGAGCAGGAGGTCGTACTGCTCGAGCTCTTCCGCGTCGAGGCCTTCAGGGCGCTCGGAGGCCATGAGGTCCGTCGCCAGCCGTCCGTAGATCTCGGCCGTCTCGAAAGTGGCGGCCGTTGTCACGTCGGCGATGCCGTAGTCGGCCGCCGATCGGTAGGCGTCGAGGGCCTGTTCCATCGCCGCCCGCTTGGCCTTCAGGCTCTGCGCTAGCGGCACTGCGAGCACAATCGCATCGAACGCTGCGCGCTTCGGCTCGGCGAGCTCCAGGGCAGCGTGGGCAGCCAGCGAGCGGCTCGAGTCCGTGCGCGACGTACCGGCGGCAGCATCCGCGGCGACAATCGCGCCGACCGCCCGCCATGTCGGCCAGCTTCACACGCGCGCCCATGGCATCGTCTAGCGGCATCGGGTAGCGCTCGACGAAGCGCTCCCAGGCTGCCGCCGTTCGCGCCGCGTCCCCTCCCTTCTCGTAGAGCTCGGCGGCCTGGACCAGGGCTGCCCGGCGCACTTCGTCGGGCTCCGACGACGAGTCGGCCAGGCGGTCGAATTCGATCGCTGCATCGATCGGGCGGCCGACCTCGAGGTAGGCGACCGCAAGGCTCTGGGGGATCGTCTCCGCCAGCGGATTGTCCGGGTGGTCGCGCCGGAACGACTCCAGCACCGGTATGGCCCGTTCCCACTGCTCCTGCTGCACCAGCAGCGCGGCGGCATCGAACTGCGCGTTGGCCCGGACCGACGAGCCGGGCGCCAGCACCCCGACCCGCAGGAAGTCCTCGATCGCACCGGGCACGTCGCCGGCGGCCTGCTTCGCCTCGGCCTGCTTGTAGATCGACGCCGCGAGGCGCTCCTCGAGATCCTGCCTCGCCGAATCGCCGGCGGGCGTGCGGCCCAGGACCTCCAGGTAAGCCCCCTCCGCGGCAGCGAAGCGTCCCAGCCGGAACTGTGCGTCGGCGGCGACGTTCCAGGCCGTGCGCAGTTCCTCCGGTGACAGGACCGGCACGTGGACGACGGCCGCCGTCGCTGCGTTCGCCGCCAGTTCGTACTCGCCGAGATTGAACAGCTGCTGCGCCGAGCGCAGCCGCATACGGCCAGCTTCCGGGTGCGAGGGAAACGTGTCCGCGAAGCGCAGCGCACTGTCGATGGCCTGGCGGTGCCACGCCGCCCTCGCCTCCCCGTCCGGCAGCACGGCCTCGGCCTGGTCGAAGGAGACGAGCGCGGCGTAGCCGGCGGAGGCCGAGCGCTCGCCCGGCGGATAGCCGTAGGCCGTACGCTCGTACTCCAGCGCGGCCTCGCCGAACGACCCACTCTCGTAGAGGGTGTCGGCCAGCAGGTAGTTCGTTTCCGCGGAATCGGGCTCGTCGGGGAAGGACCGCAGGTAGTCCCGGTACCAGTCGGCTGCCTCCCGGTAGTCGGCCGGCGCGCCGCTCGCCTGGGCGAGCGCATGGTGGTAGCGGGCCATGTCCTGCAGGTGCGCCTTGAGCTGCGCCACGACCTCGGGCGCATCGTCGCGCTCGCGCCCGACCCAGAACGGACCGTCGAATGCGTACTGCCGGACGAACTCGCGCTTGCCCTCGAGCGCGAGGTCGGCGAAGCCGCCGGCGAGGTAGGCCTCGACGGCGCGCGCCTGGAGTTCGGGTGAACGCCGGTGAACAGGGTCCCGCCGCGCGAACGCGCGGTAGGTGTCGGCGGCATCCGTGAACCGCTCCTTCTCCACGAGCATGTCGCCGAGCGAGCCGTACAGCATCCACGCGTACGGCGGGGAACCATGCGCGGCCACAGCGGCATCGAGCCCCTGCTGCACGTCCATGGCAGCGAACTCGATTGCCAGCGCACGGAACGTGTCCTCGACCATCTCGCGATCCGCTCGCGACATCGCCTCGAGCGCCACTGCACCGTCGCTGCCCGGGTCCGAGGCCAGCTTGCGGTCGAGCAGCGCGAGGAACGACGCGGCGCTCGCCTCGACCTGCGACTGCTTGAACATCGCCCAGCCGTGCTTGTACAGCGCCTGCTCGAAGAACTCCGACGTCTCGCCCGAGGCGATCACGGCGGCGTAGGCCTCCTCGGCTTCCCGCCAGCGCTGCGCGCTGAACAGGATCTCGCCGCGCCGGAACTGGGCCTCGTCACCGTGGCGGCTGGCCGGGTGGCGCGCCACGAGCTGGCCGAGATAGTCGAGCGCCCGGTCAGGCTCGCCCTGGGCTTCCCAGGCTCGCGCCAGCTGGTAGAGCACCTCGTCGCTTCGCGGATAGTGCGGGTCCTCCTCGAGAAGCCGGACGTAGATTGCGATCGCGGCCTCCGTCTCGACCCGGCCCGCGTCCGGCGATGCGCCTTCCGCACGCGCCGCCTCGGCTGCCTCGAGTTCCAGGTCGCCGAGCCGGCGTAGCGCCTCGCGACGCAGCTCCGGGTCGCCGCCCTCGAGCTGCAGGAACCCGCGATAGAGCTCGCGCGCGCGTTGCGCATCCGGCGCGACCCTCTCCCCGGCACGGATCGGCGGTGGCTCGCGCCGAAGGTCCTCGAGCGTGCGCTCGGTTTCCCCGGCGAGCGCGCCGTGACCCGGCACGCCGGCGATTGCCAGTGCGAGCAGAAGAACGTGAATCGCGGGCAGGCGGGTCACGGTTCGCCTCCCTGCGGCGCCGAGGCGAGCGCCCGGTCGTACAGGGCCGCCAGCGCATAGCGGGCCTGCACCGCGTACTCGTCGAGGCGCACCTGCTGCGCCTCGAGCTCGCGGACGGCCAGCTCCGCGAGCAGCCTGCCCTGCCGCTCGCGCACGGCGACGACGCGGGTGGAGAGCGCCTCGATCCTCGGCCGGACGGCGGCAATGCGCAGGGCGAACTCTTCGTTGCGTGCCGGGACGGACTCGATGGCGGCCGTGACGGCGCGATACCGCGTCCGCGCGTCGAACAGCTCTGCATCGAGCTCGCGCAGGGCACGCCGCACGCGCCAGGCGCGCTCCTTCCGCGTTGCCTCGAGCCGCCAGGTGAGCGCGCCGCGTGCCAGCCTGGCCTTGTCCCGCGCATCCTCGAACGAGGGATCCTCCGGGCGCGCCGAGAGGCCGGCCTCGACTCGCTCGATCGTGTCGAACAGGCGGAGCTCGTCTTCGGTGGCGAGGGCCGCGGCGCCTGCGGGCCCGCGGTCCGCGGCGGCGAAGCGCGCGTGGAGAACATCGCGACGGGAGTCGAGCTCCTCGATGCCGACCTGCGCGAGTCGCTGCTCCGCCCCCGGCAGCCTCTCGGCGTAGGCCCTGCGGCGCGCATCGACCATGTCGGCGTAGGCCGACAGGCTTTCGCGCCAGCGGACCAGGTTGCGCTCCAGGAAGTCGAGGGTCCGGTAGTACTTGAGCGCTTCCTGGAACTCGTTGCCCGCGAGCAGGTGATAGAGATAGCGTGACTCGGGAGCATCGGGCAGCGTCGACAGTTGCCAGAACCAGCCCGAGCCGTCCCCGCCGCCGTCTGCCGAAGCCAGCACGGCCTGCAGCATGCGTCCGGCGCGAATCGATTCAACCGACTCCTCGAGGCGGCGCTTCTCGAGCGTATAAGCCTCGATCGCCGACTCGTAGTACTCGGCTGCCTGCCGATCGGCCCCGAGGCGGGCATAGGCGTAGGGTACGGCCAGATAGGACTCCTGCACGGCCGCATCGAGCATTCCGCGGCCGTGCAGCTCGAGCCAGGGCGTCAGGGCCTCCGCATAGTGCTCCTGGGCGGCGTCCGCCCAGCCTGCACCGAGCAGCGCCTTGCTCGACTGGGACCCGGCGAGGCGCACTCGATCGAGCGCAGCGCGTGCAGCAGCCGGTTGCCCGGCCTGCAGCTGCGCGTAGCCGAGCGCGACGTTGGCCTTGTCCCGGAGGGCCTTCAGCGACTCCGTCCCTGCATCGACCTGGCCGGCCTGGTCCAAGAGCCGGAGGCCTTCGTCGCGGCGGCCGGCACGTACGAGCGCCACGCCGAGGTTGAACTGGCCGTAGGCCTTCCAGGACGGCGGCGCCTGCCAGCCCTCCAGGCTGGCGATCGCCTCGTCGTACCGGCCGCGATACATGAGTCCCTGTGCGAGCAGGAGCCCGCGCTCCGCGGCGAGCGCCGCGGGCAGGTCGTCGCCGGCCTGTCGCAATGCGTCCGTCGACTCCTCGAAGTAACCGCGCGCGTAGAGCACCTTGCCCACGTGGAACCAGGCCCGGCTCCGCACCGACGGCGGAACGGAGTCGCGTGCCAGCAGTCGCTGGAACACGTCGACGGCGCGGGCGTGCTGTCCGAAAGACAGGTACAACCCGCCGAGCAGGAGCTCGGCGTCCTCGCGGTGCGGCCCGAGCCTGCCTTGCTCGCCATAGGCCTCGGTCCTGACGATGGCCTCGAAGTAGTCGTCCTGGAAGAAGTGGAAGAGCGCATCCCCGTAGTGAAGGTCCCGGATGTCCACCGGTGCGAGCGTGCCTTCCACCGGCGCCGGTCGTGCCCACGCGGACGCGGCGGCCGAAGCCGCCGCGACGAGCAGCGCGGTCACCCGCAGGATGTGCAAGGTCCTACTCCCACTCCTTCACGACGAACTCGGGTTGCAGCTTCTGCACCCGGTCGCTGATCTTGAGCTCCACGTACTTGGGACCGACCCCCTTGTCGATCTCGAGCGTGGTCCCGCGCGTGTAGTCGCGTGCGTGCGGCCCTTGTCCGGTGAAGAACGCCGTGAGCTCGTGCGCGCCCGCCTTGAGGTTGCCGAGCCAGACGCGATGCACGCCGCCCCGCTGCAGCGCGTCGACCTCCCGTTGCGTGTACAGGTAGTTCGACACTTCCTTGCCGTCGACCACGATCTTCACGGAATCGAGCGCGAAGAAGGTGCCGGTGTCCATTGAGACGAACACCGCGACCTGTGTGTTGGCCGGGAACAGGAGTTCCTCTTCCAGGATGAACAGGTCGCGATTGAGGTCGACGACTTCCTGGCTCAGCGCCTGCACCTCGCTGTCCAGGCCACGGAACTCCTCGCGGGCCGATTCCTGGGCCACGGACAGGGACGCGAGCAGCAGCAGCGCCACGCCGAGCAACGGCAGCGGCCACACGGGAAGCCTCGCGGCCGGACCGGCCCGCGGCGCGGCGCGCCCGCGACCCTCGCCCCGGCTCGTCGCAAGGTAGGCCTGGGCGATTCCCGGGCTGTCTATGGGCATGCGTCGTCTCCTATTCGTCGAGCAGCCTGCGCAGCTCGCCGAGCATCGCGCGCTCGGCGCGCGAGTCCAGTTCGCCGTAGCGGTAACGGACCCCGCCGTCCCGTCCGATCAGCAGCGTCGCCGGCAGCGAAGCCGGGCGGTAGACGCGACTGACCGACTTGGCCGCATCGTGCAGCTGTGGGAATCCGGCCCCGATGCCGTCCGCCACGCCCCGGGCGTCGTCCGGCGCCTCGTCGAGGATCACGCCGAGCACCTTCAGGCCTGCCTCGCCGTACGTCCCCTGCAACCGCTCCAGTCGCTCGAGTTCCCGGCGGCAGCCTCCGCACCAGCTCGCCCAGAACACGAGCGCAACCACCTCGCCGCGATACTCGGACAGGCGGTAGTTCCTGCCGTCGAGCGCCTTGAGTGCGAAGTCGGGTGCCTCCGCCGGAGGCACGACGTCCGTCCGCGCAACGTCGGGGAAACACGCGAGCGCGACGCAGGCTCCCGCCGTCGCGATCCACACGGCGCCGCGTGTCCGCCCGGCCCGTCGCTGCGCCCGCTTCCGCCTCAATCCTCGTTCCTCCGCGGCTGCCGCCGTCGCCTTCCTTGCCCGGTCGCAACGTGCCTCAGGGTGCGACCGGCACGTTACATAACGTTGCCACAGCTCCCGGGACGAAAGCACGAGACGCCCGTCGCACTTCGGCGACGAACGCACGCGCGACTCGGCGCACCCGCCCCGCTAGATGCGCCCGTCCACGATCGGATTGAACGCGACCAGGCTGTCCTGCAGGCTGGTGCCGCCGAGTCCGTGCCCGGGGAACAGGCTCGCGAAGCGCCCCTGCTCGCCGTGCAGCGCGAGATAGTTGAGAACGACCGTCTCGACCAGCAGGTTCACGTTGTTCGATGCCGGCGTCGAGGAGGTCTCCACCGAGCCGTCCGGACGGAACCAGCCGATCTGGCGGTGCTGCTCGGCCGGACGTCCGTCGCCGCTGTAGAGCTGCGGCCGCCCGCGCGGGTCGTAGACGAGGAAGAAGGACGCTGCCGTCTGCTGGTTGTCGCTGGTCCACATGAACTTGCCGCGGCCCTCGGCCGAGTTGTCGACCTGGCCGTTGGCCGAGAGCGAGCCGTCGCTGAAGACGTACAGCATGAGCGGCACGCCGCGGCGTGCGGCGTACTCGAGGCATGCGCCCATGCAGCGGCCGGCGCGCAAGTCGCGCAGCTCGCCCGTGGCCCGTCCCTGCCCGTGGTAGTCGTAGCCACCCATCGTGATCGTGCCCGCCCCGGCGAAGCCGTTCACCACGAGCTTCATGACGGCGGCGGTCTTGCGGAACTCCGCGTCGCCGTCGAACTCGTCCCGGCTGAAGATCCCGCCGGCACCGACGATGTCCGGATCCAGCTCGGGGTTGAGGGCGGAGGGATCGCCGTAGCGGTCGGTGAGGTCGGCCGCCTTCACGTAGTTGCAGCGGACCAGGTCCTTGATCACCGCATCGCGCGTGATGCCGGTGTCGACGCGCTCGAGCTTGCGATCGGACAGCCGCTGAATCGATTCCATCACGGCGACCGCGTCGTCCTGGTCGAGCAGGCCGACGAGCTTGCCGGTGTCCACGAGCCCGGTGACGTCGCTGGTGCGATCGATCTTGGTCGGACGGGCCGAGACGTCGACCATGGAGGCCGGGGCCATGGAGTTTCCGCCGGACTCCGAGCTGCGCGAGCCCACGAGCGTCAGGAGCTCGCCGTCGGCCCCGGCGCGGTAGATGCCGTACATCGGGTTGTGGGGATTGTTGCCGGTGTCGTTCTCGGACCGCGCCGGGATCACGGCACCGTTGATCCCCGCCGCAGTCCCGGGACCGATGCGGTCGACGATCCCGCGCAGGAAGGCGCTGTCGGAGTGAAAGCGCAGGCCGAGCTGCTCGTCGATCCAGTCGTTGGTCACGCTCCCGGGGTTGGGCGCGTTCGGCACCATGTCGCCGGGCAGTCCGAGCCGGGCATAGCCCGCCGCGCTCAGGAAGTCGAGCTGGCCTTCCCTGCCGCCGACCAGGACGTTGGAGCCGACCATGTTGGCTCCTCCGGCCAGGTCGATGCAGATGAAAGGAATCCTGCCCGCACCCTGAACCGCGATGCCGCAGCTCTGCTTGAGGGCCTCGAGGTCGGGCGACAGGGCTGCCTCCGCCAGGCGAGGATTCGCGAACAGGCTGAATACGCCCGGCGCGATCACCGTTCCGAGGCCGCCCATCAGCCCCTGGGCGATGAACTGGCGCCGGGTGACCGGCACGGGATGATCCGGATGCCGGAGTGGCTCGTCGGGATGGAGCGGGCCGCGTCTGCGTTTCCTCAGCATGTCTCGGGTCCTCGGCATCGTGTCCGATGCGATCGCGTCACTGGATCAACGTGCTCGCGCCACCGATGACGGCGGCACAGCTCGCCTTCACGATCGTCGCGGTGCGGTCCGGCGCGCATCCCGCGCCACAGGCGGTCAGTCGCGTGATCAGGCCGTCCAGCTCGGCGCGCACCTCGGGGAGCGAAGGCTGGCTGGCCAGCCCGGTCCCGACGGCGCGCGCCACCAACGGTCCGACGACGAGATCGCGCTCGGCCGCCGTGTCGAAGGCCTGCCCTGCCGGTGCGGCGAAGTCGAACCCGGGGAAGTACGCGCTGCGCCGGGGAAGGTCGTCCACCAGCGCATTGCAGAACTCGATCGCGAGCTGCGCCACGCCGACCTGGTGGGCGGACAGGAACCCCTCGATGCTCTCGACCGTCGGGAGCTGTTCTCGCACCCGCCGGTAGGTCTCATCGACCAGGGGCTCCGAGCGCGGCACGCCGGTCGCCTCGGCCATGGTGGCTGCGATCTCCTCGAAGGTGCGCAGGCCGAGCTGCGGCAGCGGCTCGCCGTCCGGCGGGGGCGGCGGCGCGAGCGGCACAGGCTCCGTGTGAACGTGCGTCTGGTCGCCGAGCTGCTCGAAGGTCAGGAAGAACTGGTCGAGCGCCGGACCCTTGTCGAGGGCGACGACCGTTCCAACCGGGGACAACGGGAAGCCTGCGGCAGGGTCGTAGCCGGCGGCATTGACCACGACGTCGAGCGGCGCGTAGGCCTGCCCGACCTTCGCCTCGGCGCCGTTGACGCCGATGCGCATTCCCTTGATCCGCAATCCGTCCGGGCGCGCCGACTCATCGAGGCTGATGAACACGGGCTTGTCGAACAGGTAGGCGAAGCTGTCGAACTGGCTCACCTCGAACATCACGTAGGACTCGGGCACGTCTACGAGATGCGCAACGCTGAACAGCAGGTAGAAACGCTCGCCGACGCCCGCCTCGAAGTTCTGTGCCACCTGCTCCGGAGTCAGGGCGCGGTTGTGGATCGCCACCAGCCGGATGACTCCCTGCCACGGTCGGTCGCCGGACACCTCGTTGCCCAGCACGAGCGCGAACGTGTCGTTCCAGTCGGCCAGCGATCCCCCGCCCTGCGGGTCCGGCCCAGTGACCCGTGTCCCGTTCACGAACAGGCTTCGGCCGTTCACCGGATCGTAGGTCGCGACGACGTGCTGCAGCGTCGCCTGCAGCACCTCCTCCGCAGACGGCGTCGACTGCTCGGGCGCGCCGTTGGCGTCCGTCGTGCTGCTGCGGCCGAAGAAGTCGTAGTCGTACATCGTCTGGCCGAGCGTGAAGTTGCGGGCCATCGTCCCGCCGGAGTAGCCGACGATGTGGGCCTCTTCCTGCACGACGTTGGCGGGTGCGACCCAGGCCTCGAGGCTGTATTCGCCGGTCGCCTTGATCAGGTCGTGCAGCTTGCGGCTCGAGGCGGTGGAACCCTGCAGCTTGCCGCCGCGGACGTTGACGCCCCAGCCCCCCACCCAGGTGACGTCTCCCGACAGGTTGAGGTTGACGGCCGGTTCGACACCGCTCGTGTCGTAGGCGACGGCGCCGGTCCCGGTCTTGAACTCGTAGAGGGCGATCAGGGCCGCGTCCGAGCGGTTGCCCCCGCTCGCGATGGTGCCGTCGTACAGGACGAGCGCCTTCGACAGGACCAGGGCGGGATCGACCTGGGTGAGAGGAATCCCGTCCGCGAAGGCGCGGATCGCGGTCTCCATCTCCGCCGCGTTGCCGGAACAGTCGCTCCAGCAGTTGTGGAACTCGCTGCGCAGGCGGACCACGAACCGGGAGTCGGCCGGGTTGTCCAGGTTGATGCGCGCGCGGGCTGCGGCGTAGGCGAGGTCGGGATCGCTCTCTGCGAAGAATGGCGACTGCGGCGTCGCCGCGGCCGAGGCGTGACAGCGCGAGCAGTACTCCGTCAGCAACGGATGGATGGTGGAAGCAAACTCGCCGGCATCCGCAGGGAACGACTTGGTCGCGCCCACGTCGCGCAGCGGTGGCGGCTGAAGCACGATCTCCGTCGAACCGCCGACGGTCGCCCCGGCCCAGTTGCGTATCCAGACCGTCAGCTGATCCGCGCAGGCGGCGTCGCTCGCGAGCCAGCAGTTGTGGCCCTCGCCGACCTTCTGGACCATGCGCGAGGCCGCAGGATCTCCCAGGTTCACGACCGTGTTGGCTGCCTCGTAGGCCAGGTTGACGTCGTCGCTGCGGACGAACGGCGGTTGCTGGCCGCCGGTGCCGTGGCAGGCTCCGCAGCGGTTCGAGCCCTTGAGGTTGTCCCAGACGTTGATCTTGAAGGACTGCACGTCCTGGCTCACCGGTGCGGGCCCGCTGTAGTCGACCACCGGCGGTGCCGAGGTGACCGGATTCTCGACCGTCGGTGCACCGCCCCCGCACGCCGACACGGCGGCGACCATCACGAGGGCGAGCCCGGCCCGGGCCGCGCGGAAGACCGAGGGACTGCGTTCGATGACCATGCCGTCCCTCCTCCTCACTCGCCCATGCACCAGGCCGCGGCGTCCGCGAATACCTGCTTCAACCGGTAGCCGTTCGCGCGAAACCTCGAGACCATCGACTCGACCTGGGACCGGTCGGCTGCGTCGTTCGGTGGCCGCAGGCACACCGTCCGGAACACCTTCTCCACCTGGCAGCTCGCAAAGGCCTGGCTGTTGCCGAGCTCGCGGCCCAGGGACGCCGCGCCGGAACCGGCGCCGGGCAACGACGGCTCCCAACCGAGCAGGGCGTTCGGCCCGGCGCGCCAGTAGTTGGTCCAGCTGTCGTCCGGCGTCACGAATCCCGGACGGAAGGTTTCCTCGTTGTTGAAGTACTTCGGCACGACCTGCCCGCCCGTGTAGGTCATGCGTCCCTGCGTCTCGTCGTAATCGTAGTGGGCAAAGGCCTGGGCCATCGGGTCCATGCCCGAGTGGCAGCCGACGCAGTTGTTGAGGAACAGCCTGCTGTCGCCGCCCGGACTGCGGCTCACGTCCTGCCTGATGCGGTCGGTGGGCCGGGAAGTGTCCTGCAGCTCCTCGAGGTCGCTGCAAAGGTGGTTGAGCAGCGTGAACCGGAACATCGCGCGATTGGTGCCGGCCACGAAGAACGCCTCCGCAGCGGCGCGCGTGGTCATCACGCCGGCGGCAGCAGCCGGCGGGATGCCGTAGGCGGCGGACTGGGTGGTCGGTCGCAGCGCCGTCTTGAGGTCGACGTGGCGCGCCTCGAGCTCTTCGAAGTGGGCATTGCTCGACGCGGACGGCGACGGAACGCCGGACACGCCGTCGCCGACGTAGAGGATGTCTGCCGACAAGAGCTCGTTCATCGGGCGGTCGTCGCGGACCATGCCGATGAAGGTCGCCGTATAGTCGTTGAGCGGGGCGAACACGGTCCGGTCGCGGTTGGTCCAGGGCGTGGCGAGGTTCTTGAGCGTCACGGAGTAGAAGGCGGGGTCCTCCATGGCCATCGCGGCGGCCTCGACGGCACGACCAGCAGCGATCTCCGCTTCCATGGCATCGAGCACGGCGCCCTCAGGCGGAACGCCGGCAATTCGGTCGTGCATGCGCCTGGCCTGTTCACGGGGACCGGCGACGGCGGGTGCCGCGGCTGTCACGGACAGCACGAGCGCGAGCAGCACGGCACTCGTCGATCTCTGGAACGGCCAGTGAAGGTCCGTTTGCATTTCTGTGCTCCGTTGACGCGCGGCGATCCGATGTCGCGGTCGAATATATCGACGCAATCGCGCGGCCGTAATGTCTCCGATCGGCGACATTCCACTGCACGTGTCTTCACGGTAGGCTCGGCGCGGTCGCAGTGCGCGTGGCTGGTGCGCGAGAAGTGGAGCGAGGAATCGATGTTGCGCCGAAACTGTGATCGCGTCTGCGAAATGCCCGGTGCGGGGAGCGTCCCGGCGGCGACCACCGCGGACGTTGCGACGGGCATCACGTTTCCTGCAATCGCTTGCGCCGCGATGATGGCCGTCTTGCTCGCCGGTTGCACGAGCGGCGGCGAGGGCGGCATCAACATCGGCGACTCGCAGTCGCCCGATCCGGTGGTGCTGGACATTCCCATCGCGTACGTGAAGCGCCCGCTGCCTTCCGAGGACGAGGACGTCCGCGAGCTGCGCAGCTTCGAGCCGGGCGCCGACGTCTGGCTGCGTGACCGTGCCGCACCTGCTGCGGCGGAACGTAACCTGACCTTCGGCCTGACGAACGGCGAGTGGGACGTGCGCGACCTCGACGTCTCCTTCGACGGACGGCGCCTGCTGTTCTCCATGCGCGCGCCCGCAGTGGACGGCGCGCCCGAGAGCGAGCAGCCGACCTGGAACGTCTACGAATACGACCTCGACGGCGACCTGCTGAGGCGCGTAATCGCGTCGGACCTCGTGGCGGAGGAAGGGCACGACGTCGCCCCGCACTACCTGCCCGATGGCAGGATCGTCTTTTCCTCCACGCGCCAGCGGCAGTCGCGCGCCATCCTCATCGACGAGGGCAAGCCGCAGTTCGCCGCGTTGGACGAGGACCGGAACGAGTGGGCCTTCGTGCTGCACGTCATGAACGAGGACGGCTCGGGTATCCGGCAGATCTCCTTCAACCAGAGCCACGATCTCGATCCCTCGGTCATGCCCGACGGACGCATCGTGTTCTCGCGCTGGGAAAACGCCTCGGGAAGCTCGATCCACCTCTACAGCGTCAACCCGGACGGCAGCCGGCTGGAACTGCTCTACGGCGCAAACAGCCATGACACCGGCAGCGAGGACTCCACGGTGCAGTTCCTCGAGCCCCGGGCACGAGCCGACGGACAGGTCGTGAGCCTCATCCGGCCCTTCGACGGCACCGATGCAGGCGGAGATGCCGTCCTGATCGACACCGCGACCTACGTGGAAAATTCGCAGGCGACGCTTGCCAGCGCCGGGCTCGCGGGTCCGGCACAACGCAAGCTGACCGCGAACGACGTGCGCACGGTGCCGGGTCCCTCGCCCGGTGGGCGATACGCCGCCGTCTACCCGCTCTGGGACGGCACGGACCGGCTGCTCACGAGCTGGTCCGTCTGCCGAGTGATCATCGACGGGCGCACGCAGCCGTGCAGCGCCGAGCGGCTCGCGGACCCGGCGGCGGCTCCCGCGCCGCCGCTCTACGGCATCTTCGTGTGGGACCCCCGCGACGGGACCCAGCGACCGGTGTTCGGGCCGGAGGAAGGCTCGATGTTCACCGACGTCGTGGCGCTGGCGCCGCGCGACCCGCGGCCGCCCGTCATCCTCGACGCGGTGCCGGGCCTCGATTTCGATCCGGACCTCGCGGCCGACAACGTCGGCATCCTGCACATCCGCAGCGTCTACGACGTGGACGGCGAGGACACCGCACCCTCGGGCATCACGGCGCTGCGGGACCCGGCCCAGGTCACGGCGGACGAGCGCCCGGCTAGGTTCGTGCGCATCGAGAAGGCAGTCGGCCTTCCCGACGACGAGGTCCGCGACTTCCGCGGTTCGGCCTTCGGCGTCGCGGGCCGCCGCGGCATGCGGGAGATCCTGGGCTACGCGCCGGTCGAGCCGGACGGGTCCGTGAAGATCAGGCTTCCGGCCGACGTTCCTTTCGGCATCACGGTCCTCGACCGCAATGGCCGGCGCATCTCGCCACGACATCTCAACTGGCTGCAGCTGCGCGCCGGGGAGACGCTCACCTGCAACGGCTGCCACGTTCCCGCGGCGGCGCAGCCCGCGGATGCGCCGCCGGTGTCGCATGGACGCAGCGGGCTGTTCGCTGCCGCGAACCCGGGCGCGCCGACGACCGGGCAGCCTTTCCCGAACACCGACCCGGCGCTGTTCGCCGACCAGGGCGAAACCATGGCGGAGACCCGATCCCGCATCAGCTGCCAGGCCGACTGTGCGGCGATGATCCCCTCGGTCGACGTCGAGTTCGAGGATGTGTGGACGGATCCGGCCGCGGCGGGCCGCGATCCCGACCCGTCCTACGCCCTCCGCTACGCAGACCTGCAGACGCCGGCTCCGGTGCGCGCCGACTGCCAGCAGCGGTGGTCCGCACTGTGCCGCATCGTCATTCACTACCCCGATCACATCCAGCCGCTGTGGGAGGTCCCGCGCCTGGTGCTCGCCGACGATGGCGTGACGGTACTGCAGGACAGGACCTGCCTCTCCTGTCACAGCCCGGTGGATGCCGCCGGCGCCGTGCGCGTGCCCGCCGGCCAGCTCGACCTGCGGAGAGAGCCGTCGCCCGAGCAGGCGGATCACTTCGTCTCCTACCGTGAGCTCTTGTTCACGGACAACGCGCAGGCGGTTAACATGGGCGCGCTGCAAGATGTCCTGGTGCCGGGCCCGCCGGATCCCGTGACCGGCGAGCCGACGTTCGTAGCCGTGGAGGTTCCCCCTTCCATGAGCGGCAACGGCGCGCTGGCGTCGGAGCGCTTCTTCAGCCGGTTTGACGCGGGCGGCACCCATGTGGGCTTCCTTTCGGGTGCGGAACTGCGGCTCATCGCCGAATGGCTGGACATCGGTGGGCAGTATTACAACGACCCGTTCGCGGCCCCGGCGGACTGAACGCGTGCGACAGGCACTGCTCGCTCTGCTGCTGGCCGTGGCGCCGCTGGGCCCGGTCGCGGCCGACGATTCCCCGGTCACGGTCACCGTCGCCGACCCGTTCATCGAACTGCACACCGGCCCGGGGCGTGGCTACCCGGTCACCCACGTCGTGCCACGCGGCCAGCAGGTCCGGGTCCTGAAGCGACGCACCGACTGGTTCAAGGTGCGTGACGAACGGGATCGCGAGGGCTGGGTGCACATCTCCCAGATGACGGCCACGCTGACGCCGGCGGGCGTCGCCCTGCCGATCGACGATCCCTCTCGCGAACAGTTCGGCGAGCATCGGCGCGAGCTCGGCGTGCTGGGGGGTGACTTCGAGGGCGCCAACGTCATCGCCGCCTACGGCTCCTACGCACTGAACCCGCACCTCGCGGTGGAGCTGCGGATATCCCAGGTGCTCGGCAGCTTCTCCGACGGCCAGCTCGCGGGCATCGGGCTGGCGCACGTCGTCCGCCCGGACTGGCGTATCCAGCCGCTGGTCACGATCGGCACGGGAGTGTTGCGCATCCGCCCGAAAGCGTCGCTGGTCGACACCCCGGAACGCACCGACCAGACCGCGTGGGTGGGCATCGGCTTCAAGGCCTATCTTTCCCGCCGCTTCATCCTGCGCGGCGAGTACGACAAGTACGTGGTCTTCACGGATCGCGACGACAACGAGGAAGCAGACGAATGGAAGCTCGGTTTCGGATTCTTCTTCTGACGGGCCTCGTCGCCCTCGGCGGATGTGCCGGCCTGCGGGGCGACGAGACGCCCATGGAGGACGGCGAGACGGTGGCAGCAGCCGGCGACGACTCGGTGATCACTCCGGAGGTCGAGCGCCGCGAGGTCCGCCCGCCCAAGATCGACACGGAGAACTGGGAAGTCGGCGCCTACGCCGGGTCGCTGTCGGTGGAAGACTTCGAGGTCAACATCGTCTACGGCGCGCGCCTCGCGTACCACATCAGCGAGGACTTCTTCGCGGAGGCCCTCTATGGCACCGCCGACGCGGGGATCTCCAGCTACGAGCGGTTGTCGGGCAGCGCGCCGTTGCTGACCGATAGTGAGAGGAAGTTCAAGTACTGGAGCGTCGGCTTCGGGTGGAATGTCCTTCCCGGAGAGGTGTTCCTCGGCGGCACGCGCGCCTACAACAGCGCCGTGTACCTGACGGCCGGCGCCGGCAGCACGACCTTCGCCGGCGACGACCGGTTCACGGTCACGCTCGGCGCCGGAGCGCGGGTACTGATCAAGGACTGGCTGGCGGCACACCTCGACGTCAGGGACCACATCCTCGAGGTGGACGTCGTGGGCACCAACAAGCAGACGCACAACTTCGAGGCGACGGTCTCCCTGACGGGTTTCTTCTGAGCAACCGGAGGACCTGGCCATGCTCGCAGGACGCATCATCACCGCCGCCGCCGTCGCCATCGCCATGGCGCTCCCGGGCACCCTGCCCGCCCTCGCCGGACAGTCGGGCAAGGAGCCGGCCCCCGACTTCACGCTGCCGACCCGCGATGGCGGCACCGTCAGCTTGCAGGAACTGCGAGGCCAGGTCGTCATGATCAACTTCTGGGCGAGCTGGTGCGGCCCCTGCAGGCAGGAATTTCCCGTGCTCGACGAGATGTACCGCAAGTACCGGCCGATGGGTTTCACGCTTGTCGGGATCAACGTCGAAACCGAGACCGCCGACGCCGAGAGGTTCCTCGCGAAGACTCCGATCTCGTTCCCCATCGCCTGGGACCGCGCCAACGACGTGAGCGGTGCCTACGGCGTGTCCGCCATGCCGACCACGCTGATCGTGGACCGCAAGGGCAACGTCCGATGGCTCCACCGGGCCTACAAGCCAGGCGACGAGAACGAGTACCTGAACCAGGTGCGCGCCATGCTGCGCGAGGTGCCATGACCTTCGTGCGTGCAAGCCTGCTGCTGGTCTTCGGCCTCGCGGCCGCAGGTTGCGGCCGGGTCGAGCCCTGGGTCAAGCCCTACGAGCGCGAACGGCTCGCCGACCCGATCATGTCCTGGGATCGTGATCCGGTTTCCTCGTCCTACATGCGGCACGTCTACGAGTCCCGCGAGGGCTCCCGTGGCGCCCTTGGCGGCGCCGGCGGCGGCTGCGGCTGCAACTGAGCCATGGGCATGCGCAGCCGCCCTGCCCTGTCGGTCCTGGCGCTGCTGGCCTTCGCGCCGGCGGTGGCCGGCGTGCTCGAGGACGACCGCGCAGACGTCATGTACCACCGCTACGACGGGGGCGGCGTGACCATCGACGGACCTTCCGTGCTGGTTCGCAAGAAGTTCGAGGAGAAATACGCAGTCAGCGCCGCCTACTACGTCGACATGGTCTCGAGCGCCTCGATCGACGTCGTCACGACCGCCAGTCCGTACACCGAGCAGCGTGACGAGTACGGGCTCGATTTCGAGTACCTGAGGGGCAAGATCACCTACCGCGCCGGTTTTGCCAACAGCGAGGAGAACGACTACGAGGCGAACACGGCACGGGTCTCCATCAGCCAGGACATGTTCGGTGACCTGACGACGGTCTCGCTGGCCTTTGCACGCGGCTGGGATACGGTCCGGCGCCGCGGTGACGACACCTTCGAGGACCGCGTCGACCGGCGCGTGTACGGCGTCGACGTCAGCCAGGTGGCGACCAAGGATCTCGTCCTCGGCCTGTCCTGGGAAACGGTCACCGAGGAGGGGTTCCTCAACAATCCGTACCGCTCCGTGCGGTATCTCGATGCCGGCTCGGCGCTTGGCTACGCCTACGAGCCCGAGAGGTACCCGCGCACGCGGACCGGAAACGCGGTCTCAGTGCGCGGCCGCTACTTCCTTCCCTACCGCGCGGCACTGCAGGGCGCGTACCGGTTCTACACGGACACGTGGGGCATTCGCGGACACACCGGCGAGGTCAGCTACACGCACCCGTGGCGGGACAAGTGGATCTTCGACGTTCGCTACCGCTACTACAGCCAGAACGCGGCCGACTTCTACTCGGACCTGTTTCCCAGACAGGACTTCCAGAATTTCCTGGCACGGGACAAGGAACTCGCGACGATGACGAGCCACTCGCTGGGGGCAAGCGCCAGCTATGCGTTCCGGGTGCCCTGGCTGCGGTTCTTCCAGAAGAGCACGCTGACCTTCAAGTACGACCACATTCTCTTCGGCTATGACGACTTCCGCGATCTGCGGGTCACGGGCGTCGAGCCGGGTACCGAACCGCTCTACGACTTCGATGCCAACGTCATCCAGCTCTTCTTCTCCGGCTGGTTCTAGGGGACATTCCTATTTTCCTTTTTCTCCTAAGCTATTGAATATGCAGTAGATCCTCTGATTCTTCCCACCGCGCCGTCATGTCGAATCAAGGACTTACGCGAAAAAGGAAAATAGGAATGTCCCCAATTACGGTGGGGTGAGGCCGGAGGAGTACAGCACCTTGCCGTCGCTGCGCACGAGCACGGCATCGAGGTCGGGAAGCTCCTCGATCAGTGCAAGGCCGCGCTCGGGTCCCAGGACGAACACGCTGGTGGATATCGCGTCCGTCTCGGTCGCGTTCGGCCCGATGATCGTCACCGACCGCAGGCCGCCTGCACTGCGTCCCGTGCTGGGGTTGATGATGTGGTGGTAGCGCTCGCCGTCCTCGTCGAAGTAGCGCTCGTAGTCACCGGAGGTCGAGATCGCCGCGTCCTCGAGCGGAATGCGGGCAATGAAACGTTGCGGGTCGTCCGGATGCCGGATGGCGACCACCCAGGGCCGTCCGAAGCGATCGCCCAGGATCCGGCTGTCGCCGCCGGCGGTCACGCTCGCATGCCTGACGCCCCGCGCTGCGAGCAGCGCGACGGCCCGGTCCACGGCGTAGCCCTTGGCGATCCCGCCCAGGTCGATGCGCACACCCGGCTGTGTGAAACGAACGGTCGAGGCCCCGAGGTCGACGATCACATGACGCCAGTCGACCGCTGCCAGGCCGGCCTCGATCTGCGCGTCGGTCGGGTGGCGGCGCTCGCGGAAGTCGTACAGGTAGCCGACGCTCGCGTAGGTGATATCGAAGGCGCCGCCGGTCCGCTCCGAGAAACCGGCCGCCTCGTCGATCAGGCCCGCGAGCTCGGGGTCGACCGCGACCGGACCTTCGGCCGCGTGCGCATTGATCCTCGAGAGCTGGCTCTCCGGCCTGTAATGGGACATCAGTCCATCGACCCGGTGCATCTCCTCCAGGACCGCCTCGGTCGCGGCGGCGGCCTCGCCCGGATCGTCGTGCCACAGCTCGACCGCGATCCTCGTGCCCATGATGGCCGCCTCGCGGTGGTGCCACTCGGCCGCCGCGGGCATCGAAGCCAGCAGCAGCAGCGGCAGGGCTATCGACAGGACTTCGGACTTCATCGCGGCACGTACTCCGAAGGGCAGATGATAGTCGGCCGCAAGGAGACGTGCTGCCCGTCCTGTCGTCGACGGGCTACACTACGTGCCGGAGCCGCGAGGGCGGAACTCGCGGGATCTTTTCGTGTCCCCTGGGCGGGGCCCAATCACGTCAAGGAAGCCGCCATGCGCAAGATCGCGCCCACCCTGCTGTTCTTCGTCGCGCTAGCCGGCATGCCGGCACAGGCCCAGGAAAAGGAACGCGAGCTGGAGCTGGTCCAGAAGTCGCTCACGGTGCTGAGCGAAATCCAGGCGATGCCCGACCTGCAGGTGCCGGACTGGCTGCTGGAAAAGGCCGAGGGCATAGCGATCCTGCCGGAGGTCGTCAAGGCCGGCGCGTTCATCGGCGGGCGCGGCGGCACGGGCGTCATGCTGACCCGCCATCGCGACGGCAGCTGGAGCAACCCGCTGTTCATCGGGATCGGTGCGGGCAGCATCGGATGGCAGTTCGGGGTCCAGACGGCCGACATCGTGCTCGTGTTCATGACCCGCAAGAGCATCGAGGGCATCGGCGACGGCAAGATCACCCTCGGCGGCGATGCCTCCGCAGTGGCCGGGCCGGTCGGCCGGTCGGCGACAGCCGCGACCAGCGTCACGCTCGATGCTGAGATCTACTCCTACTCGCGCGCCCAGGGGCTTTTTGCCGGAGTCTCCCTCGAGGGGAGCGTGATCGCCATCCGGGACAAGGCGAACGAGCGCTTCTACGGCAAGCCCGGCGTGACGGCCTCGGAAGTCCTCGCGGCGGATGCGCCGCTCGCGCCCGAGCCTGCGCCGGCGCTCATCCGGGAGATCGAGCGCATCACTGCCCGGGGCGTCGAGGAGCCCGAAGCGGCTCCGGCCGCCCAGGAGTCCTCGACGTCCTCCGTCGCCGCGCCGGCCGGACAGGCCCCACCTCCCTCCCCGGGCACCCAGACCTTCCCGATGGCCGACCCGAACCCCGGCGCCGAGCCTCAGTGACCGCGCCAGGAACCCTCTCGCCATGAAGATCGGGGTCATAGGCCTCGGCACGATGGGCCAGCCCATGGCGCGCCGACTCGCGCGTGCGGGCCACGAGATCATCGCCTGGAACCGGACTCGCTCCCGGATGGAGACGCTCGCCGCCGAGGCGATCGTCCCGGTCGGCACGCCGGCGGAGGCCTGCCAGGCCGAAGTGGTCATCACGATGCTGAGCGACGATGCGGCCGTAGAGACCACGCTGTTCAGCGACGGCCGCCTCATCTCGACGGGCGTGCCGGGCCTCGTCCACGTCTGCATGAGCACGATCAGCGATGCGCTCGCGCTGCGGCTGGCCGCCCTGCACCGCGACATCGGTCAGTCCTACCTGTCTGCGCCCGTCTTCGGCGCTCCGGAGGCTGCGCAGTCCGGCAAGCTCGTGATTCCCGTAGGCGGGCCCAGAGCCGCCTTCGAGCGCGTACGGCCGCTGCTCGATGCCCTCGGACGCCCTGACTTCCTTGGCGAGGATCCCTCGGCCGCCAACGTCGTCAAGGCGGCCGGAAACTTCCTGATGGCATCGGTGGTGGAAAGCCTGCGGGATGCGACGGCGCTGGTGCACGCGGCCGGCGTCGACCCCCGCGAGTTCACCGGGATCGTCACGCAGGCGCTGTTTCCGACGCCCGTGTACCAGTACCTGGGCGGGATGCTCGCCGGCCGCGAGGCACTGCAGGGACCGCGCGTGCCGAATCCCTTCCACCACGCGGCCGAGCAATGCGTCGTCGCCGCCGACCGGCTCGGCGTGCAGGTACCCACGATCCGCCACATCCGCGACCGCGGCGGCTGACCGGCGCGCGTCGTAACGGACCAGGGGAAGCTCATGAAGATCCTGAAGGGCCTGTTCATCGCCGTGCTCGCGCTGGTCGTGGTGTTCGTCGTCGTCGGACTCCTGATCCTTCCTGCGAGCGTGCACGTGGAGCGGAGCGCCATCGTCGAGGCCTCGCCGGCCGAGGTGTATCCGCTGATCGCGAGCCTCGAGCGATTCAATGAGTGGTCGCCCTGGGCGGACCTCGATCCGGCCGCCGTCTACGACTTCACCGGCCCGGCCGCGGGCGTCGGTGCGCGCATGACCTGGCGAAGCGACAAGCCCGAGGTGGGCGCCGGATCACAGGAAGTGATCGCCGCGACCGAGAACCGCGAAGTGACGGTGCGGCTCGCCTTCGAGGGCCAGGGTGAGGCGCTCGCCGGATGGACCCTGCGACCCCGGGGAGAGGGCACCCTCGCGACCTGGAGCTTCGACATGCCTCTCGGCATGAACCCCGTGATGCGCTGGATGGGTTTGATGATCGACGGCCCGATCGGCGCCGACTACGAACGCGGTCTCGCGCGCCTCAAGAACGTGGCGGAGCAGGAAGCGGCCGAGGCAAGGGCGGTCGAAGCCGCGGCGCAGGCAGGAACCGGGGATGCGGAAGCGGCGAACGGCTCCACGGGGCAGCCACCGCAGCAGTGAGGCCCGCGCCGGCGGGGGCGACCGGTCTCAGCCGGCAGCGAGGCCCGCCGGGCAGGCGACACCCGTGCCGCCCAGGCCGCAGTAGCCACCCGGGTTCTTCGCCAGGTACTGCTGGTGGTAGTCCTCGGCGAAGTAGAACTCCGGCGCAGGCAGGATTTCCGTGGTGATCCCGCCGAGCCCGCTCGCCGCAAGCGCCCGCTGGTAGGCTGCCTTCGAAGACTCGGCGGCGGCCCGCTGCGCCTCGTCGTGGAAGTAGATGCCCGACCGGTACTGGGTGCCGACGTCGTTGCCCTGCCGCATACCCTGGGTCGGATCGTGCGACTCCCAGAAGGCGCGCAGCAACTCTTCGTAGGAGAGCCTGTCCGGGTCGAACACGACCCGCACTACCTCGGCGTGCCCGGTCAGACCGGAGCAGACCTCCTCGTAGGTCGGGTTTGGCGTGGCGCCGCCAGCGTAGCCCACAGCGGTCACGTGCACGCCCGGCAGCTGCCAGAAACGCCGCTCTGCGCCCCAGAAGCACCCCAGGCCGAAGGTGGCCACCTGGTAGCCGGCGGGGTAAGGAGGCTCGAGCGGATTTCCGTTGACGAAGTGCCGCCCGGGCAGGGGCAGGGGTGTCGCCCTCCCCGGCAGCGCTTCACCCTGGCCGGGCATCGTCGTCTTCTTTCCCATCCATCCCATCGAGGCGCCTCCTTCCGGTGCCGATCTCGCCCGCGTGGGCGGGCATCGTAGAAGACCCGCCGCGCGCCGGCTAGTTCACGCCCGGCGGACGGAAAGCCCGGCTTGTCCCGCGGCGGCGCTCAGGTATTCTGCGGAGCCCCCAGGTTGGAGCAACGAACGCCTAGGCCCATGGTTTCCGCAATAGAGTCCGTCACCGTCGGTGTCAGCGACCTGGAGGCAGCGCTACGCCTGTTCCGCGACCGGATGGGCTACCGAATCGAGCTCGATGTTCGCGCGTCGGTCAACCTGCTGGCTGCCTGGAAACTGCCGGTGCACGAGGACGTGCGACTCGTCACGCTCTCAGCCGACGGTCACGCCGCGGGGCGAATCCGCCTCGCCCGCTTTCCCGGTCCGTCCCCGGCCACGACCCGCCTCGACTTCGGCCCGGGCGCACAGGACAGACCCACCGACGCGGGCCCCAAGGCGCTCGACATCTACACGGGGCCGCCGATCCAGTCGGCGATCGACGCCATGGCGGCAGGAGGCTGTGAGGCCCGGTCGAGAGCCGAGCGATTCGAGATCGGCGAGAACGACACGGAGGAAGTGATCGTGAGCGGGCCCGACGGGGTGCCGCTGCTCTTGATGGTCGGACACGCCCACCAGGCCGGCGCGCGGCGTTTCGCGCCTGCCGCCGGCGGTTTCAGCGAGGTGGCGACCGTGTCGATCATCACGGCCGACCTCGAGGCCTCGCGCCGCTTCTACGAGGAGGCACTCGGCTTCGTGCACGAAGCCACGGACATCGAGCTCCGGGGCGAGCACCGCGACGCCGCCTGCCGGCTGTTCGGCGTCCCGGAAGGCACGCGCGTTCACTTCGCGATGTACCGCGAGCGCCGCCAGCCCTCCGGCAAGGTCGTGCTCGTCCACTTCTACGAGCGCACCACCGGCCCCCTCCGGCATCCCATGCAGCCAGGCCAGCTCGGACTCTCGCTCTTCTCCTGCCGCTGTGCGAGCCTGGACGCCCTGTCCGCCCGGCTCGGCCGGGCCGGGGGTCAGGTCGTGTCCGTGATCCAGCACGCCGCCGTGGACGCCGGGGAACCATGCCGCGTGATGCTCGTCCGCGGCCCGAGCGGCGAGCTGTTCGAGTTCATCGAGCGCTGATCCGGCGCCGCGCGCCCGGCGGGGCGCGGGCGCCATCTAGAAGCCGACGGAAATGCCCGCGAGGAGCTCGGCCTGGAAGAGGCTCGAGCCCGAGGCCACGATCGCGCAACGCCCCTCGCCGTTGTCCGTGCGGCAGAAGAAAGAGGTGTCCGCATCCACGAGCGTCAGGTAAGCACGGGCCTCGACCCGCAGGGCAATCCGCTCGGAGAAAGGCACCATCACGCCGAGCCCGAGCGAGCCGGAGAAACGCGTGTCGCTGGCTAGGCCTTCTCCCGACGGCGAGAAGCGGGCTGCGCCGATCCCTGCCGAGACGTAGCTCTGTACCTTCCCCGTGTCGTCGATCGGGGCCGTGCCGCCGACGTGGAGATAGTCGACGTCGACGTCGAAGCGCGCATCCGGTGCCGCGACCTCGGTGGGCTGGCGCGAGTACCAGAGTTGGAGCCAGCGATTGTCGTCCCCGTAGCGCAACTCGAGCGCGAGGCCGAACGCGGCTGCGCCCTGCAGGTCGCGGCCGGCACCCGTGTCGGCGTCCTCCAGGCTGCCTCCGAAGCGGTAGCCCGCCTGTGGAACGATCCGGAATGTGGGCTGTTCCGCCGCGTGTACGGCCGGTGCCGCCAGTACGGCGGCGAGAGCGGTCAACAATAGATTTCTCAAGCGTGGCTCCGCATGGTTTAGTCTGGCCGACCGGCGGCAGCGTCGACCGGCGCCTCGATCGGGCCTTCCAGGGCAGTGATTATGAACGTTTGCCGGCGATGGCACAGCGGGTGGATCGAAAGCCTGCACCGGGCTCGTCGCACGACCGGCCGCGGCGCGGCAGGCAGGTGCGCGTGACCGCCGCCAGCACGCGCCGCCTGCGTTTCACGCAGGTCGTCCTGGGCCTCGTCCTGCTGGTCGTGGCATTTTCCGGCGGCCGCGCCTGGGAAGGTCTGGCCGGGCTGCTGGCCCAGTCTCTCGGATTCGTTCTGGTTGTCTGGGCCACCCTCTGGCGCATGTGGTCGTCGCTGTTCATCGCCGGCCGCAAGGACCTCGAGATCGTCGACCAGGGACCGTACGCACGGTGTCGCCACCCGCTGTACCTGGGGTCCGTGGTCGCGGCGATCGGGATCGGACTGACCACCCGCAGCGTGCTGGTCACCGTGGCTCTCCCGGCGACGATCGGCGCGGCGCTGCTGCTCGCGATTCGCCTCGAGGAGGCGACGCTCGCCGCCTGCCACGGCGATCGCTGGCGGCACTATTGCCGACGGGTGCCGCCCCTCCTGCCCCGGCTGGGCGCGCTAGCGCTGCCGGCGCGCCGCGAGGTCGACCTGCCGGTCTTCCGCAAGGCTTTCCTGGATGCCGCCTCGGTGCTCGGGCTTTGGCTGCTCGTGCTGCTGCTCGATGCCCTGCGCATCCAGCTCGGCTGGCCTGTCTATCTGCAGATGCCTTGATCCGGCCGGCCATGTCCACGTCCGCCCCCGGCAGACCCCTCGAGACACCCCCGCCAGAGCGCCTCCTCAAGGCAGACCTGTTCGGCTCGGTGAGCCTGCGGCCGGGCGGCGCGGGGTGCTTGGTGCGTCGCGACACGACCTGCGCGCGAGCGGGACTGGGCTGGCTGGCGCGCCTGCTCGCGCGCCGGGAGGCCCGCGCGCTCGAGAGCCTCGGCGGCCTGGCGGGCACGCCCAGGCTGATCGGATTCGATGGCCGGCGACTGGACCGCAGCTTCATCGACGGCCTGCCCATGCAGCAGGCAAGGCCGGCGGAGCCGGCCTATTTCCGAGAGGCCTTGCGGCTGCTGCGGCGGCTGCATCTCGCCGGCGTCACGCACAACGACCTGGCCAAGGAGACCAACTGGCTGGTAACTCCCGAGGGCCGCCCGGCGCTCGTCGACTTCCAGCTCGCCGCCATCCACCGACGCCGCTCCCGATTGTTCCGCCTGCTGGCGCGCGAGGACCTTCGGCATCTGCTGAAGCACAAGCGGACCTACCTGCCCTCCGGGCTCAGCGCGCGGCAGAGGCGTATCCTGTCGACACCGGCTCCCCACGCGCGGCTGTGGAAGGCGACCGGCAAGCGGCTCTATCTCGTGATCACCCGCCGACTGCTGGGATGGGCCGACCGGGAAGGCGCGGGCGACCGCCGGTTCCCGTGAAAGCTCGCCTGGGCGGGACGTCGAACTTCGGCTATCTTTCCTCGCCCATCGACCTGAGCAGGGAGCGGCGCACCCGTGACCATCTGCCACCCGCACAACCTCCGGCGACCCGTGTACTCCAGCAAGCCTTTCGGCATCCGGGTCAGCCTGCCTCCTGGGGATCCCTTCGCGAGGCTGGTCGGTGCCGACTGGGAGAAGACGCACTGGTTCGCGACGGAGCGCGAGCGCGACGAGGCGCTGACGGAGATGAGCCGCCGCTATCCATTCTTCCGCATCGGCGACGAGCCCGCCCTCGTGTTCGAGCCCATCAGGAAGGGATCCTGAGACTCTCCGGCCGAGCGCGCCCGATCTTCAGCGCAAACGGCCCAGCAGCAGGTAGAGCGAGCTTCCGCCGCCCTCGTCGACCCCGACCGCCAGGTACACGGGCCCGAGCGGCGTGTCGAGTCCAAGGAACAGCGAACCGTTGAGCCGCGCCGCACCGAAGCCGATGTCGCTGCGGTCATCCCACACGTTGCCGAGCTCGAGCGACAGGCCGGCGTAGGTCGGCACGTTGAGGAAGCCCTGGCC
>LJNS01000092.1 GCA_001303245.1 Gammaproteobacteria bacterium SG8_30
AAGCTGCGGACGATCATCGTCTTGGTGACCTGGTCGGCAAGGATCACCGCCACGGCAAGCCACAGCCAGCGCAGCCCGCGCGCGCCTGCCCGTTCCCCCGCCGTCATGCAAAGCTCCTCGTCTCGCCCGGTCCCTCGACGTTGGACACGCAGCGGCCACAGAGTTCGGGGTGACGGGCATCCGCACCGACGTCCGGCCGGCGGTGCCAGCAACGCACGCACTTGGAGTGGTCCAGCGGTCGCACTGCGATCCACGCGCCCTGGCGGGCCACGGACGTCGCCGCCACGGCGTCCGCCGGCCGCTCCGCCGCATCGAACATCCGCGCGTCCGAGGTGATCAGCACGAAACGCAGCTCGTCGCCCAGGCCCTCGAGCCGCGCCCGCTGCGCAGCGTCGAGGTAGACGTCCACCTCCGCCTCGAGCGGCGCGCCGATCGCGCCCGCGACCCGCAGCCGTTCGAGCTCGCGGGCCACGTCCGCCTTGAGAGCGAAGACGGCCTCCCAGTCGATGCCTGCGGTCGGGTGCACGTCGGGCAGGTCCCACCAGGTGGTCATGAACACCGACTCGTCGCGCTGTCCCGGCAGGTGCCTCCAGATCTCCTCCGCCGTGAACGAGAGGATCGGCGCAAACCAGCGGACCATCGCCTCGGCCACGTGGTACATCGCCGTCTGGGCCGAGCGGCGCGGCCGGCCTGCAGCGGGCGTCGTGTACAGGCGATCCTTGAGAATGTCCAGCCAGAATCCGCCGAGGTCGATGACGCAGAAGTTGTGCAGCTTCTGGTAGATCAGGTGGAACTCGTAGTCCCGGTACGCTTCGACGAGCTCCGCCTGCAGCATGCGCGCACGCTCGATCGCCCAGCGGTCCAGCGCGACGAGCTCGCCCGGCGGCAGGGCATCCCGCGCAGGGTCGAAGTCGAACAGGTTGCCCAGCAGGAAGCGCACCGTGTTTCGGTTGCGCCGGTAGCTGTCGGCCATGCGCTTCAGGATCTCGTCCGAGACGCTCATCTCGGCGCTGTAGTCGGTGGCCGCGACCCACAGGCGCAGGATGTCGGCCCCGAGCGAGTTCATCACTTTCTGCGGCGCGACAACGTTGCCGAGCGACTTCGACATCTTCCGCCCGTTCTCGTCCACCGTGAACCCGTGGGTGAGGACCTCCCGGTAGGGGGCCCGGTCCTTGCCCGCCACCGCCGCGAGCAGCGAGCTCTGGAACCAGCCGCGATGCTGGTCGGAACCTTCCAGGTACAGGTCCACGGGAAACGGGATTTCGCCCGGCCGCAGTCGCGGCAGGCAGTGGTGGACCATGCCGGAGTCGAGCCAGACGTCCATGACGTCGTCCGTCTTGTGATAGTCCGCGGCCTCGGCACCCAGCAGTTCCGCCGGGTCGAGGTCGAACCACGCCTCGAGGCCGCCGGACGCCACCCGGTCGGCCACCCGGTCGAGCAGCTCGGGCGTGCGCGGGTGCGGCTCGCCGGTCTTGCCGTGTACGAACAGGGCGAGCGGCACGCCCCAGGCACGCTGGCGCGAGATGCACCAGTCGGGGCGGGTCTCGACCATGCCGGCGATCCGCTGCTCGCCCCAGCCCGGGATCCAGCGCACCTTGCGGATCTCCTCGAGCGCCCTGGCCCGCAGCCCTTGCTTGTCCATGCTCACGAACCACTGCGGCGTGGAGCGGAAGATCACCGGCGTCTTGTGGCGCCAGCAGTGCGGGTAGCTGTGCCTGTAAGGCTGGTGCTTGAGCAGCCGTCCGCGCTCCTCGAGCACTGCCACGACGCTGTCGTTCGCGGCAAACACCTGCTGGCCCTCGAACAGCGGGGTGCCTTCGACGAAGCGCCCGTCGGGTCCCACCGGATTGTCAACCGGCAGCCCGTAACGGAGACCGACGAGGTAGTCGTCGACACCGTGTCCCGGCGCCGTGTGCACGGCGCCCGTGCCCGACTCGAGGGTCACGTGCTCACCGACCACGACAGGCACCGTGCGCTCGTAGAAGGGATGATGCAGCGAGAGGCCCTCGAGCGCCGCGCCCTTGGCATGCGCCAGGGTGCGCACGTGGCCGAGCCCGGCGCGCTTCGCAACCGTCTCGAGCAGGGCCGCCGCGACGACGAGCCGCTCGCGTCCGGCGGTCGAGTCCGCCTCCACCAGCAGGTAGTCGAACTCCGGATGCAGCGACACCGCGCGGTTGGCCGGCAGGGTCCAGGGCGTCGTCGTCCAGATGACGACCGCGGCGCCTGCTGCCTGCTCCGGTCCGGTGCCGAAGCGGCGTGCGAGGTCGCTCGCATCCGCCACCGGAAACCGCACGTCGATCGACGGCGAGGTCCTCTCCTCGTACTCGACCTCGGCCTCGGCGAGGGACGAACGGCAGTCGAGGCACCAGTGCACGGGCTTGTAGCCGCTGACCAGGTGGCCCTTGCGGATGATGTCGGCAAAGGCACGCAGCTGCTCGGCCTCGTACTGCGGCAGCATCGTGAGGTACGGATCGTCCCAGTCCCCGAGCACGCCGAGGCGCACGAAGTCCTTGCGCTGCTCGTCCACCTGGCTCGCCGCGTGGTCGCGGCAGGCCTGGCGGAAGGCGCGCGCGTCGAGCTTCTGGCCCACGCGCCCGTGCTTCTTCTCGACCTCGCGCTCGATCGGCAGGCCGTGGCAGTCCCAGCCCGGCACGTACGGGGCATCCTTGCCGTCGAGCCCCTGCGACTTGACGATGATGTCTTTGAGGACCTTGTTGACGGCATGGCCGATGTGAATGGAGGCGTTCGCGTACGGCGGACCGTCGAGCAGCACGAACTTGGGCCGTCCGGCGGCCCGCGCGCGCATCTTTCCGTAGATGTCCTGCTCACGCCACCAGTCGACCATCGCCGGCTCGCGGCGCGCCAGGTCCGCCTTCATCGGCAAGTCGGTCCTGGGCAGGTTCACGGTGTTCTTGTAGTCCAAGGTCCTCTCCTGTCGCCTCGCCGCCTCAGCCCGACGCCAGCAGCCGCCGGGCCTCGCCTGCATCCACGTGCATCCGCTCGAGCAGCGCGTCCACGCTCGGGAATCTTTCCTCGTCGCGCAGCTTGGCCACGAAGTCGACCGCGAGGTAGCGACCATACAGGTCTCCCGCGTAGTCGAACACGTGCGTCTCGAGCAGCTTCTCGCCGCCGCCGATGGTCGGGCGCGTGCCCACCGAGGCGACTCCGGCGCGAGGTCCTTCGGAAACGCCGTGCACGCGCACCGCGAACACGCCGTTGACCGGCGATACCTTGCGGTGCAGCCGCATGTTTGCGGTGGCGTAGCCCAGCCGGCGGCCGAGCCGGCGTCCGCCGATGACGCGCCCGGTCATGCGGTAGTCGCGGCCTAGCAGGCGCCGCACGGCCTGCAGGTCGCCGCACTCGAGGGCGGCGCGCACGCGCGTCGAGCTCACCCTTTCGCCGTCGAGCTCAAACGGCGGCAGGGCATCGACGCCGAAACCGGAGTCCCGTCCCGACCGCCCGAGCGACTCCACGTCGCCGCCCCGTCCCTTGCCGTAACGGAAGCCCTCGCCGATCACCACGTGGCGCGCCCCAAGCCCGTCGTGCAGCACGCAAGCGACGAACTCGCCGGCGGTCCAGTTGCGCAGCCGCCTGTCGAACTTCAGCAGCACCAGCCGGTCGAGCCCCAGTTCCGCGAGCGCGCTGGCCTTGTCCCGCAGCCGCATCAGCCTCGCGGGGGCGTTGACCGGGTCGAAGTACTCGCGCGGATTCGGCTCGAAGGTGAGCACGGCGGTCGGCAGGCCGAGCTCGCGGCCGCGCTCGTGCAGGCGGGTCAGGATTGCCTGGTGACCTAGGTGCACGCCGTCGAAATTGCCGATAGTGACCACGCAGCCCCTGTCCGAGGGGCGTGCGTTGGTCAGGCCGCGGATGATCTTCATCGGAGCGCTTCCGCCCTGCCGGAACCCTTGCCAAAACAGTGAAGTATAGGGTTTTCGCGGCGCAAAATCCGCCGCGTCACCGGGAGCCGGCGCCCCGAAATTCTCCGGGCCGCGCGCCGAGGAGCCAGAGCGCCAGGAAGTAGACGAGTCCACCGCCGCCGACGCAGCCCGCCACCCGCAAGACTCGCGTCGCGACCGGCAATTCCGGCCAGACCGACCAGTCGCCGGACGACCACCACAGGAACACCGCCATGGCGGCGTTCGCGACGGCCACCTGCGGCAGCAGGCGCCGCCAGCGGTCCGAGGGCGCGTACACGCCGTCGCGAACGAGGCCCCGGAACAGCAGGCCACAGTTGACGAAGGCCGACAGCCCGGTGGACAGCGCCAAGAGCGCGTGCGGCGCCGGGAACCCGGCCAGGTAGGCCGGCACCACCACCGCGAGGTTGAAACCGATGTTCACACCGAGCGCGATGACACCGACCTTGACGGGCGTCCGGGTGTCCTGGCGTGCGAAGTAGCCCGGCGCCAGCACCTTGACGAGCGAGAAGCCGAGCAGGCCGATCGAGTAGGCCATGAGCGCGAAGGAGGACATGGTCACGTCGCGGGCGCCGAACTCGCCGTAGCCGAAGATGGTCGCCGTCAGCGGGCCGGCCAGCATCATCAGCCCGACGGCGGCCGGCGTGACGATCAGGAACGTCAGGCGCAGCGCCCAGTCGATCGTGCCGGCGAACTCCGCGCGCGACTGCGAGGCGTGGTGGGAAGACAGGCCGGGCAGGATCACCGTCGCGAGCGCGATGGAGAAGACGCCCATGGGGAACTCCACCAGACGGTCGGCGTAGTACATCCACGCGATGCTGCCGGTCAGCAGGAACGAGGCGATGAGCGTGTCGAGCAGCAGGGAGATCTGCGCCACCGACGAGCCGAAGATGCCGGGCAGCATCAGCCGCCCGATGCGCCGCACGCCCTCCTGGTCCCAGGCCCAGCGCGGCCGCCCCAGCACGCCGAGCGAGCGGAGCGCCGGAATCTGCACGGCAAGCTGCACCAGCCCGGCCACGAACACGCCGGCGGCGAGCACGAGACCCGGGTTGTCCGAGTGCGGCGCCACCAGGCTCGCGAACACGATCATGACGAGGTTGAGCAGGACGGGCGTGAAGGCCGGGATCGCGAACCGGCCGTAGCTGTTGAGCACGCCGCTCGCAAGCGCGACCAGGGAGATGAAGAACAGGTAGGGGAAGGTGAGCCGCAGCATGTCGGCCGTCAGGTCGAATCGTCCGCCGTCGTCCCTGAAGCCGGGCGCGAAGATCATCACCAGCACGGGCGCCGCGATCACCCCGATCAGCGTCACCACGAACAGCGCGAGCCCCAGGGTACCGGCGGTCCCGGAAACGAGCCGTCGCACGTCCTCCTGCGTGCCGCGGACCTTGAACTCCGACACCACGGGCACGAACGCCTGGGAAAACGCCCCCTCGGCGGTCAGGCGGCGCAGGAAGTTCGGGATCTTGAAGGCGACGAGGAAGGCGTCCATCAGCGGCCCCGCGCCAAAGGCCTGCGAATAGACCATGTCGCGGAGGAGCCCGGTGACGCGGGACACGAAGGTAAGACCCCCGACGACGCCCGTGCTGCGGAGGAAACCGCGGCTCATGCGGTCCTGCCCGTCGCGCGGCGGCAGGCCGAGGGGTGCCCGGCTGGGGTTCTCATGCGGCGGGAACTATACCCTGTCGACATTGACAAGTCCCCGCCCTGCAAGGAAAATGCGCGGCTCTTTCGAGCCCGAACGAATCGGAGTCAACACCTTGGCCAACTCGAAGTCCGCCGAAAAGCGCGCCCGCCAGGCGACCGCCCGTCGCGCCCGCAACGTCGCGCAGCGTTCCGAGGTCCGCACGAGCATCAAGCACGTCGTGGCGGCGGTGGGAAGCGGCGACAAGGACACCGCCGCGGCCGCGTTGAAGCAGGCCACGCCTGTGATCGACGCCATGGCCCGCAAGGGCATCATCCACAAGAACAAGGCCGCGCGGCACAAGAGCCGACTGGCCAAGCAGGTGAAGGCGCTCGCCGGCAGCTGAGAAGCGCCCCTTCAGGGAACGAGCGAAAGGCCGGTCCGACGACCGGCCTTTTTGCTGCGCCTGACGACGGCCGGTCGGGTCGTCCGGGCTCACTCCCCCGGGTCGACCCCCGGCCGGTGCTCGTCGAGATACTGCATCACCGCCTGGCACAGCTCGCGGGTGCCCTGCCCGGTCGCGCCGGAGATACGGAACACCGGACCCTTGAAGCGCAGCCGGCGTACGATGTCCCGGCAGCGGCGATCGAGCTCGCCGGGATCCACGAGGTCGATCTTGTTGAGCACGAGCCAGCGCTCGCGCCCGGCGAGTTCCGTACTGAACTTCCTGAGTTCCCGCGCGACCGCGCGAGCCGAGGCGACCGGGTCCTCCGATGGGTCGGGCGGGGCGAGATCGAGCACGTGCAGGAGCAGCCGCGTACGCTGCAGGTGCTTGAGGAAACGCAGGCCAAGGCCGGTGCCTTCCGCCGCCCCCTCGATGAGCCCCGGGATGTCGGCCATCACGAAGCTCTTCTCCGGCCCCACGCGCACGACCCCGAGCTGGGGATGCAGCGTCGTGAACGGATAGTCCGCCACCTTGGGCCGGGCCGCCGAGACGGCACGGATCAGGGTTGATTTGCCGGCGTTGGGCTGGCCCAGCAGGCCGACGTCGGCCAGCAGCTTGAGTTCCAGTTCCAGGTGGCGCGTCTCACCCGGCAGCCCCGGCGTGGACTTGCGCGGGGTCCGGTTGACCGAGCTCTTGAACCGCTGGTTGCCCCAGCCGCCCTTGCCCCCCCGGGCCACGAGCAGCTCCTGGCCACTCTCGGTCAGGTCCCCGAGCGCTTCCCCCGTGTCGTGGTCCAGCACGACCGTGCCGACGGGCACCGGCACGTAGAGGTCCTCGCCGCTGCGGCCGGTGCACTCGCTGCCGGCGCCGGGCTCGCCGTTGCGGGCGCGGAACGTGCGCTGGATCCTGAAGTCGGCCAGCGTGTTGATGCCCTCCTGGGCGCGCAGGTACACGTTGCCGCCGTGGCCGCCGTCCCCCCCGTCGGGCCCGCCATAGGGCACGAACTTCTCCCGCCGGAAGCTGACCGCGCCCCGTCCGCCGTTGCCGGCAGCCACCTTCACCCGGGCTTCGTCGACGAACTTCATGGCCACCTCGGACCGCAACGGAGGCGGTCCCTCCTTCTTCGGCGCCGAAGCAAGGACCTTTCCCCATTATGGGGCCGGAAACGGAAAACCCCGGCCGGAGCCGGGGTTCTCGGGACAGCGACGGGGCGCTGCCCGGAGGTTACTCGGGCAGCACGCTCACGAACGTGCGCTGCTTGACGCCCTTCTTCTCGAACTTGACCTTGCCCGGCGCGAGCGCGAACAGCGTGTGGTCCGTGCCTACGCCGACGTTGCTTCCCGGCTTGTACAGGGTGCCGCGCTGGCGCACCAGGATGTTGCCGGCAAGCACGGACTGGCCGCCGAACTTCTTGACGCCGAGCCGCTTGCTCTGTGATTCGCGGCCGTTCTTGGTGCTGCCGCCCGCTTTCTTGTGGGCCATTGCTGTCTCCTCGCGAATTCCTTGGGACGTCAGGCCGCCGTGATGCCCGTCACCTTGATCTCGGTGAACGGCTGGCGGTGACCTTTCTGACGCAGGTAGTGCTTGCGCCGGCGGAACTTGACGATCCGCACCTTGTCCCCCTTGCCGTGGGACTGGACGGTGGCGGTGACCTTGGCACCCGCCACGTACGGCGCGCCGATCGCCACCTCCGCCCCTTCGCCTACGACGAGGACCTTGTCGAACTCGACGGTGGCGCCTGCATCAGCCTCGAGCTTCTCGACCCTCAGGACCGACCCTTCGCTCACCCGATACTGCTTACCACCCGTGGCGATCACGGCGTACATGACTGCTTGACTCCAGATGGCCGGGGCTCTTCGCCCGGCCGGTAAAGAGCCCGCAATTTTAATTGCGCAATGGCACCGGGTCAAACCCGACATCACGGTGCGGCACATTCCCACCCGAGCCGTTTGCCGTTACGATGCGCGGGCCCACGACAGCCCCGGGAATCAATGCAACTCAAGGACATACGCGCGCTCGTAGCCGGCGACCTGGCCTCGGTGGACCGCGAGATCCGTCGCCAGCTCGAAAGCGACGTCGTCCTCATCAACCAGGTGGGCGAGTACATCGTCGGCGGAGGCGGCAAGCGGCTCCGTCCCCTGACGGTGCTGCTGGCCGCGCGCGCGGCCGGCGTAAGTGCCGGTGGCCACGTCGAGGCCGCAACGGTCATCGAGTTCATCCACACGGCGACCCTGCTGCACGACGACGTAGTCGACGACTCCCACAAGCGCCGCGGCCGGGACACCGCCAACGACGTATTCGGCAGCTCGGCGAGCGTGCTGGTCGGCGACTTCCTCTACTCCCGCGCCTTCCAGATGATGGTGGCGATCGGCGAGATCCGGGTCATGAACGTGATGGCCGACGCGACCAATACCATCGCCGAAGGCGAGGTACTGCAGCTGATGAACGCCGGCGACCCCGACACCAGCGAGCAGCGTTACCTGGAGGTGATCTACCGCAAGACCGCCAGGCTGTTCGAGGCCGGCGCCCAGGTCGCCGCCATCGTGGCCGGCGCCCCGGGGCCCGTCGAGGCGGCGCTGTCGAGTTACGGCCGGCACCTCGGGACGGCCTTCCAGCTCGTGGACGACGCCCTCGACTACCGGGGCGACGCCCGGGAGCTCGGCAAGAACCTCGGGGGCGATCTCGCCGAGGGCAAGCCGACGCTGCCGCTGATCCATGCGCTGCGCCACGGCAACCCCGAGGAAGCCGCGCTGATCCGTCGCGCCATCGAGGACGGCGGCAGCCGCGAGCTCGCGACGATCCGCGGCGCGATTGAAAGGACCGGGGGCCTCGACTACACTGCGCGACTCGCTCGCAGCGAGGCGGACCTTGCCGTCCAGGCGCTCGCCGACATTCCCGAGTCGGCTTTCCGCGAGGCCCTCGCGGCGCTGGCGGAGTTCGCGGTGACGCGGACGTCCTGACCGACCAACCCGCCCGCCACCTCGGGGTGTAGCTCAGCCTGGTAGAGCACTACGTTCGGGACGTAGGAGTCGCTGGTTCAAATCCAGTCACCCCGACCAACTTAATCCTTTTAAATTCAAGAAGTTATAGGGTCCTCGCTCCGGGCGGCCACGACGTCCTTCGTGCCGACACGACGGGCGCCGAAGCGCTTCTCGAGTTCGGCGCGGTAGGGCTCGTACTCCGGCGCATCGCGCCACTCCCGCGGCTCGGGTTCGCCAGGCAGCACGCGCCCCTCCGGGTAGTCCCGGCCGGCAACGCTTGCCTCGACCGACCGGTTCCACTCCTCGAGTTGTTTCACCATGCGCGTGGCAATGACGGACTCGCGCTCGAAGAGATTCTTCTTCTCCTGCGGGTCTTTCGACAGGTCGTAGAGTTCGTACTCGCCGCTGCCGAGCCTGTCGGTCAGCAGCTTGTAGTCGTTGTCGATGAGCGCGGCACGGTTGCCGTGACGGATGGGGATCGGCTTGCTGCGCGGGCCCTGCTCACGCTCGAACAGCGGCCGCAGGCTCATGCCGTCGACCGGTCGCAGCATGACGGAGTCCGGCAGGTCGAGGATGTCGACCAGGGTGGGGAAGATGTCCAGCGTGGAGGACGGAAAAGTGCTCGCGCGCGGCGAGGCCATTCCGGCCGGCCACTCGACGACGGCCGGCACGCGCAAGCCGCCCTCGTAGATCGTCCCCTTGCTGCCCCTCAGCCCACCGACCGTATCCGGCCCGATGCGGCTCAGGCCTCCGTTGTCGCTGCAGAACCAGACCAGCGTGTCGCGGTCGATGCCGAGCTCCTGCAGACTCCTGCGTATCGCACCGATGCTCCGGTCCATGGCAGCGAGCTCGCCATAGTACCGCCGAGGCTTCCCGCCGAGGTCCGCATAGGCCCGCTGATCCGCCTCGCTCGCATCGTGCGGACGATGTGCGGCGCTGTACCAGACGGCTACCAGGAAAGGCTTGCCCGCGCGGGCATTGCGGGTCATGAACTGCACCGCCTCGGCGGCGAGCACGTCCGAGGAGTCGCCACTGAGCTCCTCGAACCGACCCATCCGGCTGAGCAGAGGGTTCAGCTCGAAGTTGGAGTTCGACGACAGCCAGTAGTCGAAGCCGAAGGCGCCCGGTGAGTGCGGGTCCGAGGCCAGGACGGGCGCCCCCTGGGTGCCGCGAAAGCCGTTGAGGTGCCACTTGCCGAAGTGTGCCGTCGCGTAGCCTGCATCCCGCAGGGCCTGGGCCAAGGTCCGCTCCTGCAAACGCAGCGCGTAGCCATGGTCGAACACGCCGGTGCGGTCATTGGAGCGCCCGGTGAGGACCGTGGCCCGCGTCGGCGAGCAGACCGGTGAGCCGGCGTAGAACCGGTCGAGACGCAGGCCATTGGCGGCCATGGCGTCCAGGTTCGGGGTGCGGAGGACCGGATGTCCGAGATAGCCGGCCTCGCCCCAGCCCTGATCGTCGCTCATGAGCAGGACGACGTTCGGACGCTTCGTGTCTTCCGTGGCGTGCACGACCGAGCCGGGCACCACCATGCAGAAGGACACGAGCAGCAGGAGGCAGCCGAGGCCCGACCCGCTGCGCGACGGCCAACGTTCGTTCAGCTGGGGCACTGTGCGCTACTCCAGAGCGGCGGCTACCGGACACGAGAACGGCGGATTATTCCGGCACTACGGCCAAAATGCCAGCGAGGACGCGGACATTGCCCGCTGCAGTTCCGGGCACACCTGACCGCCGAACATACCCGGCCGATGCCGCCCACCCGGCGGACCGGTCACTCTTTCCGGCCGGTACAATCGGGCAGGCACGAGATGGGAGAAACACCATGGGCATCATCGCTACCCTGATCCTGGGCGGGCTCGCCGGATGGATCGCCAGCAAGATCATGAAGACGGACGCGCAG
>LJNS01000022.1 GCA_001303245.1 Gammaproteobacteria bacterium SG8_30
AGATCCGGATGGCGTAGGTCATGACCGTCGCTCCCTGGGTAGGACCGCTACGTTAGCGCGCGGTCCCGAGGCCGGCATTACGGACAAGCGCAGGGTGCGCGAAAGCTCAGGAGACGGCTGCCTGCAGGGAGTCGCGCAGGGTGGCGATCAGCTGGTCGACGTGCTCGCGCCCGAAGGGCAGCGGCGGACGGATCTTCAGCACGTTCGTTTGCGGCCCGATCATGCTGATCAGCACGCCGCGCTCGCGCATGCCGTTCACGACCTCGGCCGCGAGGCCGGTCGCCCACTCCCGCCCTCGCGAGTCCTTCACAAGCTCGACACCCGCGAACAGGCCCAGGCCGCGTACGTCGCCGATGACATCGAAGTCCGCGGCGGTGCTTCGGAGTTGCTCGTGCAGGTACGCGCCGACGCTGCGGGAATTCTCCAGCAGATCTTCGCGCTCGAAGACGTCCAGAACCGCCAGCCCGACGGCTACCGACACGGGGTTCCCGGCGAAGGTATTGAAGTAACGGGTCCCTTCCGCAAAGCGATCTAGCAGCGTGCTGCGGATGACCGTCGCGCTCAACGGATGCCCGTTGCCGATCGGTTTGCCCAGCGTCACGACGTCCGGCTCGACACCGTGCAGTTCGAATCCCCACAGGCTCTTGCCGAAGCGCCCGAATCCGCTTTGCACCTCGTCGGCAATGTAGAGGCCGCCGGCGTCACGGATGCGGTCGGCCGCGCCCTGGAGCAGGCCCGGCGGAGGCAGAAACATGCCGTCGCTGGTGAAGCCCGCGTCCAAGATCAGCGCAGCCGGGCGGATGCCGCGTACCGTCAGCCGGTCAATGGCCGCATCCAGCTCGGCCAGCCAGTGCGCGCACAGCGCCGCGTCATCCGTTCCGGTCGGCCGCCGGTAGGTGTCCGGCGCCGGAATCAGCTCGACCCAGTCCTCGCGCGCTTCGCCGGAAGCATACGATGGTGAAACCTGCGCCACAGTGGCGCTGTTCCCATGGTAGGCCCAGGCGGTCGCGATCACGCCGCAATGTCCCGTCGTGGCGCGCGCGATCCGCAGTGCCAGATCGTTGGCCTCCGTGCCGGTACAGCCGAACATGACGCGGTCGAGCGACGCCGGGAACTTCGACAGCAGTCGCTCGGCGTAGTCGAGCACAGCCCGGTGCAGGTATCTCGTATGCGTATTGAGCGTCGCCGCCTGCGCGGCCAGCGCCGCCACGACCTGCGGATGACTGTGCCCGACCAGGGGCACGTTGTTGTAGGCGTCCAGGTAGGCGCGGCCATCGGCGTCGTAGAGCCACACACCCTCGCCGCGGACCGCGTGGAGCGGATTGCGATAGAACAGCCGGTACGCCGGCCCGAGCAGGGCATCCCGGCGCCGGACGAGGGCGCCGGTGTCCTCCGGCGCCGACGCGGGCGGGGCCGGCGCGATCGGCACGGGCGGACAGGCCGCCAGCAGGCGGTCCCTCGCCCCGTCCGGACCCAGCTCGGCGAGGCGACGCAATCCGTCTGCCGCTGCCGCCGCGTTTCGAAGGATGTACTCGCGGTTCCCTGGATGACGCGCGGCGCGCCAGGACGTGATCGCGACGGTCATCACCAGTCTCGCCGCGATCAGGTCGGGCAGCAGCTCGAGCTCCTCGGGCTCGAGCGGCACCTCGCGATGATAGGCGGCCACGAACTCGGCTGCACCGGCCAGCGGATCCTCGCCTCCCCCGAGCTGGTAGGCGGCGCCGACCGCGACGTCGCAGACCAGCGGGCCGTGCACCATGTCGCCGAAGTCGACGATGCCCGTGACCCGCTGCGCCGGCCCGACGCTGACCAGCACGTTGCTGGGATTGAGGTCGTTGTAGATGACCTGCGAGCGCAGGCGCGCCAGGGCCGGGCGGATCTCCCGGCCGAAGTGCGAGACGAATCCGGCGCAGCTTTCGCGCAGCGCCTCGTCGCCGATGTGCGGGAGCAGGCCGGCCAGGTCCGCCACCTGCTGCATGTCCCACAGCAGTGGCTTCGCGGCCGCCGGGTGGAAGAAACCGCGCAGGCTGCGCCCGAGATCGGCCAGCGTCACCGCGAGCTGCCGCCTGAGCGCGCCGGACACCTTCACCTGCCGCAGCGGCACGCCGGCGAGCCAGGTGATCAAACGGACCAGGTAGAGCTTGCCGTCATCGTCGCGGTGACGGGCCACGCTGGAACCGCTCAGGGTCGGCCGGAGCCGCGGCACCGGGACGGCGGGTGACACGGCGGCCACGTGCTGGAGCGCGGCATTCTCGAACTCGACCGCGCGCGGGTCCTCCGCCGGATTCGAAATCTTGAGGACGAAGCGCGCGCCGCTGGAAGAAAGAATGCTGAAGTTCTGATCGCGTTCGCTGCCAAGCGGCTCGGCCCGCCCGTCGATCCCGAAGTACTCGCGAGCCATCGTCTCCGCGCACTCCGGCTCGAACGACGGCGCCGGGGACTCCAGGATCACACGGCCTTCCAGTGCCACCGCCGACATGCTCAGCCCTCGCCCGCCCCGACCTGGAACCAGACGGCCTTGGTGCGCAGGAAGTGCGCCAGCTGCTCCGGACCCATGTCCTTGCCGAAGCCCGAGGACTTGAAACCGCCGAACGGCATCGCGCTGTCCACGAGGTCATGCGCATTGACCCAGACGCTGCCGGCCTCGAGTCGGCGGACGCAGCGCAGGGCACGGTCCAGGTCCTTCGTCCAGACGCTGCCGGCGAGCGCGTACTCGTTGTCATTGGCGAGCGCCAGGGCCTCGTCCTCGTCGTCGAAGGGCAGGACCACCAGGGCAGGGCCGAAGATCTCCTCCTGCACGACGCGCAGGCGGTTGTCGCTCGCCGTCATGACGGTCGGTTTGACGAAGTAACCTTCGCCTGCCGGTGCATCGCCGCCGCAGGCGAAGCCCGCGCCTTCCTCGCGGCCCGCGTCGAAGTAACGCAGGATGCTGTCCCGCTGGCCCGCCGAGACCACCGGCCCCATGTCGCACTCGGGATCGAGACCGGGCCGCAGCCGCAGGCTGCGCGCGACCCGGACGAGGAACTCGACCGCCTCGTCGAAGCGCGAGCGGTGAACGTAGAGCCGCGAGCCCGCGCTGCACACCTGGCCCGCGTTAAAAAACACGCTGAAGCGCGTCGACTCGGCAAGCGCGGCGAGATCGGCATCGGCGAAGGCGATCATCGGCGACTTGCCGCCGAGTTCGAGCGTCACCGGCGAGAGTGCACGGCCCGCGGCCGCCCCGACCTGGCGTCCCACGGGCGTCGACCCGGTGAAGGAAACCTTGCTCACGCCGGGATGCCCGGCCAGCGCATCGCCGATCACGCCGCCGCGGCCGACGACGACGTTCAGCACCCCCGGTGGCAGGCCGGCCTCCTCGCACAGGCGGGTGAAGTAGAGCATCGACAGCGAGGTCTGCTGCGCGGGCTTGAGCACGATGGTGCAGCCCGCGGCCAGCGGTGCCGCAATCTTCCACATGGCCATGTTGAACGGCCAGTTCCACGGCACGATGGCCGCGACCACGCCCACGGGCTCGCGCAGCGTCATCGCCACGTGCTCCCCGGGCGCCGATACCTCGCGCGTCGCGCCCTCGATCCTGGTGGCGAAGCCGGCCATGTAGCGCAGCAAGTCGGCGCCGCCGAGCACGTCCATCTCGATGCACGGCCCGAGTGCCTTGCCGTTGTCGAGCGTCTCGATCTCGGCGATGACGCGCGCGTCGCGCTCGATCAGGTCAGCGAGCGAAAGCAGGACGCGCTGGCGCTCGTTGGGTCGCATCACTGCCCAGGCGCCTGTCGTGAGCGCCCGGCGCGCGGCCGTCACCGCGGCGTCGATGTCGGCCGCCGTCCCCGAGGCAATGCGGGTCAGAAGCCGCCCGGTCGAGGGCTCGCCTACGTCCAGGGTCTCGCCGGTCACGGCCAGCCGTTCGCCGTCGACGTAGTGGCCGTGCTCCCCCGAGACGAAGTCGACGACGCGGCGGTCGACGCGGTAGCGCTCGCAGAGAGCGGAGATGGCAGGGTCCATGAGCGGGCTTCCTAGCCGAGCAACCCGGCGACCGGGTGCTCGAGCCGGCGCGCGACCGTCTCCAGGAACCGGGAGGCCATCCCGCCGTCGATGGCGCGGTGGTCGAACGCCAGCGAGACCTCCATCGTCGCCACGTTCTCGAGCCGGCCGTCGACCAGCGTGACGCGTGGCGTCGCGCGTCCGACCGACAGGATGGCGGTCGTCCCGAGCGGGATGATGGACGTGCCCATGATCCGGCCGAGGGCACCGATGTTGTTGACCGTGAAGGTGGCGCCCTTGAGGAGGTCCGGCGGCAGCCGGCGCCTGGCGGCCCGCTCCTGGAGATTGGCGAGTGCCGCGACCATCTCGGGAAGCGACAGCCGGTCGGCATTGCGCAGCACCGGCACGACCAGCCCGTCGGGCGTGTCGACGGCGGCCCCGATGTCGTAGCGCCCGTAGTACTCGATGCCGCCGTCGCGCACGACGGCGTTGAAGACCGGGTGCGCCTTGAGCGCCGGCAGCACCGCGAAAGTGAGCAAGGCCTCGAGCGGCACCTTGTGTCCGAGCTCCTCGCCGAGAACCTTGCGCGCCTCCAGGAGCCTCCGGGCGTCGACCTCGATGCGCGAGAACACGTGCGGGATCTCACGCCAGGAGCGAGCCATGTTCTCCGCGATGGTCTGCCGGATCATCGAGAACCGCTCGAAGCGGCCCTCCGCGGCGGGCGGTGGCTCGACCGCGGTCCCCGCGGCGGCGTGACGCATGACGTCCTGCTTGGTAACGCGCCCGCCCTTGCCCGTGCCCTCGACGGCGGCGAGATCCACGCCCTGACTCGCCGCGAGTCGCCGTGCGGCGGGCATCGCGCGTCGTCGGTTGCTTCCGGTATCGGCCTGCTGCGCGGTCACGGTCGACGCGGCAACAGGCCCGGCGACCGGTTCCGCCGGAGGAGCTTGGACATCCGCCGACGGCATGGGCTCGACCGCGGCATCCCCCGACTCGAACACCGCGAGCACGTCGCCGACCTTGACGCGCTCGCCCGCGTCACAGGCGAGGCGCGAGATCACGCCGTCATAGGGAACCGGAATCTCGATGACCGATTTCTCCGTCTCGATCTCGCACAGTGTCGCCTCGCTCTGCACGGCGTCGCCCACGGCGACGCACCAACGGACGATCTGGCCTTCCTGCAGGCCGGATCCCAGGTCGGGCAGTCGGAACTCGCGGCCCATTCAATCCTCCATCACGGCGCGCACGGCGGCGACCACGCGCGCCGGCGGAATGAGGGAGTGCGGCTCGAGCTTGGCCGGGGCCCAGGGCAGGTCCGGATGGCCGACGCGGACCGGCGGGGTCTCCAACCAGTCGCCCGCCTTCTCGGTGACGGTCGCCACGATCTCCGCGCCGAACCCGCCGGACACCGGCGCCTCGTGCACGACGACGAGCCGGCCCGTCTTGCGCACGCTGGCGAGCACCGCCTCCTCGTCCCAGGGCTTCAGCGTCCTGAGGTCGATGACCTCCACCTCGACGCTGTCCGCCGCCAGCTCGTCCGCGGCCTCGCCGGCCAGGTGCACCGCGTTGCCGTAGGCGACGACGGTCGCATCGCGCCCTTCGCGAACGACGCGGGCCTTGCCGAGCGGGATCCTATAGTGCCCGACCGGCACGCCCTCCTCGCGCGTGAAGTAGCGGACGATGGGCTCGAAAAAGACGACCGGGTCCTCGCTCTCGAGTGCCGCGGCCAGCAGGCCCTTGGCGTCGTAGGCGTTGGACGGGTACACCACGTTGAGGCTCCCGGGCAGGTGCGCGAACAGCGCCTCCGGTGCGTCCGAGTGACCCTCGTAGCCCTCGTGCCCGCCGCCGCCCGGCATGCGGATGACGATCGGCAGGCGGATGCGGCCCTGGCTGCGCCACGCGTAGCGCGCGATGTGGAAGGCGATCTGGTCGAATGCCGTGAACGTAAAGCCCGCGAACTCGATCTCGCAGACGGGCCGTGCGCCCGCCATCGCCATGCCCACCGCACCGCCCGCGATGATCAGCTCGCATAGCGGCGTGTCCAGCATGCGCTCGCTGCCGTACTTGTCGTAGAGGTCGGCGGTCACGCGGAACACGCCGCCCTCGCGGCCGACGTCCTCGCCCAGGATGATGCGCCGCGGGTCGGCGGCCATGGCGTGGTCGAGCTCGAGGTTGAGCGCCTCCACGAGCGTGAGCGCCTTGCGCTCGCCGGCGGGTTCCAACTCGCTCCCGCCGCCGGCGCGACGTTCCGCGGGGATCTCCGCGAGCGGCTCCCCGCCCTCCGCCTGCGAGGCGTGCAGCTGCCCGATGATGCGGTCCGGCAGGCGGTCGAAGGCGGCCAGGAACGCGCCGTCCCTTGGCGGCAGCGGCATGGCCTCGAGCTCGTCGATCGCCGCGTTCACCTCCGCGCGCATCTCCTCGCGCACGGCCTTCTCGAAGCCCTCGTCGACGAGGCCCTTCGCCGTCAGCCAGGCGCGGAAGCGGACCAGCGGGTCACGCTCCTTCCACAGCGCCTCCTCCTCGCGCGTCCGGTAGACGGGCGTGCCGTCGTAGGTCGAGTGCGCGGTGTAGCGGTAGCAGACCGACTCGATCAGCGTCGGGCCCTCGCCGGCCCGGGCGCGTGCCACGGCCTCCTCGAGCGCCGACCAGACTGCCAGGATGTCCATTCCGTCGACGCGGATGCCCGGGAAACCGTAGGCGTCCGCCTTCTGAGCCAGCGTCGCGGAGGCGGTCTGCTGCGCGAGCGGCGTCGACTGGGCGTACTGGTTGTTCTGGCAGAAGAAGATCGTCGGCGTCTTCCACACGCCAGCCGCATTCAGCGCGGCGTGGAAGTCCACCTCGGAGGTCGCGCCGTCGCCGAACAGGGCGACGCTCAGCTCGTTACGGCCGAGCATGCGGGCGCCATAGGCGTAGCCCACGGCGTGCGGCAGGTGCGTGCCAATCGTCGCGTTCAGCGTGGTGATGCGGTGCTCGAGCGGATTCCAGAAGGCGTGCGGCATGCCGCGCCACAGCGCGAGCTCGTTCACCACTGCGACGCCCCGTGCGAGCCGCACGCCCTGCTCGCGGTAGGCCGAGAACACCCAGTCGTCCTCGTCGAGCACCTTCGGCACGGCGACGTGGGTTTCCTGCCCGGCGCAGGGATAGTAGGCGGGGATCCGGCCGGTCCGCTGCAGGAACAGGCAGCGCTCGTCGAAGGCACGCGTGCGCACCATCTGGCGGAAGAGCTCGACCAGCATGGCATCCTCGATGGCGGGCGCCTTGCCGAGGAGCTTGCCGTCGCCGTCGAGGAACTGCCGCAACGGTGTTGTCCCTTCCGCTCGTTTCTTCATGCGGGCATTCATGGCCAGCGCTCCATGTGCAGGTCGGCGGCGGATCCGGGCGCGGCGGCGCGTGTGCCGCGCGCGCCGAGGACGAATGCGGCCAGGGACAGGGCCAGCGAGACTGCGCCGAAGGCCAGCACCGGCGCATAGCCCTCCTCCGACGCCAGCATCCCGGCGATGCCCGGCCCCGCCATCACGCCCAGGCCGATGAACGGGACGGTCAGCACGACGTAACGCCCGTCGAGATCGAGCTCGGCGACGGTCGACACGGCGTAGGCGATGCCGAGGCCGACGGAGAACATGACGAGGCACGCGCCGATGGCGTACGGCGCAAAGAGCCGCGCCTGCGTGAGCACGGCGAGGCCAGCGAAGAACACGAGGTGCGCCACGATGAGCGGCTTCAGGCAGCCCTTGCGATTGCCCAGCCACGCCGCCACCAGCGAGCCCGACACGGCGAACAGCAGGGACACGGCGAGCAGGGTGCCGACCAGCACGGGATCGAAGCCGGAGCCGTTGCCGATGCGCTCGACGAAGCCCCAGATGCCGGTCTGCCCGCACATGAACAGCCCGACGCCGGCGAGGCCGAGCCAGATCGGCAGCGTGTTCGCGACCCTGCGCGTGGTGCCGGGCCGGGAGTCCGGTTGCCGCAGGCCCTGGGCCGGTAGCCACAGGCAGGCCGGCGCCAGCAGCACGATGCCGACGATGATCGCGCCGGTCAGACCGACGAAGCCCCATCGCGGCAGCACGAGCGCGGGCGCGAGAAAGAGCAGCACCGCCCCGTACACGGCCTCGGCGGTGATCTTGGCGCCATACCAGCGCGCCGCGTTCTCGGCATCGCTGAGGAGCGTGGTGCCGACGCTGTAGAGGGCGCCGAAGCCGCCGCCCGCGAGGCAGACGCTCGCGAGCAGCGTGCCGTAACGCTCGCTGCCGCCGCCGAGCAGGAGCCCGAGCGCGGCGATGCCGAGGGAGACGAGGCTGACGAGGCGCCAGTCGATCGAGCGGATCCAGAAGAAGGCGGAAGCGGAGGTGAGCGTGTAGCCCAGGAAGAAGGCCGAGCCGATGAGGCCCATCTGCTCGTAGCTGAGATTCCGGAAGTCCTTGGCGACGCCGAGGTACATGGGCAGCAGGTTGTAGAACAGCGCGCCGATGGCCGAGATGAGCACGCCCGCGACGAGGACCGAGCGCCGGTCGAGGCGTGCTGCCTGCTTGCTGCTCGTCATGGCGACCCCCGTGGCGGCCTCGTCATCGCTCTCCCGCAGGCGGGGATGACGAGGGCGGGCCCGCCATGCCCGCCCTCGCGCGCTGCATCAGAACTTCGCGCTCAGCTCCACCCGCCACAGCGCACCGGGTGCGCGGCGGTTGGAATTGTCGAGGAAGAAGAACCGCTCCGTGTAGTACTCCTCGTCGGTGACGTTCTCGCCGACGACGGCGATCCCCCAGCGCTGCTGCGCCGCCTGGTAGCCGAGCCGCAGGTTGACCACGTTGTACGAGGGCTGCTCGAGCGTGTTGAAGATGTCGAACCAGTACCTGCTCGAGTACTGCCAGTTGCCGCTGAAGTTGAGCTCGCCGGTGCCGACGGGCAGGTAGTAGCCGAAGAAAAGGGAGCCGCTGGTCTTGGGCGCTTGCGGCGTCTCGTTGCCGACCAGCGAGGAGTCGAAGACGCTGCGGGTGACCTCGGTGTCCAGCAGCCCGACGTTCAGGCCCACCTCGAGGCTGTCGGTCAGCAGGAAGCGTCCCTCGACCTCGAGGCCCTTGGTCTCGATGTCGCCGACGTTGAACACCTCGGGTACCAGGTTCGCCTGGGTCTCGAGCTGGAAGTCCTTGTAGTCGTTGAAGAACACGGCCGCGTTGAGCTGCGCACGGCCTGCCCAGAAACGCGACTTGAGACCGGCCTCGTATGCGGTGTTGACCTCCTTGTCGAAGGCATTGAGCACCTGCTCATTGGGCAGGAAGTCGTTGACCTGGCGGTTTATGCCGCCCGACTTGTAGCCGCGCGCCACGCTCAAGTAGAGCGAGACGTCGTCGGCCACGTACCAGTCGAGCGCCACGCGCGGGTCGAAGGACGACCACTCGTCCTTGCGGCTGACCGGACCATCGGTGATGGGACCGAAGATCTGCCCGTCGATCAGGCCCAGCAGCCCCTGGGTCGCCGGGCTGTCGTAGGTCATGTCCTTTTCGTCGCGCGTGTAGCGGAAACCGGCCGTCAGCGCGAAGGCGTCCGACATCTGCCAGGTGGCGTCGCCGAAGACCGCGTAGCTGTCGGTCGTGTTCTTGCCCGAGGGCGTCTCCGAGACGACCTGGCAGATGCCCGGCTCGTCCTGGCAGATCGTCTCTTCTGGCAGCAGCAAAGAGACCAGGATTTCCTCGTCGTAGTTGAGGTCGGTGGTGAACTCCAGCTTCTCGCGGCTGTAGCTCGCCCCGACGAACCAGTCGATGGCGGCCGTGGCGCCGGAGAGCCGGAACTCCTGGCTGAAGCTGTCGTTGGTCTGCGGCTCGACGAAGGTCATCAGCGGCACGTCGAGCATGTCCGCGTCGACGGGGGTGACCCGGACGTCGTGGGTGTAGAAGCCGGTCAGCGAGGACAGCGTCAGGCTGCCGATGTCCCAATTGTTGTCCCAGGCAGCCCGCGTGTACTCGAGCGTCTGCTTGCCGGGCCGGGCGTTCTGGGCGACTTCCTTCTTGAACGCGTCGTCGTCGTTGACGATGGTGTCGAAGTTCTCGAGCTCGAAGCGCTCGACCGTCAGGTAGGACTGCCAGTTGTCGGTCGGCAGGAAGTAGGCGCCGAGCCGGATGTTGGTGTTGTCCTTGTCGAGCAGCTCCTCGCCGGTGACCGAGTTCTTGTAGAGCCCGTCGCGCTCGTCGTGGTTGACGCCGAGGCGCAGGCCGAAGCGGTCGCTGACCGCCCAGTTGCCGATCGCCTGGTAGCGGACCTGGCCCTCGTCGCCGGCACCGGCCATCACATAGAGCGAGTTCTCCGTGAGGTCCGGCCGCTTGGTGATGATGCTGATCGCGCCGGCCGAGGCATTGCGGCCGAACAGCGTGCCCTGCGGGCCCTTCACGACCTCGACCCGCTCGATGTCGAAGAAAGCCGCGGTGGCATTCGTGCCACGGCTGACCGACACGCCGTCGACGAAGATGCCGACGGCCGGGTCCGCGCCGATGCCGGGCGCCTGCGAGCCGATACCGCGGATGAACACCGAGGCCTCCGTGTCGCCGCGCGACTTGATCGACAGGCCGGGCGTGAGGCCGCCCACGTCGCGGATGTCCTTGATGCTCGCCTGCTCGATGAAGGTCTCGTCGAAGGCGCTGACCGAGAGGGGCACGTCCTGCAGGCTCTGCTCGCGCTTCTGCGCGGTGATCACGATCTCCTGGAGCTGCTCCTGGGCGTGGATCGCCTGGCTCACGGCAAGTGCCAGGACGGACATGCCCGCGGTGGCGATGTATCTGCTGTTCACGGCTGGTGCCCCCTACGCGATGGCTGCGGTCGGATCCCCGGGGACGCTGTGTCCCGTGGGTTGACCGCACTCTAGGCGGGCTGCGTCTTCGGGAGAATGACAGTTATGAACCATTGAATTGCATTTGTGTACCCTCGGCCCGACTCCAGAAACGGACCCGCCGCTGTGCGACCAGGAATGCCAGGACCGTCGCGGTCCACAGCCCGGCGGCGAAGACGTAGACCGGCCCGAAGCCGCCCGGGCCGATCAGCAGCCCCGCCGCGGCCGGCCCGAGCGTCGCGCCGAGGGTCTGCATGGCGGGGATGAAGGTCGTGAACCGGCCGGTCGGGTCGGCGTCGGCGGCAAGCGCCATGCGATAGGGCCCGCCGAGGTTCCACGCCGCTGCGAACAGCAGGACCGCGAGAAAGTACGGTCCCGGCCCCTGCAGCCACGCGAAGAGGGCGACCGAGCCGATCGACGCGCCCACGGCGACCAGGAAGGGCGCGGTCCGCCCGAACCGTCGCCCGATGATCGCCGCCACCAGGGATCCCAGTCCCGCGGTGAAGAACGACGCGCTGATCGCCGTCGAGGCGAACTCGAGGGACAGCTGCTGCCCCGAGGCGATGCGCTCCAGATAGGTCCAGACGCTCGTTTCCGCCGCCGTGTTGGCGACCAGCACGAACAGGCCGAGGACGAGGGCGAGCCGCAGGCCCGGCGGGACGGACGCCACGACGGACCCCGGCTCGCGCGCGTCTTTCGCCCCGCGGGGCGGGATCATCCAGGCCGTCGCCACGCCGACGACCATCAGCAGCGCGGCAACGCACTGGCCCAGCACGACGAGGTCGACGCCGAGGTCGATGCGCGGCAGCGCGAACACCAGGCCTGCCGAGACGAAGGTCTGGCCGACCCACGCGATGGCGAAGTTGCGCTCCTTCTCGGTCGAGTCGGCGAGGCAGGCGACGCTGATGCCGAAGCTGATACCCGTGGCCGCACCCGCGACCATGTTGGCGAGCATCCACGACCCGGCTCCGAAGGCCGACAGCGGCGCGAGAAACGCCGCCGCCGCCACGAGGTTGCTCGCGACGACCGCGGCACGCCAGTTCCAGCGACGGACCCACAGGAAGCCGGTGAGATTGGCCAGGGTCAGGCCGGCCATGAACGCCGCGGCGACCCACCCGAGCTCCCGTTCGGCCAGCCCGCGGCTCGCCGTCGCGCCCCCCAGCACGATGGGCAGGATGTTGAAGTAGTTGATGCAGCAGACGTTGAGCAGCGAGGCGCCGATGCGCGAGCGCCACGTATCGACCGGCTTCGGCACCTGCCCGGACCGCTTACCCGGCGCGGACATCCGCGAGGCTATCCGGAAGCCGGTGCGGCGCCGGCGTCCTGCCGGCAGCCGACCGGCGGCACGCCGAAGTACGTCTTGAAGGCCCGGCTGAACGGCGCCGGCTGCGCGTAGTCCAGCAGATAGGCGACGTCCTGCACCGACAGGGGCGTCGAGGTCAGGTAGTGCCAGGCCAGCGCCATGCGCACCTCGAGCACGATGCGCTTGTAGGTGGTGTCCGCCTTGTAGAGGCGCTTGCGCAGTTGTGCCGTCGACAGGTGGAGTTCGCGCGCGGCCTCCTCGAGCCGCGGCACGCGCCGCCCGGGCCGGCTGATCAACAGCCGCCGCACGGCGCCCACCGCGTCCCGGCTCGCTGCGCGGTCCGCGCCCAGCAGCCGCTCACAGATCGAGCCGGCCACTTCCGCCATGGCCACGTTGCCGCTCGCCACCGGCAGGTCGAGCCAGCTAGCCGGGAACTGCAGCTCGGAATGCTCGGCGCCGAAGACGAGGTTGCAGCCGAAGGCCTCCTCGTAGGCATCGACCCAGGGCGGCTCCGGGTAGGCGAACGTCGCGGTCACCTGCCGGGCTACGATCCCCGGCCCGGCGAGCAGCCTGATCGCCGTCCAGTTACCCGCCAGGCAGTCCTCGGCGATGCTCTGCAGGTTGGCGAGATGCCTGAGGCGCGGAACCGGCCGGATCACCACCATCGCACCCCTCCGCACGCGCTCTTCCGAGTACCGGTCCGAGGTCAGATCCTGGAATCGAAGCAGCACGTCCATGCCGCGACCCACCGTGCCGGCCGACAGCGCGGCGTAGCCGAGCAGGCCGAGTTCGAGCAGGTTGGTGGTCGAGATCACGCGCAGCGTGATGTCCGGTCGCGATTTCTCGAGGTGTCGCATCACCGCGTCGAAGGCGGCATGCTGCAGCCCCGAGCCGGCCGCGAGCCGCGCGGCGTCGAGGCTCGCCGCGGCCAGTGCCTCGCGAAACGTGACCGAGCCCTGCGGACCGAGGATTCCCCCGGCCCGCCGGATCCAGTTGGCGACGATCCGACTCTCTTCCTCGGCCCGGCTGGGAATGGCGAGCTGCTTGTCCAGCATCCGGACCCCGCGCGTCACGATCGGGTGGGGAGTGCGCAACTGTATAGAGAAGGATCACAAGTGTCATTCTTGCTTGGAACACGACTGCCTAGAATCCAGATTCCGGACACCCCGCGCCGGTCCGAAGCGTCTTTGCCGAGGGGGAGATTCATGTCCAAGTCGAACACCATCCTGAGCATTCCCTCGCCGGGCAAGGTCGAGCTGAAGACCGTTCCCTATCCCACCGTGAAGCCAGGATTTGTCCTGATTCGCGTCGAAATAGCGCCGATCTGCATCGAACACCAGATCTACCGCGACCACACCTTCGAGTGGCACGAGGACGCCGATCACCTGGGGCACGAAGGGGTCGGCGAGATCGTCGAGGTCGCCGAGGGTTCGATGTTCCGCCCCGGGGACCGCGTGATCGTCTTCCAGGGCAACCCGTGCGGCGAGTGCTTCGTGTGCGAGCGGCAGCTAAGCCCCACGCACTGCCTAGCCATCCCCTACGAGGAGATCCAGGGCGGCTCCAACCCACAGGCGCCGCTCGAGGCGCTCGGCGGTCAGGCGGCGATGTACACGCCGGGCGGGCTGCGCTCGATCGAGGTCGACTGCGGCAGCGAGTCCGGCGGCTTCGGCTTCTCGCGCTACCGGCTCGCGCCCGAGCGCATGATCCGGAAGATCCCGGACGGGCTCGAGTACCGCCACGCTGCCGCCGCGAACTGCTTCGTCGGCTGCACCTACACGGGCCTCGAGGAGAGCGGCGTCCGCCCCGGAGACTGGGTGCTGGTCGCAGGCATCGGCTTCATCGGGTTCGGTGCGATCCTGAACGCGAAGTACCGCGGCGCGAGGGTCATCGCGCTCGGCCGCAACCCGGATCGCATGCAGCTCGCCCGGGCGCTCGGCGCGGATCACATCGTCGACCCGGACGATGCGGACTGGCTGAAACGGATCCACGCGCTCACCGGCTACCGCAAGGGCTGCGACCACGTCTTCGAGGCCTCGGGCTACCCCTACTACCAGAGGAAGTGCCTGCAGGCGGTGCGCCGCTACGGCAGCATGTACATGTTCGGCTTCCTGGTCGGCGACGCGAAGCCGCTGCCCATCCACCTGCTCGACGAGCTGCACAACCGCCACGTCTCGCTCTCGGGCGGGCACGACGTGCGCATCAGCGATCGCGAGGGACTGGTCAACATGCTCTGCGATCCGCAGGTGCAGCGCGGCGTCGACCTGGCCGTGACCCATCACTACAACATGTCCGACGCCGCGAAGGGCTTCGAGGCCGCGCTCTCCAAGAAGGCAGGCAAGATTTACCTGTATCCGCAGGAGAACTGCCCGGCGTCGCTCGAGTCGGCGGGGGCCTGATCCATGGCTGCCACCAACCCATTCGACATCCGTGGGCGCCGCACGCTGATCACCGGCGGCACCGCCGGCATCGGCCGGGCGGTGGCCGAACACTTCGTCGCGAACGGGGCAAAGGTCGTCATCACCGGCCGCCGCGAGAGCGGCGAGGCGATTGCCCGGGAGATGGGCTGCGGCTTCGTCCGCATGGACGTGTCGGACGCCGCTTCGGCGGCGTCGGCGATGGCGGCCGCCGTGGACGCGCTCGGCGGCGCGATCGACGTGCTCGTGCTGAATGCCGGCGTGAACGGCCCGCCGGCGCAGGGCGTCGACGACCTCTCGCCGGAGGCGTTGCACCAGGTCTTCGACACCAACGTCTTTGGCGTCGCGTACGGCCTGCGATCGGCGGCCCCGCACCTGTCGCAGGGCGCGAGCGTGGTCATCACCTCCTCGCCTGCCGCCTCCCTGAGCCCGCCCGGCCTCGCGATCTACTCCGCCTCGAAGGCCGCCGTCGATGCCTTCACGCGCAGCTGGGCCCTCGAGCTGGCCGGCCGCGGCATCCGCGTCAACGCGGTGCTGCCGGGCGTGATCCAGACCGAGATGGCCGCGGACCCGGCTAACCTCGAGGCCGAGCTCGAGATGCTGAGCTGCCTGACGGCCACCGGCGCGATCCGCCAGCCCGCCGAGATCGCCCCGGTCTACCAGTTCCTCGCGAGCGCGGCCGGCGCGCTGTGCACCGGTGCGCTGATCGCCTGCGAGGACGGCGCGCTGGCCGGCCTGAGTCCCCGGCTGCTGGCGCGCGCGTTCGGCGGCTGAGGTCGCAGGAGCGTGCCGTGAACGATCGTCCCTACGTCAGCGACCCGAACACCTGGTCCGTCGACTCGGAGTACGGCGTGCTGCGCGAGGTGCTGCTCGGGCATCCGGGCCACTTCGCCTGGCGGCCGCTCAGCCCTGTCGTCCGGCGCACCATGGCCAACCTCGAGAAGATCGGCATCCGCTTCGACAGCGAGCTGGCCTGCCGCCAGCACCAGGGCCTGGCCGAGGCCTACGAGTCCTTCGGCGTGCGGGTCCGCCGGATTCCGGCCGACCCGGAGCTGCCCTACAACATGAGCGCGCGGGACTCGAGCGCCATGACGCCCTGGGGTCCGTTGATCTGCAGCCTGCAGCCGGTGTGGCGGCGCCGCGAGTACACGAGCGTCTACCGCTTCTACACAGAGGCCGGTGCACCGATCTGGCGCGCGGTGAGCGCGGGTCACTTCGAGGGCGGCGATCTCGTCATCGTCGAGCCCGGCCATGTGCTGCTCGGCTACTCGGGCGAGCGATCCGAGCAGGCCGGCGCCGAGCAGGTGGCGGGCTGGTTCCGCGAGAACGGCTGGGAGGCGACGCTGGTGCCGATTCCCGTGCACTTCGTCCACCTCGACGTGCTGATCGGCATCATCGGCCCGAAGCTGGCGGCCATAGCCACCGAGTGCCTCGAGGACTACGTCGTCGACTACCTGGAGGGCCTCGGCTTCGAGCTGATCGACGTCGGCTACCGCGACGCCATCCACCTCGGCTGCAACGTGATGGCGCTCGGTCGGGACCGGGTGATCTCGCTCGCCCACAACGAGAAGCTGAACGCGCAGCTGCGTGCTCGCGGTCTCGACGTGGCGGCCCCCGACTTCACGATGTTCACCTACGGCGGCGGCGGCGTGCACTGCTTCTCGCAGCCGCTCTACCGGGACCCCGCGTGATGACGGCCGCCGGCACGTCCGTCAACGGCGCGCGGCTGTGGGACAGCCTGATGCGCATGGCGCAGATCGGCGCCACGTCGAAAGGCGGCTGCAATCGCCAGGCGCTGACCGACCTCGATCGCGCCGGCCGCGAGCTGTTCACGGGATGGTGCCGCGAGCTGGGCTGCGCCATCGAGGTGGACGCCCTCGGCAACATTTTCGCCCGTCGGGTCGGCCGGGACGACGCCGCGCCCGTGGTGATGACCGGCAGTCACCTGGACACGCAGCCGACCGGCGGCCGGTTCGACGGCGTCTACGGCGTGCTGGCAGGGCTCGAGGTGTTCCGTACGCTGGAGGACAAAGCGATCCCGACCGAGCGGCCGCTCGAGCTCGTGGTGTGGACCAACGAGGAGGGCTACCGCTTCGATCCGGCCATGATGGGCTCGGGCGTGTTTGCCGGCGTGTTCCCGGCGGAGGAGATCCTCGACAAGCGGGACCGCGACGGCCTGCGCCTGGGGGATGAGCTCGCCCGCATCGGCTACGCCGGGAGACGCCCCGCGCGGCCGCCCGGGCCGATCGCCGCCTATCTCGAGGCGCACATCGAGCAGGGGCCCGTCCTCGAGCAGCGCGGCAAGACCATCGGCATCGTCACCGGCGCGCAGGGCATCCGCGCCGTGGAGCTTTCGATCCGCGGCCAGGAAGCGCACGCCGGTCCCACGCCGATGGAGATGCGCCGCGACGCCCTGCTGCCCGCCGCCCGGATTGCGCTCGAGATCAACCGGATCGCGCGTGCGCGCCCGGATGGGCGCGGCACGCTCGGGGAACTGCGCGTGCGCCCCGGCTCGCGCAACATCGTGCCGGGCGAGGCGTACCTCATGATCGACTTGCGCCACCCCGATTCCGACGAGCTCGAGGCAATGCACCAGGAGCTGCGGGCCTACGTGGAGCAACTGGCGCGCGAGGCGCACCCCGAGTGCGCATTCGAGTGGCTTGGGACCTGGCTGAGCCCGGTCGTGCCTTTCGATCCGCAGGTGGTCGCCAGGGTACGGCAGTCCGCGCAACGCCGCGGCTACGCCTGCCAGGACATCGTGTCGGGAGCCGGGCACGATGCCTGTTATCTCGCCCGGGTGGCGCCCACGGCCATGATCTTCGTTCCCTGCGAGGGCGGGATCAGTCACAACGAGGCCGAGTCGGCCCGGCCCGAGGACCTCGAGGCGGGCTGCAACGTCCTGCTCGACGCGCTGCTCGCGAGCGCCGGCGCATCGGACTGACCGGCTGGTTGCGAAACGGGAACTGGCACTGACGATCCGGCTGGAGGACCGCCATGAAGACCGCCAAGGAACTCGACTACACGCTGCACCACCTGTGCATCTACGACGATAAGCCGCGGGAGAGCATCTGGCCCTACCTGCGCTGGCACCACGGCATCACCAATTTCTTCTCGGGCGCCGTCTTCCACGTCACCGGTGAAGGCCACTCCGACTACACCTTCATGGGCTGCGGGGGCCGCTCCTTCCAGATCCAGATCGAGGCGCCGCCGTTCCAGTTCGAGTACGAGCGCAGCTGGTATGCGACCCACGGCAACGCCTACAACCACATCTGCTGGGTGACGAGCGATGCGCGCGCCTCGCACGACCAGCTGCTCGCCAACGGCGCCGAGCTGGTGATGCCCTTCGAGGAGTTCCCGACCTACGACGGCTTCGTGGTCAAGGACCCGGAGGGCCGCTGGGTCGAGATCATGGAATACACCCACGACACCTTCCGCGTGCAGGAATTCACCCACGCGCCCTCGGGCGAGTGCGGGCTGGAGATGATCGGCGCGCACGAACTGTGCCGGGACCTCGGGGCGATGGTCGACTGGTACACGCGGGTGATGGGCATGCAGGTCATCCGCAGCTACGGCGACGGGGACGACCGGGTCGTCTTCCTGAGCGACCGGCTGTACGACCCCGAGCGCCGCAATACGGTGTTCGTGCTGTCGCAGGCGCGCACTGCGGCAGAGAAGGACGGCGTCGCGCAGCACGGCCCGCACATCGCTTCCATCCTCTACCAGGCGCAGGACGTCAAGCGCGCCTGGGACGATGCGCTGTGGGCCGGTATGCAGGCGATCGCCGAGCCGGCGAAGGATCCCGTGACCGGCGCGCTGACCGGTTACCTGCGCGAACCGGTCGGCAACATGATCACGCTGCGCGAGCGGTTCCAGCCGGGCTGAGCCGCCATGATCCTGGCCTTCGCGCACCCGGCGATCGTCGTCCCCGACCTGGAGCAGGCGCGCGAGTTCTACGAGCGCATGTTCGGCTTCCGGGTGCTCACCAACGAAGGCTGGCACGACGACCCGGTGGTCGACCGCGCGATCGGCTCGACGCGCTCGTGTGCCAGGAGCTACGTGCTGGCCGGGCACAACACGTTCCTCGAGCTGTTCGAGTACTCGGCGCCGCCGAAACAGGGCCCCGACCCGGCCTCCCTCGGCCCGCAGGAAATGGGGCTGCGGCACCTCGCCTTCTTCGTCGACGATCTCGAGACGGAGTACCGGCGGTTCATCGAGCTCGGCGGCGAGGCGCTGGGCTCGCTGCCCGCGGATACGGATGCCCCACGCGCCGTCTACCTGCGCGACCCCTTCGGCAACATCGTCGAGCTCGCCGAGATTCCGCACGAGCGCGAGGACCCGCGGCGGCTGCCCGGCGTGGACTCCCTGGGCGACTACGACGGCAAGGCCTGAAGGACGGAAGTCATGTTCTCACTGCAGGGCAAGCACGCTTTCATCACCGGCGGCTCGCAGGGCATCGGCCTCGCTGTCGCGCGGCGCTACCGGCAGGCGGGCGCCGAGGTCACCCTGACCGACATCGCGGACGGAACGACCGTCGCCGCGGAGATCGGCGCGCGCTTCCTGCGGCTCGACGTGTCGGACGAGGGCGCCACGGCCGCGGCGCTGGATGCGACCGTCAGTGCCGGAGGGACGCTCGACGTCGTCGTGCTGAATGCCGGCATCGGCGACGTCGGGCAGCCCATCACGCAGGTCGACAGCGTTGCGCTCGAGCGCATGACGCGCATCAACCAGTGGGGCGTGCTGTACGGCCTCAAGCACGCGCCCACCCGCATGAAAGACGGCGGCTCGATCATCGCCACATCCTCGCTGGCCGCGATCGTCAACATGCCTGGCTCGGTCGCCTATTCCGCGGCCAAGCGGGCGGTGCTCGCCATGATCGAGATGGCCGCGCTCGAGCTCGGTGCGCGGGGTATCCGCGCCAATGCGGTCTGCCCGGGCTACGTCGCTACGGCCATGGGCAGCGGTGAGGAGGGCGAGGCGCTGGCCCGCACCATGACGGCGCTCGGCCGCGTGGCGACCACCGACGACCTCGTCGGCGTCTACCACTTTCTGGCCACGGACGAGAGCAGCTACGTGACCGGCCAGGCCATCCGGGTGGATGGTGGCTGGACGGCCGGCGCATCACCGGCGCTGCTCACCCGGGTGATCGGCGCAGGTCACGTGTCCTGAGCTGCCGCTGGCAGGCGTATTCGTAGAATGCCGCACGCGCCGTATCTGTCGATGGTCCAAGCTGAGTGCCAGCCCGGACTCGAGAGATGACCGTGGAAACTCAGCCGGGGGATCGTCTTCGCGTTGCACTTCTGTTCCTGCTCGGGCTGGCGCTGTCGCCGGCCCAGGCACAACAGCTCGAGCCGCGCGCCTTCGCCCCGAATCCGGTCGGGGTGAACTTCATGAAGATCGTCGCCTCGCGGACCGAGGGGGGCGTCCTGCTCGATGCCGCCTCGCCGATCCAGGATTTCCGGATCGAGGCAAACGACTTCGCACTCGGCTACGGCCGGACCTTCGCCCTCGGCAGCCGGATGGCCAGTCTCGGCATCGTCCTTCCGTACGCGCACGGCGATGCGAGCGGTCTCGTCGACAACGTCTCTGGTTCGGTGCATCGCTCCGGCTTCGGGGACCTCAAGCTGCGCTTCACGGCAAGCCTGTTGCCAGGATCGGCGCTGAGCCCGGCCGAGTTCGCCCGCCGTCCGCCGGACTGGACGCTCGGCCTAAGCCTCGTGGTGGCGGCACCCTCGGGCCAGTACATGCAGGAAAGGCTCGTCAACATCGGGACGAACCGCTGGGCCTTCAAGCCGGAGCTCGGCGGCTCGCGGCAGATCGGCCCGTGGAGCCTGGAAGGCTCGGTCGCCGGTTGGTTCTTCACCACCGACGACGACTTCGTCAACGGGCCGAAGAGTCAGGATAGGATCGGCGCCGTCCAGGGTCACGCCGCCTATACGTTCAGGCCGCGCCTGTGGCTCGCGGCGAGCCTGACCTGGTACGTCGGCGGTCTGTCGGAGATCGAGGGCACGTCGCAGCGCGACGGCCAGAACAGCACGCGCGCAGGACTGGCGCTGGCCTGGCCGGTCGGCTCACGGCAGTCGCTCAATCTCTCCTGGCAGACCGGCATCTCGACGCGCATCGGCGGCGGCGACTTCGACAGCTACGGGCTGACCTGGCAGTACCTCTGGTTCGACTGAGTCCCGCCGGCCCGTCGCCGCTCAGCGCGAGGCTCCCTCGCCGACCGGGACCAGCAGCAGGTCCGGTCCCTCGGCGAGGTAAGCTTCATCCGCGTCCGTCAGCCGGTTGACGCGCATGATGGCGTGCAGCGACTTCACGTACGCCGCGCCACGCTCGGAGTACTTGTCGAGCATCTCGGCCAGGAGCCAGCCCGTCGGCTCCTCGCCGGCAGCGCGCAGCTCTGCGCGCCTCGCCCGCAGCTTCGCGTAGGCGCGGTGGGAATTCAGGTTGAGCATGTAGGCCGCGACCGACTCGAGCGGCGTCCCGAAGGCGCGGATCCCGTAGTTGCCGAGCTTGGATCGCTGCTGGGCCGGCTTCATCGCGTGCGGCCCCCACGTCCACTGGCCGAAGAGCGCATTGCCCTGGGCCGCGAAGCGCGAGGTGCCCCAGCCGCTCTCCTCCGCCGCCTGGCTCAGCGCCAGCGACACCGGGACGATGTCCACGCGGGCGGACAACTCCGCGAGCGCGTCCGGAGACATCGGCTCGTTCTCTGCGTCGGTGACGCCGTAGCGGAAGGCGAGCTCCGAGAGCCACGCCTGGTCCCCGGCCGACCAGGTCCCGGCGCCTGCCTCCCTCAGCGCCAGCAGCCTCGTGCGCTCGGCGAGGATCAGCTCGTTCGAGCGAAGCGCCAGCGGCGCCAGCGCGCGAAAGAAGAGCTCCTTCTTGACCTTGACCGTGACGCTCTTGGACGTCTTGTCGCGCCACCTCGGCGGGATGTCCGCAAGGAAGACGCGCGGCACCTCGCGGATGCCGGCCTGCCACGCCGCTTCCGTGTAGTCGAGCCGCTCGAACAGCTCGGCGATCTGGACGTAGGACTCGAACTCGAAGCGATCGGCTACGCCGGCGCCACTCGCGAGTGGAGTCGCGAGCAATGTGCAAACGAAGAGGACGCGAGAGAGAGTACGCTGGAAGGGCTTCATGGACTCATCTCCTGCCTGTGCAGGGCTCGCGGCGGGGCCGGTTGCAGCCCCCGCGAGCCCGCGGCCTCATGCTGCGATCGCGGCCAGAGTGAGAGGCCCGCCTGGCGGCGGGCCTCCTCAACCGATCACGGGTTGGTCCGGATCAGTTGTTGGGCCTCGCGATCGTCTCGAGCTCCCTCAGGCGATCCATCGCCTTCATGCGCTCGACCAGACCGTAGTCGATGCCCGCAGCGTTCAGGCTCGAGCCCGCCTGGAACGGATAGTCCGGGATGGTGCCCAGGAACTGCTTGATGACACCCTGGATGGGCACGAAGATCCACATGTTGTCCGCGTACCAGCGCAGGTAGCCCATCTCGCCCTCGAACATCGCCTTCTCGTAGGGATCGGCACGAAGATTCACGATGGCGGGCCATCCTGTCACCTCGCGCATGCCGGTCGCAATGTTTCCCGGTATCTGCGCGAAGTGCACCTTCCAGTTCTCGTAGCGCACGGCGTTCAGCTCGCCGCCCTGGCCAAAGTAGATGATCGACTTGCGCGGCGACTCGTTCGCCTCTCCCTTGAAGTAGGGCAGGAAGTTGTAGCCGTCGGCGTGCACCTTGAAGGTCTTGCCGTTCGCCTTGTGGCCCTTCTTCAGCTTCTCGACGATGTTCGGCTCGCCGGCCGCGGCCAGCAGCGTCGGCATCCAGTCTTCCTGCGAAATGATGGCGTTGTAGGTCGTGCCCGACTTGATGGCGCCCGGCCAGCGGACGAGCAGCGGAACCCGGAAACCGCCTTCGTAGGTCGTTCCCTTCTCGCCGTGGAACGGCGTGATGCCACCATCCGGCCACGTGAACGTCTCCGCGCCATTGTCCGTGCTGTAGATGACGATCGTGTTGTCGGCGATACCCAGGTCGTCCAACTTCTTGAGGACGAGCCCCACCATGTCGTCGTGCTCGGCCATGCCGTCCGGATACAGGCCGATGCCGGTGCGCCCCTGCGACTCTTTCTTCAACCGGGTCCAGACGTGCATGCGCGTCGAGTTGTACCAGAGGAAGAAGGGCTTGCCCGCCGAGTGTGCGCGATCGACGAAGTCCATCGCCGCCGCATGGAACTCCTCGTCCACCGTTTCCATGCGCTTGCGCGTGAGCGGACCCGTGTCCTCGATCCGCCCGTCCGAGTAGGAATGTATGACACCGCGCGGCCCGAACTTCTGCCGGAACGCTGCGTCCTTCGGGTAGTAATAAGTCTCCGGTTCCTCCTCGGCGTTCAGGTGATAGAGGTTGCCGAAGAACTCGTCGAAACCGTGGTTGGTCGGAAGGTGCTTGTCCCGGTCGCCGAGGTGGTTCTTGCCGAACTGGCCGCTCGTATAGCCCTGGTTCTTGAGCAGATCGGCGATCGTCGGGGCCCAGTCGGGCATGCCGTGGTCGGATCCCGGCATGCCGATGGTCAGCAGGCCGGTTCGGAACGGATGCTGGCCGAGAATGAAGGATGCGCGCCCGGCCGTGCAGCTCTGCTGGGCGTAGGCATCGGTGAACAGGGCGCCCTCCCGCGCCAGACGGTCAATGTTGGGCGTCTCGTAACCCATGATCCCGTGGTTGTAGGCACTGATGTTGTGAACGCCAATGTCGTCACCCCAGATGACGACGATGTTCGGCTTGTCCTGTGCCAGAGCCTGGGGGCTTGCGAGGCCAATACCGGCCATGCAGATTGCGGCACCAAATCCTGCAGTTGACTTCATTTTCCGCGTCTCCTTGTGGACCACGTCCTGCTCAAACACGAGGACGCGCACGAAGCGCCTCGCGCCACACGACTTCAAGCCGTGCTTCCCCGGCCGGGAGCCCCGATTCGTTCACGATTCTAGGCTGACGGCGAACACCCAAGTATTGGGCCTAGAGCCTACAGGCGGCATGCTCAGCTGCCGCCCCAGGTGTACAGGTAGGCCAGCGCAACCGTATCGAAATCCGAACCCGCCTTGAGGGTGATGCCTGTCGCGTAGGTCAGCCGCAGGCCGTGCTGCGGAGCGAGCGGGTAGGCAAACGAGACGCTGAGGCGCCAGTTGTTCTGCTGGGTATTCCTTGGAACACCGTCGACCTTGGTTTGCCCGCCCTCGCCGAATCCGACGCCGAGGCTTGCCCACACGCCGGGCCGGTCGAACGAGTACGCGGCGCCGAGCTTCGCCACATACAGCGGCCTTTGCGACAGCCGGCTGCCTTCGAGGAAGTCATCGTTATCGGTGAAGAACCAGACGGTGGCCATGGCCTCGTAGGTCCATCGGTTGCGCGTGCGCGCAAGACCCAGCTCGGCCCGCAGCGTGTAGCGATTCGAGCCCAGGTTCAGCAGCTCTGTGTTGTCGTAGCGACCCGTCGGCAGCGACACCCGCAGGCTGGCGCCGACCTGGGTCTCGGATCGGCGCGGCGCGGACTGCGCGGCAGCGTGCGCCGGTGCCCCGTAGAGGTTCCACTCCAGACCGAGATGTGCGTCGCCCATCCCCGACGCATACTGGGTCTCGACATTGCCCTCAAGCGTCCCGCTCCAGTCTCCGGCGCTCCAGGGCACCATGACGGCAAACTTGGCACTTCGGCCGAACAGACCGAAGGCGCGGACGAACTGTGCAAATCCCACCTGGATGTTCGCATCGAGATCCTCGATCGGCAGCGCCGGGTCCAGCAGGACGTTGCCGTTGGACCAGGCGTAGCCGACGGACAGGATGTTGGTGCCGACCGGTACGATCGCGTACTTGCGCGGCTCGAGTTCCTGCGCGTGGGCGCTCGATGCCGCGAGGCATGCCAACACCAGAGGGATCCGTCCGACCCGGTCATTCAACCTTGCCTGCATTGGCCTGCGCCTCGCTGACGCTTACTGCATGCGCTGCACGTCGGCGCCCCCGGATCCGGTCAGGACCCTGACGCGGTCACCGACGTTCAATTTCTCCCGCCGGTGTGGCAACTGGATCGCGACCTCGTCGCCACGGTCGAGCCGGATGATGAGGTCCCAACCCTTGACGCGTGAGGCCTTTCGCTCGGCAGACCGGCCGAGGGCGCCGCCCACGGCGCTCCCGATGAGCCCGCCGAACCACCGGTCACCGCGACGTGCGATCGCCGCGCCGGCAATGGCGCCGACGGTAGCGCCCACCTGTGCCTTGCGGCCGCTGGTCCGTTTCTGGACGATGGCCGGAGTCGCCACGACAATCTCCCCGTACTGGATCTGCTGCATCTGCCCGCCCTGCGCGCCGGCGCTGCCGGGCAGCAGGCCGAACGCGACGCCGGCGACCAGTACCACCAGCGAAAGCGAGCGCGACAGCGCGTTCACCTCGCAGCCTCCGCAGCCGAGCCATCGAACTCCCGGGCAATCCCCTCGTCAACCGCGGCGACGAACCGTTCGAGGTTCTCGTCCACGAGCGATTCCATGGCGGCCCCGATCGCCTCGCTCAGGCCGGATTGCTCCGCGAGCAGCCTGGATCCCGCCGGGGAGGAGAAGAACTCCGAGACGGCCCGCAGCTCGGTCGCGGTGAATCGCTCGGCATAGGCCTCCACGACCGCCATGCGAAACGCCTCGGGCGACACGACGCCCGCGAGCGCCTCCCCGCATCACCTGCCGGGCGCCCGCCCGCTCCGCCTCCGTCAGCGCGCGACCGAGCTCGTCAGCAAGCGCGCGCTCGCTGCCGTCCAGCGCCAGGTCGGCGCCGAGATCGAGTGTCTGGTCGTAAGAACCGCCGGCGATCTCCAGTGCCGCGATCGACTGTGCGAGTCGGGCGCGCGATTCCGGGGAATCCGCCGGTTCCGGCACCTCTCGCACGCAACCGGACAACACCGCAAGCCCGAGCGCGGCAGCCGCCGCGCCTCGCAGCAGAACTGTATGAAACTTCACTTCTCAGACCTCCATCCCGATGTTTCACCACGCGGCATTACTGGGCTGCGTACCCGGTCAGGTCCCGGTCCGACGCGCCTTCCGGCGATCGAAGAACTTCTTGAGCAGCGGGTACAGGAACCACGACAGTTCCCAGGCCCCGGGGCCGAGGAAGGCTGCCGGGATCGTCAGCAGTGCGGTCAGAGGCTCGGCGAGATTGCTCTCGCCGAACTTCGCGGCTTCTTCCGGCGTGACCTCGTCCGACAGCAGCTCTGCCCGAGTGGAGGCGTACCACCATCCCAGGAAGGCGGTGATACCCACGAGCGTCGCCGCGGAGCTTTCCAGGACCCGCGTGTCGGCTGCCGAGCCGACCTCGATGCCCAGCCCGAGCGCATAGAGGTAGAACAGGACGAAGAAGATCTGGAAGATCGAGATGCCGGTGTGCACGGAATCGGTGGCCTTGAGCTTGCCGAACATGGCGTTGTTCTGCAGCCAGTAGACCGTCACGATCAAAATGGCCAGAACGGGCACCACGAAGCTCGCCCACTCGCTCACCAGCATTTCGGCGACCGAGTCCCACTCGGGATTGTCCATCGACGGCCGCGGCAGGATCGTGAATATCCGCCAGATCACGAGGCCGAACACGATGTCCATCAGCCGCTCGAGGCGGCGTAGCTGCCTTTCCGACTGCGCGGACTTCACTGCGGCTCCTTCCTCCTACGGGGTCCCGCAGGCGGCGCGTTGGCGCCGGCGCGATGGACCTCAGCGCCCGACCGGCATCGTGTAGGTGACGTTGACGCGAACGGACGAATCGATTGCCGACCCCGGCCAGTCCTTGTAGATGAGCGCGGTCTGGTACTCGGCGTAGAAGTTCCAGCTGCCCTTGTCCCTGACCAGCACCTTGCCGACGCGCACGCCGATGGGCAGGTAGAACTTCTTCGAGTTCCAGTCGTAGGTCGCCACCATGTCGCCGTTTCCGATGTACCAGCCCTTGCCGAGGCGGTAATTCAGGAACGGCGCGATGCCCAGCGGGTTGGTGTCGCTCGTGCCGGGAGCGACCGTTCTCGGGTCGAGTGACCGCCAGGACTGGGTGAACAGCAAGCCGTAGAACCAGGGACCGGACGTATTCACCACCGCCGCCGCGAAGCCGTAGCCCCACTCGTCACGGGCGACCTGCTTGTCGCCCGGGAAGGTCACCAGCGGGCCGATGCCGACGCGACCCGAACCCCAGTCCCACTTCTTCGGGATGATCAGGCCGAACAGCTCGGTATTGCCGAGGCCGGACTGGCCCTGGGAATTCTCGTAGTGCCGTATGGTCAGGCGCGGCAGCAGCGTGAAGGACTCGAACGGCATCGGCGCGACGATCCGCAGCTGCAGGTAGTCCGTAAGTCCCTCCGGCCGCGGCTGGCCGTTGTCGAGCAGGTCGTTCTTGTACTCGTTCGTCTGGTAGGCGAACTGGTACTGCCACTGCGTGGCAGTGGAATCGAGTGCCTTGGACTCCGCGTCCTGTTCCTGCGCGGTTGCCGCGACCGGCAGCAGCAACACCGCTGCCGCAATCACCGGCATCCAGCCGCGGGCCGCCTGGCCGTGGCGTTCCGTGTTCTTCCTGTCGTTCATGCTTGGTCCTCTCGATGTTTGGATTCAGTTCAGCTTCCGTTCCGCGCCGCTGATCGCCCATTCGATGGCGTCGAGCAGGGCCTGGTCATCGACCGGCTTGCGGAAATAGCCCGCGCCGCCTGCGACGCGCACGCTCGCCCGCGTCTCCGGCGAATCCCAGGCGGTGATGAAGATGACCGGCAGCGCCCGGCCCGATTCCTTCAGGCGCGCCGGCAGCCCGAGCGCCGTCGACCCGCCGAGGTCGATGTCGGCGATGACGCAGGCGTCGCGGGTCTCGAGTTCGGCCGACACGAGTTCCTCCACACCTTTGAAGACATGCACAGACAGGCCGGCGGAGTTCAAGAGGCGCTGCAGCGAGCGCCTCACTGACGGCTCGTCCTCCACGATGTACACGGTCAACACCGGGTCATTGCCTTCCTCTGTGGCGCCCGTGCATCAATGACTTGCCCGAGCGCCGGTCCTGCCCGGCGGTCGTGGAGCAACGACCGATCCGCGTGCGTGACCGCGAGCGTCCCCAGAGGGCGAGTCACGGCGCTGCCTGGACCGGAGCATGCGACTCGCACGCGCAGCCTGCCAGGACATGTTCAGCGCCATTAGGGACCAGACGACGACGAGGCAACATGGGACCTTGGGGCAACTGGCGCCAGTACCCGGCGTGCCGGTAAGCACATGGTCCGATTCCTGACCTCCGGTGCGTGGCCCAAGATCCAGTCGGGACGCCTCAGGCCCGGGACCGGATGAGATCGATCAGGTCGAGGGCCTGACTGCGAGGACGCGCAATGTCTGGCACGCAATATTTCGCTGGCCTCTCAACGGCCGCGAAGGGTCGTGTCGCTCTGGCGACCGGCATCCTGGTGCTTCCGGTCCTCGCCGTAAACCTCGCCGGCTGCGGCATCATCGAAAGGCTCACCGGCGAGTCGGCGCGCAAACAGGCCCGCGCAGAGGAAGCCAAGGAGCAGAGCCAGACCCTGCAGCTCATGGTCATGCGTTTCGCGGACAACTACGTCGAGCGCGTGACGCGTCGCTCCGATCAGCTCCTGCAGGAATATTCGGCACAGCTGACCGACCAGGACGAGATCCATCGGCTCCGGGCCATGATCGCCAACGAGCAGTTCGTGCAGGCCACGGCGGCGTTTCAGATCGCGGCCGGCACGAACCCGGTGGCCAACGCCGTGGACATGATCGTGGTCGTGACGCTGAGCCGGATGATCGTCGAGGACAGGTGGGCCCCTCTCTACGGCGAGTCGGCTCAGCCCCTGCTGCGGACCTTCAGGTCGCTGGAGCAAGAGGCCTGGCGCCTCGCCGACGCCCTTCCCAATGTCACGGAGGACAAGAAGACGGAGTTCCGCGGGATCCTTCAGGCCTGGTACGCGGACAATCCGAGCGTCGAGTCAGCGGCCTTCGTCCGCTTCGCCAATCTCGCCGGCGCGGGACGCGGCCAGAAGGAGGCGCGGGTCTCGCCCGGGCTCCTCGGCATCGTCGGGCTGGACCCGCTCGAAGGCGTCGACCCTGCTATCCAGGAGGTCGAGCAGACCCGGATCCTCGCCGAGCGGGCGCTCTTCTACGCGCAGCGGACGACGATTCTCATCGACCTGCAGCTCGCACAGATGGCCGTCCGCCTCGGCGCGAGCAATTACGCGCGCGAAACGCTGGAGACCGTCGATCAGGTCGGCAAGCTGTCGGAGTCGCTCGCGCAGCTGACGGCAGACCTGCCGGGCCTGGTCGCACGCGAGCGCGAGGCCGCTATCTCCCAGGTGCTGACCGAGCTGTACGCCCAGCAGCGCGAGATGCTCGCACTGACCAAGGAGCTACGTGGCGCGCTCGATGCAGGCACCCTCACCGCCCAGTCGCTCGACGGCCTGGTGAATTCCACGGACCGGCTGATGGAACGTTTCGAGCCCGACCCGGATGCGCCGAAGTCGACCGAGCCGCCGCGCCCATTCGACATCAACGAGTACACCCGCACCATTACCGAGCTCGCCGCCACGGCGCGCGAGTTTCAGGCGCTGGTGCAGGACGTGGACGCGCTGACACCGGCAGTGCTCGACCGCGTGGATCTGATCGCGCAGCGCGCGCAGGGCCTGGTGGACTACGCGTTCTGGCGTCTGCTAGTCCTGGTCCTGGCGCTGGTCCTCGGCGTCCTCGCCGCCGCGATTGCCTACCGGCTGGTCGCCGCCCGCGTCCGGCGCGCGTCCCCGCA
>LJNS01000093.1 GCA_001303245.1 Gammaproteobacteria bacterium SG8_30
AGAGGTTCTGGCTGCCGGCCGCGTGCCAGTAGATCATCATGAAGAACATCACCAGGCCCCAGAAGAAGGCGACCAGGATCCAGATCAGTTCCACGCGGTGCAGCGGCGTCTTCCACCAGAGCCGTTCGCTCGGAGAGGTGATGGCCATGGGTATCCCCCGGACTGGAATCAGGGTGCGACGGGGATCTGGATCAGCTCCATGATTCCCCAGATGATGTAGAGGACGGTCGGGAAGACCACTCCCAGGCCACTCCCAGGAACAGCAGCAGGAACGGGTTGTCCAACACCCGCTGCATGAATGGCACGCGCTCAGGCGCGTCGTTCTTGTCGCGCTGGTCTTCGTTCATGAGCCCCCCCGAACGGACTTCGCAGCCCGCTTTTCCCGCGCCCTCGCGGGGCGCCTCTGCGGGCGTCACTAGTTGTGCGCCGGCGGACCGAGGGCCGCCTTGATCTAGGTCAATTTCTGCGACGCAACAGGGAAGACCGCCGATCAGGTCCCGACGACGGAGCGAATGATGGCGAAGGCGACGAGGGCCATGGAGAGCAGGATCCCGAAGAAGATGAGCGTGCGGTTCCCGAACACGCGGCCGGCCCGTTCCTCCAGCCGGCGCAGCAGCCAGTCCGCCGCGACGTAGAGGATGATGCCCGTGAGCGTGTAGATGATCGCCGCCATGCGCTGCTCCGCTGCTTCAGCCCCGGGCCACCAGCCCGAGAAAACCCGCCGGATGGTGCAGGACCGCCACCGACACGATCCAGGACACCGTGAAAAGCGCCAGCACGAAGGCGGCCGCGCGCGCCTGCCGGCTCCGGCCGCGGCGCAACGCAATGCTGCCCAGACCGATGTAGGCGAGCAGCCCCAGCACCTTGGCGACGAGCCACGGAGTCTGGAAGAACGGCAGGTGCAGCACCGACACCAGCCACAGCGCGCTCGCCAGCAGCATCGTGTCGACGACGTGGGGCAGCACGCGCAACACGGGCCTTCTGAGCGCCGGCGAATCCGCGAGCATCAGCCCGCCGCGCAGCACGAACAGCACGATGGAAGTCGCGACGAAGGCCACGTGCGCATGATGTGCGGCGAAATACTGCATGCGGTTCAGCCCGGCCGGCCGTCGACGCGCGGCAGGACCAGCATCTTCGCATAGCGCAGCGACCATGGCGCCATGCCCGCCAGCCACGCGAGCGAACTGCACGCGGCCAGGTGCACCAGCAGCGTCGGCAACGGCAGGAGTTCGCTGGCGATGCGCAGCGCCGCGGCCGCCTGCAGCGCCAGGAAGCACGCCAGGGTGAACCGGTCCATGATCAGCCGCCGGCCGGAGTGACCGAGCGTGACCCGGCTGGCCATCGCCAGCACGAGGCTCGAGAGGAAGCCGATGCCGAGTGCGTGCAGTGGCGCGCGCCCGAGCACCCAGTCGCCAGTGAGCGCAACCGACAGGTCGGCAGCAACCTGCAACGCCAGTCCCAGCGGCAGCCAGAAGTAAGCGACGTACAGGGTCCAGAGCAGCGGCACCCTGCGGGCCGTCAGCGGTCGCCAGCGCAGGCCACAGTAGAGAGTCAGCGCCGCCGCGGGCGCGTCGACCGCCCAGAGCCAGCCGAATGCCCCTGCCAGCGACAGCGCGAGATGGGCCAGGAACAGCAGTGATACCGCCACCAGCCACCAGAGGGGCCGCACCATCGTGTAGACGGGCACTGCCGACTGGGTGAAGAACGGGATCATGCGGTGGCACACCGCGTAGACCAGCGGCAGGATCCCGCCCCACAGCGCCGCGCGCAACGCCAGGTGCAGGACGGCGGCGTCGTCGCGCCACAGGCCGGCGGCGAACGTCACCTGCGACGACGCGGCGACGCCCACGGCCACGGCCGCGACCACCGCGTGGGACACGACGACCTGCGCGCGCAGCATCACGGACAGCAGCACGCCCCAGGCGACTAGCCAGGCGGCGCAGGCGAGCAGCACGCCGGTCCGGAACGCCGCCGCTGCACCCATCGCCCCGGCGAGTGCGAGCACGATGGACAGAGCGAGCGCCACGAAGACCGGCAGGTACAGGGCGCGCCGGACCTCCGGGCCGTTCTGCCAGCGCGGGAAAGTGGTGAACAGGAAGCCGAAGACGAACGGCCCGAGTACGCCGAACACCATCAGCCAGGCATGCGCCCAGATCGGCGCGATCTGCGCGGGCGGCATGAGCGCCGGCCACAAGCGGCCGAGCAGGCTGGCGGCCCACCACAGGCCGCCAGCCGTCGCCGCGAGCATCCCGGCGACGAACATCATGCGATGCGGCGCCGCCTGGAATGCGCCGAACCTGCTCACGCGCCGGAGGGCTCCTTCGCCGGCGCCCCGACCGGCGCCTCACGCCGTCCCAGGAACAGCCTGGCGAAGAAGAGAGCCAGCAGTACCGCGCCGAGGGCGAACAGGACGTCGCCCGGCACGCGCAGCCAGACCAGCGTCTCGATCAGGTCGGAGTGCAGGAATTCCGGCGAGCGGGCGAACCAGAAACCGTGCTCGACGGCGGCCTTCACCTGCAGCAGCCCGACCGGCGCCAGCGACAGCAGGGCCATCAGGCCGAGCCCGCCGTTCAGCGCCCAGAACGAGCGCGCCGCCAGCCTGTCGTCCCACTCGCCCCGCGCCGGCACCAGCCGCAGGCTGAACAGCATCAGGCCGATGCCCAGCATGCCGTAGACGCCGAACAGCGCGGTGTGGCCGTGCAGCGGCGTCGTGTTCAGGCCCTGCATGTAGTACAGCGCCAGCGGCGGATTGATCAGGAAGCCGAACAGTCCGGCGCCAACCAGGTTCCAGAACGCGACCGCCACGAAGAACAGGATCGGCCAGCGGTAGCGTGCCACCCACGGCCGCGCGGTCACGTGCGAGTAGTTGCCGTAGGCCTCGAAGCCGATCACGGCCAGCGGCACGACCTCGAGCGCGGAGAAGACGGAGCCGAAGGCCAGCACCGCCGTCGGCGTGCCGGTCCAGTAGAGGTGGTGCATCGTGCCCAGCACGCCGCCGGACAGGAAGATCACCGTCGCGAACAGCACGGCGCTGACCGCCGTGGCGGTACGCACCAGGCCCAGCCGGGTGAACAGGAAGGCGATGACCGCCGTGGCGAAGACCTCGAAGAAGCCTTCCACCCACAGGTGCACGACCCACCAGCGCCAGTACTCGACCATGGCGAGGTGCGTAGCCTTGCCCCACATCAGTCCGGCGCCGTAGAACAGGCCGATCGCTACGACCGACAGGAACAGCAGTCCCGTCAGCGTGCGCGACTCACCGGGAGCGCGCAGCGCCGGCCACAGGGCTCGGCCGACCAGGACGAGCCAAAGTATCAGCCCGACGAACAGGAACGCCTGCCAGAAGCGGCCGAGGTCGACGTACTCCCAGCCCTGGTGGCCGAACCAGAAGTTCGTGTCGAGGCTCATGCTCTGGCGCATGACCGACACCCACTGGCCGGCGAAGGCGCCCACCACGATGACCAGCAGCGCGACGAACAGGAAGTTCACGCCGAAGCGCTGCAGCGCCGGCTCCCTGCCCGACACCGCGGGCGCGATGAACAGTCCGGTGCCCAGCCAGGCCGTGGCGATCCACAGCACGCCGATCTGCGTGTGCCAGGTCCGGGCGAGCGAGTATGGCAGCACCTGCGAGAGCTCGATGCCGTAGAACGCCTGCCCTTCCACGGCGTAGTGCGCCGTGATGCCGCCGAGCGCGACCTGGGCGAGGAACAGCGCCACGGCCAGCACGAAGAACTTGATGCTGGCGCGCATCGACGGCGTCAGTGCCAGGTTCTGCAGGGGATCGCTGGCCGGAACCTCGGGTGCCGGCTCCTTGCCGGCGATCGCCGCGTGGTACCAGACGAGCGCACCGACGCCCGCGAGCAGCAGGAAGATGCTGACGAAGGTCCACATGTAGGTGGGCGAGGTCGGGGAGTTGCCGACCAGCGGCTCGGCCGGCCAGTTGCTGGTATAGGTGACCGTGTCCCCGGGACGGTTGGTCACCGCGGCCCAGGCCGACCAGAAGATGAAGGCGCCGAGCGCCTGGCGGCGCGCCGGGTCGGGCACCGGGTTGTCGTGGATCGCGTATTGCTCACGCAGCGTCGCGGTCTCCGGGGCAGCCGAGAACAGGCTGTCGTAGTGCGACAGCACCGCGCGGATGGCCGCGGCACGCTCCTGACCGACCGTCACGACCAGCGAGTCGGGGTCCAGCGTGTTGCTCTTCATCTCCACGCCCAGCTCTGCGCGCAGGGCCGCGCGGCCGGCTGCGTCGAGCCGGTCGTAGCCGCCGGCGCCGAGGCGACCGGCGCGTGCGTCGAGCATCGCCATGGCCTCGCGATGCAGCCAGTCGGCGGTCCAGTCGGGTGCGACGTAGCTGCCGTGGCCCCAGATCGAGCCGACCTGGTGGCCGCCGATCGACTGCCACACCTGCTGGCCCGTCAGGATCTGGTCGCCCGTGAACAGTACCTGCCCCGCGGCCGAGCGGACCTCGCTCGGGATGGGGGGCTTGGTGAGGTAGATCTCGCGGCCCATGAAGCCGAGGATCGAAAAGGAAACGAGCATGGTCAGGCCGAGGACGGCCCACAGTTTTCGCGTCGAGTGCATTCTTGTCTCCGGTTGGCCGGGGAATCGAGGGGAATCCGGCCGTCCCGGTCGCGAGTGTCCAGCCCTCGCCGGGAACAGGCATTGACCGACGTCAAGCAGCGACCCGAGGAGCGCTGTGCGGGCCGCCGGAGGCCGGAAACGGGTAATATCGCGAGATGCTCGCGCGCATCGAAATTCGCGAATTGCTGCACAACCACCCGCTGTTCGTGGCCTTCGACGACGCCCGCTTCCAGCGGATCACGGCTGCGGCCCAGCTGGTGAAGATCGAGCCCCAGCAGGTCCTGTTTCAGCGCGGCGACCGCGCGCGCGCCTTCTTCATCGTCGCAGAAGGACAGGTCCGGCTGTTCCTCCAGTCGCGCGGCGGCGACGAGAAGATCCTGGCGCTGGTCAACCCCGGCCAGTCTTTCGCCGAGGCAGTGATGTTCATGCAGGGGCCGATCTACCCCGTCTCGGCCGGCGCGACCGAGGCGACCACCCTGATCTCCATCCCGAACGCGGACTTTCTCGCCGCGCTGAAGGACGACACCGGGACCTGCCTGCGGTTGCTCGGTGCCTTCAGCCAGCGGCTGCACGCCCAGGTGCAGGAGATCGAGGAACTCACGCTGGAGAGCGCCGGCAACCGCCTGATCCGCCACCTCGCGCGCCGCGCCGTGCGCGACGAGGACGGGACCCTGCGGGTGCACTTCGAGGAGACCCGGCAGATGCTGGCATCGCAGCTCTCCATCAAGCCTGAGACGCTCTCACGCCTGACCCGCGCCCTCTCCGACGCCGGCCTCATCGAGTCCGACGGGCGCGACATCGTCATCCGGGACCTCGACCGGCTGATCCACCACGACATGTAGCCGCCCGCCCGGCCCCCGGTTGACCCGCATCAAGGCGCCTCGCCCGACCGACCCCTAACCTCCGGGGAAGGCGGGCCACTGGGCCCGTTGAAGACGACCCGGAGGACTCGAGATGTTGCGGCATTCCTTCCTGCTCCCGCTGGGAGCGGCCTGCTGCCTGATCGCGGCCGACGCGACCGCCCAGCAGCCCCCCGATCCGAAGAGCGGCGCGCCCACGGTCCACCAGGCCGAGGTCGCGGCGGCCAGTAGCGGCGCCAGGGTCTATGCCGCCGCCTGCATCGCCTGCCACCAGGCCGATGGCAAGGGACTGCCGAACGCGTTCCCGCCGCTGGCCGGCTCCGACTTCCTGAAGGCCGACCCGAAGCGGGCCATCGGCATCGTGCTGCACGGCCTGACCGGGCCGGTCACCGTCAACGGCAAGGAGTTCAACTCCGTCATGCCGCCCATGACGCAGCTGTCGGACGCGGAGATCGCCGACGTCCTGAGTCACGTGATGAACAGCTGGGGCAATGACTTCGGCGTCGTCACCGCGGCGGACGTCGCTGCAGTGCGCGGCGGCCCGGCACCGGCAAAGACGGCCGAGTCGCCGACCGAGCACCCGGCCACGACCGTGGCCGAGATGAAGTACGCGGGCGCCCCGTCCGCGATGGGCGAGGCCGCCGGCGAAATGCAGATGGTCATCTCCCCGGGCGCGCCGAACATGACCCAGGCCGAGTTCGACCACGCCAAGCAGATCTACTTCGAGCGCTGCGCCGGCTGCCACGGCGTGCTGCGCAAGGGCGCCACCGGCAAGCCGCTCACGCCGGACGTCACCCAGGCCAGGGGTACCGACTACCTCAAGGTGTTCATCAACTACGGCTCGCCGGCAGGCATGCCGAACTGGGGCACCTCGGGCGAGTTCACGGCCGAGGAAGTCGACATCATGGCGCGCTTCGTCCAGCACGTGCCGCCCACGCCGCCGGAGTTCGGCATGCCCGAGATGAAGGCGAGCTGGAAGGTGCTGGTGCCGCCGGAAGCGCGGCCGAAGAAGAAGATGAACGGCTACAACACCGACAACATCTTCGCGGTGACGCTGCGCGACGCCGGTGAGGTGGCGCTGATCGACGGCGACACGAAGGAGATCGTCAGCATCCTGAAGACCGGCTACGCGGTGCACATCTCGCGCCTGTCCCACTCCGCGCGCTACGTCTACACCATCGGCCGCGACGCCAAGATCGACCTGATCGACCTGTGGATGGAGAAGCCCGACATCGTGGCCGAGATCAAGGTGGGCCTGGAGGCGCGCTCGGTCGAGACCTCGAAGTACAAGGGATTCGAGGATCGCTACGCGATCGCCGGGTCCTACTGGCCGCCGCAGTACACGATCATGAACGGCGAGACGCTCGAGCCGCTGAAGATCGTCTCGACCCGCGGCGTCACGGTCGACACGCAGGAGTACCACCCCGAGCCGCGCGTCGCAGCGATCGTGGCCTCGCACGAGCACCCGGAGTGGATCGTCAACGTGAAGGAGACGGGCCAGATCCTGCTGGTGAACTACGAGGACGTCGAGAACCTCAAGGTCACCACCATCGGTGCGGCGCGCTTCCTGCACGACGGCGGCTGGGACTCCACCAAGCGGTACTTCCTCACCGCGGCCAACCAGTCCAACAAGATCGCCGTCGTCGACTCGCGCGATCAGGACCTCGAGGCACTGGTCGACGTCGACAAGATCCCGCACCCGGGTCGCGGCGCCAACCTGGTCGACCCCGAGTTCGGGCCGGTGTGGGTCACGAGCGCGCTCGGCAACGAGAAGGTCACCTACCTCGGCACCGACCCGGAGAAGCACCCGCAGCACGCCTGGAAGGTGGTGCGCGTGCTCAAGGGACAGGGCGGCGGCTCGCTGTTCGTGAAGTCGCACCCGAAGTCGAAGCACCTGTACGTGGACACGCCGCTGAACCCCGACCCGGCCATCAGCCAGAGCGTCGCGGTGTTCGACGTTGCCGACCCGGACGCAGGCTACAAGGTGCTGCCTATCGCAGAGTGGGCGAACGTCGGCGAGGGCCCGAAGCGGGTCGTGCAGCCTGAGTTCAACGCCGCTGGCGACGAGGTGTGGTTCTCGGTGTGGAACGGCAAGGAACAGCGCTCGGCCCTGGTCGTGGTGGACGACAGGACGCTGACCCTCAAGGCCGTGATCGACGACCCGCGGATCGTCACGCCGACAGGCAAGTTCAACGTCCGGAATACGACGGAAGACATCTATTGATGGCAGGGGTGGCGGTCACACCTTCCTTTCCGTAGCCGTCATTCCGACCACGCCGGGGGCGGCTCCCATCGGGAGCCGCCCTCTTTCTTTCCCGGCTGCAGGCGTCGCTGATCCCCGCGATCACCCGGGACGGGGTCGAGTTCGACTTCAAGACGGCCGGATACTCTCGGGCCCACGGTCCGGCCGGTCGCCCTCCCGGATTGAGGAGGGTCGCCCCGCCGTCACCAGCTGGCGGTCACCGTCAGGCGCCAGTTCCTGCCCGGACGCCGGTAATAGTCCAGGAGCGGGTCTCCCGCCGGGCGTCCGCGAACGTCGGCCCACTCGAGGTAGGACGCATCCGTCAGGTTGAACACGCCGGCGTCGACGCGCCAGTTCTCGGAAAGCGTCCAGCCAGCCGTGGCGTCCAGGGTAAAGAATCCGTCCAGACGAAGCGGGTCGGGCGTGGTCGGGTCGACGCGGCGCTTCGCAGCAACCGCGGTCGCGAACAGCCCGAGGCGGACTCGCCGGCCTGGCGCGTCGTACCGCAGCCCGAGGACCGCGCGCGTCGGCTCGATGGAATCGAGCGGCACGTTGCGCACCGCATCGTCGCCGTGGGCGTAGGCGGCGGAAAAGTCCAGGGTCCAGTCGTCGAGCCGCGCCGAGGCCGCGCCGAGCGCGAAAGAGAGGGCCGCCTCGACGCCCCAGATCTCCGCGCGATCCAGGTTCTGCGACTGGAACAGGATGACCCCGGTCTCCGGGTCGGGCCCCAGGTTGACCTTGGTCTGAATGAAATCGAGGTAACGCCCGAACCACGCGCTCAGGCTGCCCGAAACGGCGTGATCCTCCAGCCGAAGCCCGAGCTCGACGCTGTCGCTGCGCTCGGGCTTCAGGTCCTGGTTCGGTATCGCGCGAACGTTGAACTGCGGCAGATCGAGCCCGATGTTCGCGTCCTCGAAGGGTGGTGCGCGGAAGCCGTGAGCGTACTGAACGAATCCGGTCGCGGTCTCGCCGATCCGCCAGGTCAGCCCGAGACGTGGCGACACGGAGAACGTGTCCAACTCGACCGGGACCTGGGCGGGGTTGTCCTCGCGGTACGTGTCGTCCGGCCGCGGGTCGAGCCGGTACCAGTCGGCGCGCAACGCAGCGATGATTCCGATCGGGCCCTGCCCCGGCCGCCAGTCGTCCTGCAGGAACAGTCCGGCCTTGCTCACTTCCGAGATGGGGAAGTCCCGGACCGGCATCGTCTCGCCCAGCAGGACGTTCGTGGACTCGCCCGTGTCGAGATCCGTCTGCAGGCCATCGCGGAGTTCCTCGACACGCGAGCGGCTCAGCTCGATGCCGCCGACGAGGCGATGGTCGGCGGCGATCGTGTGTGCCAGCGCCAGTTCGCCGCCCGCGATGGTGTCCTGGTAGAGGAAACGCCGCTCGATCGCCAGCGGCGCCGCGCGCGAGCTGCGGCGCCGCTCCTCGTCCGTGAACTGGTCCACCTCGCCGCGCTGCCAGTACACGCGCCAGTTCCCGCGGTCGAGCCCGAAGGGCGAGTCCAGCGACTGGTCGAGCACCACGCGCAGCGACTCGTTGCGGTCGTCGCCGTCAGACCGAGCGGTCCGGCCGTCGTGTCGTGCTCCAGGCGCAGGTGGGCCGTGTCCCGCCCGGTCGAGGTCGGGTTGGGTTCGACGTGCGCTGCGATGTCCGCCGCCTCGGCTCGGCGCGCGCCGTATCCCAGCAGGACCGACGTCGCGCCCCAGCGGCCCGTGCCGAGCACGCTGGAGTACCAGCCCCCGTCCACGCTGGACCAGCCACCGCGTGCCGTCGTCGCCAGGCCGGCGCCGGTCCCTATCAGGTCGTGCGGACGGACGGTCGAGATCGCGATCACGCCGGCCAGCGCGTCGCTGCCGTAGAGGCTCGACGCCGGCCCGCGCAGCACCTCGACGCGCTCGACGAAGCCCAGGTCCGTCAGGGGCCGCCCGGTGTCACTGTAGCTGCCGACGGCGAAGCCGGCCGGTGCCGGCACCCCGTCGGTCTGGACCAGGACGCGGTTGCCCCCCAGGCCCCGGATGCTCACCGCCCCGAGGCCAAAACGATTGGGATCGCCGCCGACGGACAGGCCGGGCTCGAAGCGGAACAGCTCGCGGGCGTCATTGGCGAGCATCGCGGCGATCTGCCCGGCGTCGATCAGCGAAACCGTGGAGGCAGTCTCGGAGAGCGGCTGTTCCACCTTGCCGACCACGGTGACCATCGGCAACTCGGGCAGGCTGCCCTCAGAGGCGAGCGCGGCAACCGGGGCCGCGGCCAGGATCACCGCCCGAACGGCTCGCAGAAGTGCGTCATTGCGATGCCCGCGCATCCAGGTCGCTCGTCGACAGGTCCACATCGGCCCCGTGCCAGCTTGGACGGGCAGGGCCGGGAGGTCATTGACCCGGGTCAAAGGCGGCTGGCGGACGAGCCGCTCGATGTCCTCCTGCGTCAGGCTCCTGATGAAGAATTCACCGAGGCCGGTACCGCGCAGCGCGTTCGGGCAGGGGCGCGGTCGCGGCGCCGAACTCGGCCGCGGCCTCGATGAAGGTGTTGGCGTGCAGCCGGGCCGTCCGCTCGGGCGTCGGCGCGTAGCCGCCGGCCAGCAGCAGGACCAGGGGAAGGCCGCGCTGCCGGCACGCCGCGGCCACGCACCGGTCCCGGGCGCGCAGGCCGGCCTCGGTCAGCGCCAGCTTGCCGTAGCGGTCGCCGGCCGCGGGGTCGACGCCTGCGAGGTAGAAGACGAGCTCCGCCTTCGCCCGGTCGAGCGCATCGGGCAGCACGCGCTCGAGGGTCTCGAGATACTCGGCGTCGCCGAGGCCGTCCGCGAGACCCACGTCGACCGTCGAGCGCATCTTGGCGAGCGGGTAGTTGCGCTCCCCGTGCACGGACACCGTGAAGACGTCGGGGTCCGACTCGAAGATCGCCGCCGTGCCGTTGCCCTGGTGCACGTCCAGGTCGACGATGACGAACCGCCCGGCTGCCCCCTCCTGCTGCAACGCCCGCACGGCGATCGCGACGTCGTTCAGCACGCAGAAGCCCTCGCCCCGGTCGGCGAACGCGTGGTGCGTGCCACCGGCGAGGTTGCCGGCCAGGCCGTCCTGGAGTGCGGCACGGGCCGCCAGGACGGTGCCCATCGTGGCAAGCCGCGAGCGGCGCCACAGCCGCGCCGACCAGGGCACGCCCATCCGGCGCACCTCGGCCGGCGACAGCGTCCCCGTCTCCAGCTTGTCCAGGTACTCGCGGGCGTGGACGCGCTCGAGCAGCGCGCGCGGTGCGGGCTCCGGGCGCATCACGTCGCCGGCATCGATCACGCCCTCCTCGAGCAGCAGCCGGTGCACGCCCGGATACTTGCCCATCGGAAAGGGATGGGTCGGCGGCAGCTCGATGCAGTAGTCCGGGTGGTAGGCAACGCGCATCGCGTGGTCTATGTTGCGCTGTCGCGTGGAGGGGGAGATGCGATGAGCCCGGAATCGGTCACCGGCGGTATGGTAGTCAGCCGGACGCTGGCGCGCTACGGCTCGCGCACCGTGTTCGCCCTGGCCGGCGCCTCGCACACCCACCTGCTCGACGCGCTCGACCGCGACGGTTTCCGCATCGTCGGAGGGCGCCACGAGACCGGCACCGTCGGCGCCGCCGACGGCTACGCGCGCATCACCGGCCGCATCGGCGTCGCGCTCGTCATCGCCGACCAGGGCCTGCCCAACGCGATCATGGGTCTCGCCACCGCCTTCCACGCCGCCTCGCCCGTGCTGGTGCTGGTCGCGCGCATGCCCGACTCGTGGACCGAGGCCGACGCCGAGTACGACAGCCTGAAGCTCTCCCTGGCCGCACCGCTCGTGAAGTGGTCGCGCACCGTGCCTTCGGCCTCCCGCCTCGCGGACTACGTCGACACCGCCTGCCGTCACGCGCTGTCCGGCCGGCCCGGCCCGGTGCTGCTGCAGGTGCCGCAGGCGTTCTTCGCCGCCCCCGTCGACGCGTCGGAGGCGGCCTGCGCAACCGGCCCCGCGCCGGCGGCGTCCCGTCCGTGGCCCGATCCCGACAGCGTGCGCGCTGCGGCGGAGCTGATCGCCACTGCGCGGCGTCCGCTCGTCATCTGCGGAGCCGGCGCCACGCGTGGCCGGGCCGGTCCCGGCCTGCAGCGCCTGCACGACGAGTTCCGCCTGAGCATCGCGGGCAACGGTCTGGGGCGCGGGCTCGTTCCGGAAGACTGGGATCGCAGCTTCAACTGGCCGATGGCGCAGATCGCGGCCCGGCTGGCGGACGTCGTGCTCGTCGTCGGCGCGCGACTCAAGCAGCGGCTCGGCTACGGTCTGCCGCCGCGCTTCGATCCGGACGCACGCTTCGTCCAGGTCGACATCGAGCCCGAGGAGCTCGGCCGCAACCGCCGCATCGACGTGCCCGTCGCCGCGGATGCGGGACGGTTCTGCGAGGCGCTCGCCGACGCGCTGGCGGAACGCCGCTACGCCGGCCCGCCGAAGAAGGAATGGCTGCGGGCCGCGCTGCACGAGCGGATCAAGTTCCTGCTGGCCGTCGCCTCGGCCCCAAGCGACCCGATCCATCCCCTGCGCCTCGGGCGCGCCCTGATGCAGCGGCTCGAGCCCGACGACATCGTGGTCGGCGACGGCGCCGACGTGCAGAACTGGATGTACGGCGCCTTGCGCATCCGGCGCGCGCCGGGCTTCCTCGATCACTACCCGCTCGGCGGCATGGGGATCGGCACGCCGCTCGCCGTCGGTGCGGCGGCGGCGGCAAGAGAGATGGCCGAATCCGGCGAGGCGCCGCTGCGCCGCGTGGTCCTCGTGACGGGCGACGGCTCCGTCGGCTTCTACCCGGCCGAGCTCCATGCCGCGGCCAGCGCCGGCCTCAGGCTGGTGACCGTCGTGTGCAACGACGGTGCCTGGGGCACCGAGCTGCACGGGCAGCGCAAGGCCATCGGCCGGAGCCTCAACACGGAGCTCGACCCGCTGCCTTACGAGCGGCTGGGAGAGGCCTTCGGCGGGGTCGGCTTCCGCGTCGAGCAGGACTCCGCGCTCGGGCCGGCGCTCGATGCGGCCTTCGCGGCGGACCGGCCGGCGGTGGTCAACGTGCTCGTGGACCGCGAGGCCGGAGCCGCGCTCAAGACGGACCCGCGCGCGGCCATGATCCTGTTCGACGACCTGGCGACGGGCCTCAGGGCCCCGCCGTCGCCGGAGGAGCAGTCTCCTTGAACGCCGGCAGCGCGCAGGCCGAGGGCGGCGGGCAAGCCTGGCGCCCCGCCTACCCCTGGTACGTCGTCACGCTGCTCACCCTCGCCTACGTCTGCTCCTTCATCGACCGGCAGGTCATCACGCTGATGATCGGGCCCATCAAGCAGGACCTCGGGCTCACCGACACGCAGGTCAGCTACCTGATCGGGCTGTCCTTCGCGCTCTTCTACACCGTGTTCGGCTTCCTCATCGCGATCGCGGCCGACCGGCTGAACCGCCGCAACATCATCCTCGCCGGCATCCTGGTCTGGACCGTGATGACCGCGGCCTGCGGGCTGGCGCGCAGCTACGGGCAGCTGTTCCTGGCACGCATGGGCGTGGGTTTCGGCGAGGGCGCCCTGTCCCCCTCCGCCCTGTCGATGATCACCGACTACTTCCCGCGCGAGCGGCTCGGCCGCGCGATCGCCGTGTACTCCACGGGCATCGCCATCGGCAGCGGCATCGCCCTGCTCGTCGGCGGCACCATCATCGAGCTCGTGAGCGGCACCGAGACGGTCACGCTGCCGCTCATCGGCGCGCTGCGGCCCTGGCAGGCGGCGTTCGTCCTGGTCTCGCTGCCGGGCCTGCCCATCGCTCTGCTGATGCTCACGGTCCGCGAGCCGCGGCGATGTGGGCCGACGTCACGGGCGCATCCGGGGACGGGCGACTGGTCGCTCCGGCCGGCGCTGGCCCACCTGTTCGCGAACTGGCGCACCTACTCCGGCATCTACTTCGGCATGTCGGTGCTGACCATCATGGCCTACGGCATCATCGGCTGGATCCCCGAGCACTTCCGCCGCAGCTACGACTGGAGCATCGGCCAGGTCAGCCTCTGGTACGGGCTGATCCTGATCGTGTTCGGTCCGCTCGGCGCCTTCTTCGGCGGCTGGCTCGCGGACCGGTGGTCGCGGCGCTACGACGACGGCTACCTGAGGGCGGGGCTGGCCGGCGTCGCGCTCCTGCTTCCCGGCTACGCGCTGTTTGCCCTGATGCCCTCGCCCTGGCTGTCGCTGCTCTTTCTCGTGCCCGCCTCCGTCGGCGGGGCCATGCCGACGACCATCGCCTCCGCGGCGCTCATGCGGGTGGCCCCAAGCGACATGCGCGCCACGGTGTCGGCGCTGTTCTACTTCGTGATCAGCATCGTGGGCCTGGGCGTGGGACCGACCTCGGTCGCGGCGCTGACCGACTACTACTTCCAGGATGAGTCCATGCTGCGCTACTCGATCACCGTCGTCGCCACCCTGGCCGGCTTCGCCGCCCTGGCGATCCTGGCGTGGGCACGCCCGCACTTCGGCGCCAGCGTCGCCGCCTCCCGGGCGACGGCCGCCCGCGGCTGACGCGGCTGCCGTGCGCCTTCCGGCCTTCCGGGATGCGCCCGCGGGCCAAACTCGCTACTCTTGCGGACTGGATTCGGGCCCGCTTGAGCGGGCCCGGCCTGCAACATGCCGCCGTTTCCCAAGGAGTCGCTCATGTTCCGCCCGAAGCACGTGACCCGGTTCATGGTCGTGGCCGTCGCCGTTCTGGCAGCTGCTTGCGCCAGCCAGAAGGAGCCCGCCGAGAAGGCGCTCGCCGAGCTCGAGGGCTCACTCGCCAAGTTCGGCGAGCAGGCCGAGAAGTACATGCCGGAGGAGTACGCGGAGGTGTCCGCGCAACTGGCAGGGCTCAAGTCGAGCTACGACGCGGGCGACTACAAGGCGGTCGTCACCGGCGCACCCAAGGCGGCGGCGGCCGTCCGCAAGCTGCAGGCGGACGCGATCATCGCCAAGGCCGACTTCGCCAAGAAGATGACCGAGGAGTGGGGCGAGATGGCGAACGCCATCCCCGGCCAGATCGCCGCAGTCGACAAGCAGATCGTGCGCTACACCACGCGCGGCGGCACGCCGAAGGGGCTCAACCGGGACGAGTTCAAGGAGCTCGTCGCCTCGTTCGACGCGGCCAAGCAAGCCTGGGGCCAGGCCGGCGAGGCGGGCAACGCCGGCAAGTACGAGGACGCGGTGACGGCTGCGCGCGAGGTCAAGCAGGTCATCGACTCGACGATGCAGGCGCTCGGCATGTCCGGCGCAGGCTGAGCTTGCCCGAGAGCTGACGAGGGAGACACCCCGCCCATGCGCAGCGTACGCGCCATTCTCCTCGCGGTGACCGCGTCGGTCGTGCTTGGCGCGTGCTCGCAGAAGGACCCGGCGGCCACAGCGATCGATGCCGCGGAGTCCGCGCTTGCAGCCGTGCACGAGCAGGCACAGAAGTACGTGCCGAACCGGTACGCGGAAGTGAAGGTGCGCCTCGACGAGGCGCGCAAGGCCTTCGGCGAGGAGCGCTACGAGGACGCGCTCGCCATCGCTAAGGAACTGCCCGCCCGCGCCCGCGAGCTCAGTGAGGCCGCCACCGCCGCGCGCGACCGCCTGGCAGCGGAAATTGCCGTCGACTGGGAACGTCTGCAGGCGGAACTGCCGGATCTGGTCGCCGGCCTGGAGTCCCGCGTCGCGGAGCTTTCCTCCGCCCGCCGGCTTCCGGAAGGCGTCGGCCAGGAGACCCTCGAACAGGCCCGGGATGGGCTCGAGCTGGCAGTGGACGCGTGGGGGCAGGCACGCGAGGCCTTCGACGCCGG